>JACKOP010000001.1:335654-671309 GCA_024234165.1 Pseudomonadales bacterium
CACGGTAGGCGGAAACGCATCCACTGCAACCAGCAGGCTCATCACATCGGGTACCGCATCCCCCGGAAAGCGCAACCAGCCGCGCACGCGCATGCGACCGCTGGGCTTGCCGCCGGCAAGCGCGGCATCCTCGGGATGCAGACGCAGGTCGATATTGCGGTACATCGTGGGCGGTCCCGGGGGACCGTCGTAACGTACGCAGGCATCCGGTTCGGGCAACGCGGGTGGCGCGCCATCGATGATGCAGAATTCGCTCGCTGCTTCCCCCGGATCGCCAAAGGTCCCGAGCACCTGCAGCAACGGCGTTTGTGCCGCCGACATCGTGGCGCTCAGGATCGAGAAGCGCTTGCCGCGCTTCACGAGCTGCGTCTGCACCTCGGCCAGACCGGGTTGCCCCGGTGCCAGGAAATGTGCCGTGATCGTGACCGGGTGCGGACGCCCCGCTTCGGCAGCCATCGCACGCGCTGCAAGCGCCAGCATGAAACCGCCGTTGGCCTTGCCGGCGATGTCCCACTCCGCGGGCAACGCCACCCGGTAGCGTCCGGGCTGCATACACTCGACTTGGCTATCGGCAGTGAACGATCGCACCACACACTCCCCTGCAGTACGGCTCACAGGTGTTCGAGCAGGAAATCGCGCATCACCGCCGAACTGCGTTCGAACCCCGGACCCTGATAGACGACGAAGTGGTCACCCTCGATCACTTCCAGGCGCTTCGGCTCGCCGGCATTCGCGAATGTCTGCCGGGCGCCGTCGACCGGAGCCATGCGGTCTTCGCTGGCAAGCACCATCAACAAGGCACGTGGCGCGATATGCGGCGCACAAACAGCCGGGTCGAAGGCAGGCGTGGAACTGGTCGGCAAGGCACGCAGCGAGACACGGTTCTGCCAGGTCTTGCTTCTGCGCAAACCGTATTCGCGGAACCAGTCGGTTGCTTCCTGGAACGGCAGGAACGCCGGCAGTTCCACGCGTTCATCGGCGACTACCGCGAGCGGACCGATCGGATCACCGCCGGCATCGGCCGGTCCATTGCCGCTTTCGTCGAACAATGCCGTCCTGATCGCCTCGAAGGCACCGGGTTCCGGCTGGCGCTGCGCCACGTCGGGCAGGCTCGCAAACGGCACATTGGCGATCACCGCAGCCACGCGCCGGTCACAGCCACCGACGACCAGCACTTCCCCCCCGCTGAAACTCGAACCCCAGATCCCGATGCGCCGTGGATCGACTTCCGGGCGCTGCTCCAGCCAATCGATCGCGCGCCGGTAGTCGCGCGCCTGCGCCCAGATATTGATTTCCTGCCGTGGCTCACCGTCGCTCAGGCCGAGGTTGCGCTGGTCGTAGGCCAGCACCGTGATGCCGGCAGCACAGAACACGCGCGCGAATGCGTCGATACCCATATCGATCGTGGCCGAGAAGCCATGCGCCATCACCAGTGCCGGGCCGCTGCGTGCCCCCTCCGGCACATACAGCCAGCCGCGCAGCGTGGTGCCGCCGTGCCCGGGAAATTCGATGTCGTGCCGCATGATGAGGAGCCCTCGTGTCGTCGGGAAAAACTAGGCGACGCTGCGCACCTGCGCGACATCACGGATGCGTTGTACCATCGCGCGCAGCCCGTTGCCACGCGTCTGGCTGATATGGCGCAACAGGTCGAGCCGGGTGAAATAGCCCTCGATATCGAAGTTGAGGATTTCACGCGGAGTGCGCCGGTCGTAGACCGCGAGGATCAGCGCGATCAGTCCACGCACGATCAGCGCGTCGCTGTCGGCCTCCAGAACGATGCGTCCGTCTTCTTCCTGCCAGTCGAGCCAGACCTGACTCTGGCAGCCGCGCACCAGCAGTTCGTCACGCCGCCGCTCGACCGGCATCTCGGGCAACTCGCGCCCAAGGTCGATGATGTAGCGGTAGCGATCTTCCCAGTCGTCAAAGAAGCCGAGCGTCTCGACGATCTCGTCGGCAGACGCTGCCGCACTGCTGGAACCCATGTTGTTGCTGTCCGTGCCGTAAGTCGGAGTTCAGTAAAACAGCCCCGTTGCGAGGCGAGCCTCATCCGACATCATATCGCGCGTCCATGGCGGATCGAATACCAGATCGACCGTGATCTTGCGCACGTGCGGCACCTTCATGACACGGCTCTCGATGTCACCGACCAGCACCGGCCCCATGCCGCAACCCGGTGCAGTCAGCGTCATGCGTATGTATACCTCGCGCGCGTCCTGATCGATGCCGACTTCATACACCAGACCGAGCGATACCACGTCGACCGGGATCTCCGGGTCATAGATCGTCTGCAGCACCTCGAATACCTGTTCGCGCGAGATCTGCCCATCAGCGGACGCCTCGAAGTCGAGATCGATTCCCTCGAGGCCAAGCGCATCCGCGTCGGTACCGTCGACCCGCGCCATATTGCCGTTGACCGTCACCGTGTAGCTGCCACCAAGCGCCTGGGTGAGCGTCACGAAAGTGTCCTTGGGGATCATGATCGGCGTGCCGACCGGAACCAGGCGTGCGGGACAATCGCGCTGTGTCACCACCATGCGTCGTTCCATCAGACCGCTGCCTCCCCGGAGACATTGAAGCTCTCGCCACAGCCGCAACGATCCTGTACGTTCGGGTTCAGGAACCGCACCGCGCTGTTGACCCCCTCACGGGCGTAGTCGATCGTGGTGCCGCGCACGATCGGGAGCGCCGTGGGATCGACCCACAGCGCCACATCGGTCGCAACGGCGATCAGCACATCATCCGCTGGTGCTTCGTTCACCAGGTCGAGCACGTACTTGTAGCCGGTACAGCCGCTTTGCTTCACGCCGAGTCGCAGCCCCGCAGCTCCCTTCGCTGCGATCTGCTGGCGAAAATGGCGCAACGCCGTCTCGGTGATCCGTACCGGCATCGAGGGATCGAATTCTGCAACCGTGGCATTCACAGGAAACTCCGCACCTTGTGCAGCGCCGCGAACAGGCTTTCGACCTCGGCGTGCGTGTTGTAGAGACTGAACGAGGCACGCACCGTGCCTGGTATTCCGAAACGGTTCATGACCGGTTGCGCGCAATGATGGCCACTGCGCACGGCAATGCCCTGCTGATCGAGCAAGGTTCCCACGTCCTGGGGGTGCGCGCCCTCGAGCACGAAGCTGAGCACCGCCACCTTGTACGGAGCACGACCGAGCAAACGAAAACCGGGGAAATCACCAGCAAGCTCGAGCGCGTGTGCGAGCAGCTCGTCTTCATGGCGTGCCGCCACCGGCCGATCGATTCCCTGCAGCCATGCGATCGCTGCTCCCATCCCGATCGCTCCTGCGATATGCGGCGTACCCGCCTCGAAGCGGTACGGGAGGCGTGCGTAGCTGGTGTGGTCGAAGTCGACGCTTTCGATCATCTCGCCGCCGCCCTGGTACGGCTGCATCGCTTCAAGCCACTCCCGCTTGCCATAGAGCACACCGATGCCGGTAGGTCCGAACATCTTGTGTCCGGAGAACGCGTAGAAATCGACATCGAGCGCCTGCACGTCGATCGACATGTGCCCGACTGCCTGCGCACCGTCGAGCAGTACCGGCACGCCCACCGCGTGGGCCTCGGCGATGATGTCGGCAACCGGGTGGATGGTTCCCATCGCATTCGACACGTGTTCGAGCGCAACCAGGCGCACACGCGAATCGAGCAGTTCGCGCAATGCAACCAGATCGAGCTCTGCCCCGTCGGTGACCGGAATCGGTACCACACTGGCTCCTGCCGCTCGTGCCGCCAGTTGCCACGGCACGATGTTCGAGTGATGCGCCATGCCTGAAACGAGAATGCGATCTCCGGCACGCAGGCGTTCACGCGCAAAACTGTGCGCCACCAGATTGATGCTCTCGGTCGTGCCTCGGGTCCAGATCAACTGCTCCCGCGCCGGTGCGTTGATGAAGCCAGCCACCGCATCACGCGCATCCTCGAACGCGCTGGTCGCACGATCGCTCAGAGTATGCGCACCCCGGTGCACGTTCGAATTGATCGTGCGGTAGTAGTCTGCGACTGCATCGATCACGCAGGCCGGTTTCTGTGTCGTCGCCGCGTTGTCGAGATAGACCAGTGCCTTACCGTTCACCTCCTGGGCGAGCAGCGGGAATTCGGCTCGCACGCGCTCGACGTCGAACCCGGTCGCGCTCATGACAGCGCACCACCGCCCGGGCGTCCGAGCCAGTCACGCACCACATCGCGCAGCGCAGCAGCAAGCGCGTCGTTGCCGACGCGTGATACCAGTTCGTTGACGAAACCGTAGCCGAGCAGCACCTCGGCTTCGCGCCGTCCGATCCCGCGCGTCAGCAGGTAGTAGAGGCTCTTCTCTTCGATCCGGCTCACCGTCGCACCGTGCGAGCAACGCACATCGTCGGCGTAGATTTCCAGCTCCGGCTTGGTATCGACCTCAGCCTCGTTGCTGAGCAGCAGGTTGCGGTTGCTGAGGTCGGCGTTGCTCTTCTGCGCCTGCGGATGAATATGGATACGGCCATTGAACACCGCGCGCGCGGCATCGTCGATGATGCCCCGATAGACCTGCGTGGTGTCCGCGTGCGCGACCTCATGCTCGATCGCGGTGTGCAGGTCGACGTGCTCGTGGTGCCGTGCCAGATAGATGCCGTCGAGCCGGCACGAAGCGCCCCGTCCCCGGTGGTGCAGACGCAGGTCGATGCGCTTCAGCGTACTCCCGAGCGCGAACAGCAAACCCTCGCAACGCGCATCGCGTGCAAGTTCCACATGCACGGCACCGATATGGATCGCACGCTCGTCCTCGGCATGCAGGCGATAGTGTCCGATACGGGCGCCCTCGCCGACGCGCAGTTCGGTGAGCCCGGTCACCAGCGACTCTCCGGCATCCGGCAGGTCGACGAACTGCTCGACCAGATCCACGTCCGCACCGCGTCCAAGCACCGCGAGCAGGCGCTGCGCGTGTGCAAATGGCTGCGGCTGCGGCGCTCCCACGTGCACCACGTGCACGGCACGCTTGGCACGCACACCGGCATCGAGGTGCAGCAGCACGCCATCGTCCAGCCAGCAACCGTTCAGCACAGCAAACGGACTGTCGCCTTCGGCACTGAGACGCCCCAACGCCTGGTCGATCGTCGCCCGGTCGCCGGAATTCGCGCTGCGGAAGTTCACCACGCGCACGCCGGCCTGCGCCGTGATGCTGGACAGTGTCGGCTGGTAAACGCCATTCACGAACACGATCCGGTCGGCTTCGAGTGCCGGGATCAGCGCCGTGGCGTCGAGCTGCGGAACTGCTGCCGTGGCACGGCGCAGGTAGTCGCGCTCTCCAAGTGCATCGAGCGCGGTGTATTTCCACGCCTCGGTCTTGCGGGTCGGCCAGGGTGCGGTCACCCAGGCCGAACGCGCTGTCTCACGCAGCGCCTCGATCCACGTGGGTGCCGACTCGCCCGCGTACAGACGTGCTGCAAGATTGCGATCGAATGCACCCATCTAGCCGGCCTCTTTGTCGATCCACGCGTAACCCTTTTCCTCGAGCTCGAGCGCGAGTTCACGCCCACCCGACCTGACGATGCGTCCTTGCGCAAGCACGTGCACGAAATCCGGCACGATGTAATCGAGCAGGCGCTGGTAGTGGGTGACTATCACGAACGAGCGATCCGGCGCACGCAGGCTGTTCACTCCGGCAGCGACCACCTGCAGTGCGTCGATATCCAGACCGGAATCGGTTTCGTCGAGGATCGCAAGCCGAGGCTCGAGCAGCATCATCTGCAGCACCTCGTTGCGCTTCTTTTCGCCTCCCGAGAATCCCTCGTTGACGCCACGCTTCAGGAAATCCGTCTTCAACCCGACCGCCTCGCACTTCTCGCGCGCCAGCCGCATGAATCGCACCGCATCCAGCGCCTCGACGCCGCGATGAGCACGCACCGCGTCCACCGCGGCCTTCATGAACTCCATGTTGCTGACACCGGGGATTTCGACCGGATACTGGAACGCCAGGAACAAACCGGCACGCGCCCGCTCCTCGGTTGCCATCGCAAGCAGGTCGTGGCCATCGAACGCCACGCTGCCTGCCGTGACTTCGTAACCCTCGCGTCCCGACAGCACATAGCCGAGCGTGCTCTTGCCGGAGCCGTTCGGCCCCATGATCGCGTGCACCTCACCCGGCTTCACCTCCAGATCGATGCCACGCAGAATCGGCTTGTCGTCGATGCGTGCGTTCAGGTTGGAAATGCTCAACATGTTCAGATCCTGAAATTCCCCTGTGATCCGGGCCGCGACCCGGAAGTGCCTCTCAACCTACCGACCCCTCGAGACTCACCTCGAGCAGCTTGCCTGCCTCCACCGCGAACTCCATCGGCAGCTCCCTGAACACCTCGCGACAGAAGCCGTTCACGATCATCGACACCGCCTTCTCCGCATCCAGCCCTCGCTGCCGACACAGGAACAACTGGTCATCGCTGACCTTGGAGGTGGTCGCTTCGTGTTCGACGACGGCCGACGCATTGCGGCTCTCGATGTACGGGAAGGTATGCGCACCGCAGCGGTCACCGATCAGCAGCGAATCGCACTGCGTGTAATTGCGCGCACCTTCGGCGCGTGGACTGATGCGCACCAGCCCACGGTAGGCGTTGCTCGAGCGCCCGGCCGAGATTCCCTTCGAGATGATCGTCGAACGCGTGTTCTTTCCAAGATGGATCATCTTGGTGCCGGTGTCGGCCTGCTGGAGGTTGTTGGTCAGTGCGACCGAGTAGAACTCGCCGACCGAGTGATCACCACGCAGCACCACCGAAGGGTACTTCCAGGTGATCGCCGAACCCGTCTCGACCTGCGTCCACGAGATCGACGCGTGATCGTGACACATACCACGCTTGGTGACGAAGTTATAGATGCCGCCCCTGCCTTCATGGTCGCCGGGGTACCAGTTCTGCACCGTCGAATACTTGATGCGCGCACCCTTCAGCGCCACGAGCTCGACCACTGCGGCGTGCAGCTGGTTCTCGTCACGCATCGGTGCCGTACAGCCCTCGAGATAGCTGACGTGACTGCCCTCGTCGGCGATGATCAGCGTGCGTTCGAACTGCCCGGTCTTTTCCTCGTTGATGCGGAAATACGTCGACAACTCCATCGGACAGCGCACACCCGGCGGGATATAGACAAAGGAGCCGTCACTGAAAACCGCCGAATTGAGCGCAGCGTAGAAGTTGTCGCGGCGGGGAACCACCGAACCGAGATACTTGCGTACCAGTTCCGGATACGTGCGTATGGCTTCGGACATCGAGCAGAAGATGACGCCGGCCTCGCTCAGTTTCTCCCTGAACGTGGTCACCACCGACACCGAGTCGAACACCACATCCACAGCGACACCGGCGAGCTTGGCACGCTCATGCAGCGGGATACCGAGTTTCTCGTAGGTGCGCAACAGCTCGGGGTCGACCTCGTCGAGACTCTTTGGACGATCGGCCATCGATTTCGGCGCCGAGTAGTACGACACACCGTCGAAATCCACCGGCGGGAAGTGCACGTGCGCCCAGGTCGGCTCCACCATCGACCGCCAGCCGCGGTACGCCTCCAGACGCCACTCGGTGGCCCACTCGGGTTCGTCCTTCTTCGCCGAAATCAGCCGCACCACGTCTTCACTGAGTCCGGGCGGCAGCGTCTCGGATTCGATCTTGGTGACGAAACCTGCCGCATAATCCTGCTTCAGCAGTGATTCGATCTGTTCAGTCATGAAACCACCTCTCCGGTACCCGCGTCACCGTCGGCGCTCTGATGCCGGCGCAGCAGATCCGCAATCGTGATGCCGTGCAGGAACTCCTGCAGGTTTTCGCTCAACTCGCTCCACAGATGGTGCGTCAGGCAGGTATCGCCCTGCTGGCAGTCGGCCTTGCCGCCGCAGCGCGTGACGTCGAGACGTTCGTTCACCGCATCGATGATCCGCCCTATGCTGAGCTGATCCTGCGGTTGGGCCAATCGGTACCCGCCACCCGGGCCGCGTACACTGGCGACCAGCCCCTCGCGACGCAAACGTGCGAACAGCTGTTCCAGATACGACAGCGAGATGCCCTGGCGCTCGGCAATGTCGGCAAGCCGCATCGTACCGCTCTCCGCGTGCAGCGCGAGGTCGAGCACGGCCGTAACGGCATAACGACCACGGGTAGTGAGTTGCACCTTGATTCTGCCTCGTCGGGGGAGCAGTGAACGTGGCCGCAGTATCCAATACCCAACTACTAAGGTCAACTATTTAATTGACTTGCGCGCTCGGGTATTTTGTCTGACTCAACGCCTCGATGCCACCAACGACTCCGGCAAAAGCGGTTTCGAGGATCTCCTTTCTTTTCAGTGAGGGCAGCATGCTCTGCACCTCGTTCAACGCAATGCGTTGATCTTCCTGCAACGGCATGGCCGTCAGATCAGGGAGCGATTCGCGACGCAGGAATTCCGGCGCTGCCTGCAACATGCGCATCAGACTGACCGAAACCGACGTGACCAGGTGGCAGGCCGTCGCCAACGCACGACCACGCAGTCCCACGTCGTTACGCAGCAACAGCGCGACCGGAGCAGTCATGCGCACCCACTCCGGCGGCGACTTGCCGTTCAGCCCGATGATCCACGGCATGACCGGATAACGTTGCGCGTGCCGTGACAGTGCCCACAACCACGCCAGCAGCGTCTGCTGCCACCGCACGGCGGGCCTCGGTTGGCGAAATCGCCTGCACACCTCATCGGCCACCGCCGTCAACACTGCCTCGCGTCCATCGAAATACTTGTAGATCGCGGTCGTCGCAGTCCCCAGACGATCGCTCAGCATCTTCAGCGTGAACACCTCGACAGGAGTGTGCGCCAGGATTTCCAGCGCCGTACGCACGATCGCTTCGCGCGAAATGCGTGCCGGCCGGCCTGGTCTGCGCGCTTGCGCAGAGTCAGCGCGCGCTTTCGATCGCGGTACTGTTCGGCCCGGTCGAACCATCACGGCAGTCATATGCTTGTTGTATCTGATACCAGCGTTCGGCGACGTGCATGGTAGCGCTGCGAGCGTAGCGTTGACAGCATTTCTGCGGCGCCTTAAGTTAAGCGCCTAACTAATTACGAACATCGCGTCGCGCTCGCCGACGTGAAGGCCCTGTGCCAGGGAGGATTCAGTGCTGCTTGTCAGATCCGCGCTGCTGGGATTTGCCGTTCTGTTTGCCGCTACCGGCTGGACCGCAACACCCCGCGATGTCGCCATCGACAGCGACGATATCGGTGGAGTGGTTCGTGGCCCCACGGGGCCGGAGGCAGGCGTCTGGGTGATTGCCGAAACCACCGATCTGCCGACACGCATGACGCGGATCGTGGTCACCGACGACGAAGGGCGCTACCTCGTCCCGGACCTGCCTTCCGCCAGCTACCGCTTGTGGGTGCGTGGTTACGGCCTCGTGGACTCCGAACCGCTGGTGAGTCACCCGGGCACGCATCACGAGCTGCAAGCTGTACCGGCACCCGGTCCACACGAAGCGGCACAGTATTTTCCCGCCAACTACTGGCTTTCGCTGTTTCAATCGCCGAAGGAAGACGAATTTCCCGGCACTGGCGAGAGTGGCAACGGCATTGCCGAAGCGATGCCCAACCAGCAGCACTGGATCCACGTGCTTACCGAACGTTGCCGGCTCTGCCATCAGCTCGGAACGCAGGCAACACGCGAACTCCCCGCCTCGCTCGGCAGCTTTGCGAACTCGCAGGAAGCCTGGCGACACCGCCTGACACTCGGCGTGCTGGGCGGGTGGATGACTGCCGAGGCGAGCCGTATGGGCCCGCGCGCGATCACCGAGCTCGCCGCGTGGAGCGACCGTATTGCCAACGGAGCCCTGCCGCCGACACCGCCGCGCCCGAGCGGCGTCGAACGCAATCTGGTGCTCACGTTGTGGGACTGGGGCGCAGGCGCCATGACGCACGACGTGAGCAGCACCGCACGCTTCCACCCGCAGGTAAACGCCAACGGCCGCGTGTACGGGGTGTCGGAACGCAAATGCTGCGCCGGTGACATCTCGGACAAGATGGTGTGGTTCGATCCGGCAGACAATACGGTCGGCGAAATGATGGTGCCCACCCGTGATCTCGACATCCAGCCGAGTCCGCACAACCCGATGCTCGACAGCAAGGGCCGCGTGTGGATGACGGCTGCGTTCCGCCAGCCCGCGAAGAACCCCGGCTTCTGCACCGATCCTGCAAATCCCTACGCAAAGCTGTTCCCGCTTCCGTATCCGGCCGGAACACCGCGTCAACTCGTGATGTACGATCCGGCAACCGGTGGCATGAAGACGATCGAAACCTGCTCCGGCACTCACCACCTGCAGTTCGACAAGGACGACACGCTGTACCTGACCGGCGACATCAAGGTCGCGGCGTGGCTGGACACGCGCCTCTACGATCGTACCGGCGACGTCGCTGCCGCCACCGGGTGGTGTCCGCTGATACTCGACACCAACGACAACGGACGCATGGACAACTGGGCGGAACCGGATTACGGCAAACCGTATTCCGGCCCGCAGAAGCCTGCCGATCCGTCGCAGGACCAGCGTATCTCCGGATTCCTCTACGGCCTGGGCGTGGACCAGACAGACGCCAGCGTGTGGTACGCGCTGCAGAGCTACGGAGCCGACGAGCAGGCACCCATTCCGAGCGGAATCGTGCGCATGGAGCGTGGCAATGACCCGCCACGAAGCTGCCGGGTCGAGTACTACGAGGCGCCCGTCGTCGATGGCAAGGCGCTCGCGTTCAGCCCACGCGGTGTCGAGGTGGACAGCGAAGGCGTGGCGTGGGTCGGTTTTGCCACGAAGATAGGACGTTTCGATCGCCGCCAGTGCAAGACGCTGCGCGGTGCGACCGCGACGGGACAGCACTGCCCCGAGGGATGGACCTTCTACGACGCACCCGGGCCGAAGATTGCGAATACCGACGTGAGCGCAGACCATCACTACCTGTCGTGGGTCGATCAATACGACACGCTCGGCCTGGGCAAGGACGTACCGATCATCCCGGGCACGAACTCGGATTCACTGCTTGCGGTGGACCCGCACAGCGGGAAGATCACGGTGTTGCGCGTACCGTACCCGATGGGCTTCTATTCACGTGGCCTGGACGGTCGCATCGACGACCCCGAGGCAGGCTGGAAAGGCCGTGCCGTGTGGTCGAACTACGCGTCCGTTCCGCAGAAGCACACCGAGGGCGGGCTTGCTGCGCAATCGAAGGTAGTCAAGTTCCAGATCCGACCGCATCCGCTGGCGAAGTGAGTGGCACCATGAGCGAATCCGATCGAGGTCTGAGTCCAGCGAGGCGCACGCTGCTGATCGTGCTGGCGGCCACTTTCGTTTACGCCTCGGTTCGGTACAACGTGTTTGGCGGCGTTCCCTGGTCGCAGTTGCCGTTGTACGTAAGCAACAAGGCAATCAGCTGGACAGCAATCACTCTGCTCGCACTCGCGTACCTGAGCCGCAGCAAGCAGCTTGCGAGCGAATGCGGGGTACTCGGTCTGCTGCTCGCCATTGCCCACATCTTGATGACGCCGCCGATCCAGAATCCTGCCTACTACAGCAAGTTCTACGCAGGCCAACACCTCACGGTGACAATCGAGGCTTCGCTGCTGGCCGGGGTCATTGCAGTGATCGTACTCGTCTTCCCGGGTGTGGCGAGCATTCCGGGAGTCCGTGCAAGCATCGGCGAAGAGCGCTGGCTGCGCTGGCTGCGTGCGGGTTACTGGGCACTCGCACTGACTGCCCTGCACTGCGCACTGCAAGGCTGGAGCGGCTGGTTCACTCCGGCCAAATGGCCTGGCCACATGCCTCCGATCACGTTGATCGCGACACTGACTGCGCTCGCGCCCATCGTGGCAAAACTGCGACGCTGAGCGGCTGCAGAGGCTGTCGCAAAAGCTTCCGATCGTCGATGCAGGCGGCACGTGGCGAAGGCGTTGCGCACGCTTCGCAACGGCTTTGCGACAGCCGCTGCAGTGAATTCTGGTTTACACGACTACAATCGCCACCATGACAACCTCCAACACTCCGGCGCAACAATTCCAGCAGATCCTGCGGTATCTGGAGCAACTCGGTCTGGATCCGGCTCCGGTCGCCGCGAGCGCTCGACTCAATGCCACCGCAATCAGTTCAATGCATCCTGACACACCGCTACCAACATATGACTACGCCACGCTCTATCAGCAGGCAGCAAACACCCTGCAGCAACGCCACCCGGGTGTCGTGTGGGGAGCAGGCATAGGCACCGATGCATTTCGATTCCGCTGCCACGTCATGGTCTGCTGTAACGACCTCGGCTCGGCACTCGCATGCGCCACTCAGTACGATCATCTGCTGCAACCGCTTACCGGCTATAGCGTGAAATATCGTTCTGATGGGGATCGATTCTGGGTTGGCTATCATGTTGATGTAGCGATGAATGCACACCTGCTTCAGCCAGAGACGCCAACCACACACGATGGTGCAGAATCGTCTGTAGCCGTTGCAAAGGCTTCAGGCTTGCGTATTTGGTACACACTGATCGGCTGGATGATTGGTCGCAACCCACAGGTACTTGCAGCGCAGCTTTCCTCTTCTGCATTACCTGCTAACGTACAGAGCCGACTTGAACATCTATTCCAGGTGCCCATAGCCTTCAACGCGGAAGAATCTGCAATCTGCATTCCAGCAAGCTATCTTGAACATCGTATCGTGCACACACCGCGTTCGGTCGATGCTTTCCTCGAAAATGCTGTCTACAACCTGATTCTCCAAGACAATCAGCGCCTAAATATCAGTACCGCCATCAAATCGCTGCTAACCCGCGACATGCCTGACCGAGCTCCGACCCTGGATATGATCGCAAACCAGGTACACATGTCCTCATCGAACCTGCGTCGCCGTCTTCAGCAAGAGGGCACCAGTTATCAGAAGATCAAGGACCAGATCCGCCGTGACATGGCGTACCGTCATCTGCGTGAAGGCCATCTCAAGGTTCACCAAATTGCCGAAACTCTCGGATTCAATGAGCCCAGCTCCTTTATCCGCTCATTTCGCAACTGGTCTGGCCTGACGCCACGCCAGTTCAGAGAGCAGATATCCGAGCACCCAGCCACAACGGGTTCCCCAGACACATCCTGTCGCAGTTGAATCCATCAAGCTTGCTGCGGGAGGAACTGCTCACCCATTTTTTCCACCGCCTTGCGCCGCCGCACCAAACGTCGCCCCAGCATGACATCACGCGCCGCCACCGGCCCACGCCCGAGTGCACGCAAAGCCGCTTCGGCCGTGGGTGCAGGAAGCTTTATCCGTGCCGTGCTCACACCTTCGCGAAGCTCCGGATGCGTGGAGCGCAGCCCCGGCGTATTGGTGGGCCCTGGAATGAAGGAAAGCACGTCAACGCCATGCTGACGCAGTTCGTACCACAGCGCCTCTCCGAGCACCAGATCGTACGCCTTGCTCGCCGCGTACGAAGCGAATATCGGCGACCCTTGCAGGCCCGAACCCGAAGAGACAAACACGATTCCGCCACGCCCACGCGCAGCCATATCGCTGCCAAAACCATGCGCAAGCATCAGCGGTGCGGCGCAATTCACGTCGATTTCCTGCAGCATCAAGCCGATATCCTGCTGCAGAAACAGACCTGAACGACCGATTCCCGCATTGCAGATCAGCAGACCGATCTCGAGTTGCGCTGTTTGTGCGCGGAGCGACTGCATGAAATCGCGCTTCGAAAGATCCACAACCACCGCCCGCGTTACAACACCATGATCCCGTTGTACCGCTCGTGCCTGCTCTTCGACACGATCACGCTGCACGTCGAGCAGCACCACATTCAGCCCACGACTTGCAACGGCATCGGCAAAGGCTGCACCCAGACCCTGCGCAGCTCCCGTAATGAGGGCCCACGGCCCATACTTTCCAGCGAAATCACCAGCAGCCTGCCGGTCAGCACGTTGTGAGTTGCTCATGACCGTTCCTCCACCTCTCGTGCCCCGGACCGCAGACGCTCGGCCGTGGCGATGATCTCCATGGCCGAGCGCTCGGTCACCAGGCCCCCATCCACGTCAAGTATCTTGCCAGTCATATAGCTCGATGCGGGTGCGGCCAGATACAACACGGCTGCGGCGATATCATCCGGCACGCCAAGCCTGCCAACCGGCGTCCATGCCGCAAGCGCAGCCCCGACTCCTGGGAGAGCCGCCAGCAGATTCTGTTTCATGTTCTCCGTCTGGATTGCGCCCACACGAATCGCATTGACGCGCACCGAGGGCGCGTACTCCATCGCCATCATGCGTGTCGCCTGCTCGAGCGCCGCCTTGGCTCCTCCGTATGGAATGGAACCAACGTGCGCGACGCGCGCATAGCCGGAAGATATATTGATCACGGCGCCACCCCTGTCCCGCATCAAAGGCACTGCCGTGCGTGTCAGCAGAATCGGCGCCAGGAAATTGAGCTTCACGGCACCGATGACCTGCTCCTCGGTGATACGATCCGTGGGCCCGTGACCGGTACCACCCGCGTTATTGACGAGGATATCCAGTTTGCCGAGCCGTGCATTGGTGTCATTCACGATTCGATGCACATCGTCTTCACGGGTCACATCCGCACAGATGGCGATCGCCCGGCCTCCGGCAGCGACGATTCCATGCGCAGTCGCCTCGACCTGCTCACGTGTTCTGGCCACGCATGCCACGGCAGCCCCTGCTTCCGCAAGTGCCTTTGCCGTCGCAGCGCCAATGCCACGACCAGCTCCAGTAACCACTGCAACCTTGTCGTCCAGACGGAACAAATCCAGGATCATGTCGACTCCTTACCGATCAGGGAACTACCCAATTTCTTCTGCTCGCGTCGCTGCAGTATCGCGAGAACCGAAAATGTCGCTGCACAGCCAGCAACAAGAATCAGGACACCACTGAATGCAAAACGGTAATCCCCACGCATATCGAACAGCCAAGCGATCACGATCGGCGCTGAAAACGTGAATGGCAACTTCAATGCCGATGCATATCCAAGCGTCGCGCCCAGCATTTTTGTGCCGTAACGAACACTGAAAACTGTTGATAACGCCACGTAAACCCCTCCACTGCAAGCTCCCAGCAGGGCGATTGCGCATGTCAGCGGAAGGAAGCGCGGTCCAGCCACCAATAGCAACATCCAGCCAAAGACTTGTACTACACCATTCAGTGCAAGTGCAGCGCTACCACCGTAACGATCACTCATGACCCCAAACAGAATTGCACCGGGTATCGCCGCAGACGCAGACAGTGACATCAGCAATGCAGCGCGTGTCGCATCAATACCCATGCTTGTTGCATAAGGCACGACATGTACCGTGCGTGCAGACCCCGACGCCAGAATCATGCCAGCCGCCAGTGTTGCCATCCAGAAGAACGGGCTTCGGAGCACGCTTCCACCTCCCGTTCCACTCGGACCAGAACCTGTCACAACGGGCTCGTGCCGAACCCTGGATCCAACTTCTTCCGGTCGATCGCGAACCCGGCTCAGCAGCGGCACCAGTGCGAGCAGCAGTAAGGAAAAGGCACCAAAGGTCGCACGCCAGCCGAACGTAATGAATAATGCGGTTGCAAGCGGCGGCATCAATACGCCCCCCAATGGGATGTTTACGAAGCCGATGGCTCGACCACGTGTCCGTTCGTACCAGTTGGCAACCAGGGCCGTCGCCGGCAGAGTGCCAAGCATGGCGTACCCGAGTCCAATTGGAATGAACGACGCCAACACCAATCTCGCCGACGGTGCAAACGCTGCCAAACCAAAACCTGCACTCATCACCCAGGTGCCTGCAAGCATTAAACGACGAATCGAGAAACGACCGATTAGCCACCCCATCCAGGGATTCGTCAACCCCATTGTCAGGATCACGATCGGGAGCCCCATCGACGCCATGGTGCGGTCAAGCTGAAAGGACTCGGCAAAAAACTGCACAAAGACGCCGTAGAGTCCGAAGGTGAGCGCCACCGTCGTGTTCTGGGCAACAAAACCGATCCCTAATGCAAGCCTCGCAGGGTGTCTCTCGGAATCAACATCCGTTGCAACCGCCATATTCAAGGTTCTCAATACTTATACCCTAATGACAGGGCCCAGGTTCTTCCTCGTAGATACCCAGCCGTCATGAAGTTCGAAACCACGAAGGTATTCACTTGCTCACGCTCATCGCTCAGATTCTTCCCCTCCAGGGCGACACGCCATTTCGCATCTCTCGACGTAAATGCCATCTGCGCATTCCACGTCGTTAGAGAATCCGAAAGTGCATTCATACGGAATGCGTTCGTCGTATCAACCGGGGAGTCGGTAAATATCTGATCGCGGTATGCAACATCGACCGCCACCAGCACGGACCCCCGGTCTGCGAGGTCAAAGTCATACGCAAGGCGGGCCTGCGCTGTCCACCTTGGTGCGAAACCGAGCGCCCGATTATCGGACACATCAATGACGCCTTGACCAGCAACTGCCTGCAGGTATTTTTCGATCTTCGAATCGAGGTAACCCACGTTCAGGCTGGCCATAAGACCTTCCATGGGAGTGACCCAAATGATTTCTACCTCCCCCCCTGAAGACTTCACCTTGCCGACGTTCGCTGAGGTGCTGCGCAACTGTCCATCAGGTGTGATTTCGATGGTGGATAGCTGCTTGTCCTGATAGTCGTTGTAGAAAAATTCAGCATTCAAGCGCAGCGTACCTTCAAGAAGCGTGCTTTTCAGACCAACGCTGTAATTATCAACGGTCTCCGGCTCATAGGAGGCGACAATGTTGCCACTGGTTGCAAAGCCTCCGGCCTTGAAACCTGATGAATATCCGCCATAGATCATCAGATCGTCATTCAAAAACCGAGTGAGCTTTATGCTTGGAGAAAACTCGCTCCAGGAATCATCGGCAATCAGATATTCGTCATAGCTGACTGTGACCACCCGGGATATCCGAGGACTACCAAGCACGGGGCTCGTTACTACACCACCATTGATCAGTGTCTGTGCAGACGTGTTCACCTGCCATCCGAAAAACCCAGGTCGGGATTCCACATAGGCTTCCTGCCCTGCCCGGATGCCAAAAATATCGAAAGCACTGCCAACCCGCGTAATTGCAAACGGATACAAGGTCTCGTTGACAGTGCCACGAATATCAATCTCCTTCTTGTCCCTGGTATAACGCCCCCCAAGTGATAGCTGCCAACCCGCCGCGAACTCCCATTCGGTCGTTGCATACAGCGAGATCGAGTTCAGATCACGGGTATCACGCCACGTGGTCTTTAGATGGTCAGAAAAGAAGCGGAGCCGTGTAGTTTGAAGCGTAGTACCAGGCTCGGTAATGCTGTATTGTCCATCGAGATAATAGGCGCCAATCACCGCCTGAACGGTTTCACTCGAAAAATTCAATTGTAATTCCTGACTGAAATCCTTGTTTTTGATATATGAATTGCTATCTATAAAACGTTGTATGCTTCCGTCGTAATCAAACGCCCTGGGGTTTTTTACTTCTCGATAAGCTGTAACCGACTTAAGCACTAGGGACTCGGCCAGATCCCAAGTAATCGTACCGGCAATTGATGAGGTCTCTATCTCCACTGCTTTGAAGCCAGGGTGAACATGTGCCGTCCGCACTTTGTCCACATTGCTTGGCAGCGACAAGTCACTTGCTTCGTCGAGGATTGCCGTTCCCGGTCCGTAGATTCCGTTCGCACCTATCAGTCGGGCGGAGATCGTCTGGACGGGTACCGCGTTCACTGCCAGACGACCAGGTATACCCGGTCTGGAATCGTCGCGACTGTGATCAGCAACCACCCTCACCCTCAAGGCTTCAGCGGCACTCCACACCAAAGTCCCGCGAAAGGACTGCACATCTGCGTCGGCCCATCTGCTGCCGTCATAGATGTTCCGTTGATAACCATCACGGTGTTTCGTTGCAAAAGCGAAGCCACCGAAAAGTTGACCTGGCATCAAGGGCCCGGAGATATTGCCTTTCAGCCGTACCAGATTATCGCTGCCCACCTGCCCTTCAAGACCGGCCTCAAGCGCATCGCCGGGTTCACGACTGATGTACTTGATCGCACCGCCAATGGTGTTTCGGCCGTATAGCTGTCCTTGCGGCCCCTTGAGCACTTCTATGCGTTCAATATCGTAGACATCAAGCACTGCACCACCTGTATGGTTCAGGTATACGTCATCGACATAAATTCCTACACCTTGATCGAATCCAGGATCGTTGCCTATGCCACGAACGAAGATCTGGATCGCACCCGTAAGCAGACCGCTCGTTTCGTTGATCGTGATGTTTGGCGTCATCTTCTGCAGATCAGTAATATCACTGACCTGATTTCTGGCAAGTTGTTCGGCTGAAAAAGCAGCAATTGCCATTGGCACATCCTGAACATTTTCCTCGCGCTTGCGCGCAGTCACGACGACCTCCTCGATCCCTTGCTGCGCGATCGATATGTCGGCTGCCAGAATGGAAATACCAATCATTATTGCGCCATAGAGCGCACGACGATGCACCATTATGTTCTGCATGATTTGTCTCCTTGCAGCCAGCTTTCACAATTTATTCGTTGCTCAACGTCAGTAATCACGCCACCGCTTCTTGATATGCGCCTGACGCAGCGCAATTTCCTGGCGGCGCATTTCCGCTGAAACCCGCGGCGTGTCTGCTGGCAGTACAGTCGCAATATCCTTGAATTTCACGAGAGATGTCCGGATCTTCGGCAACTGGTCCGCATCCGGCGTTTCCCGGAAAACAAAACGGAAAGCATCGCTGCCTTCCGGCAACCCGGTTGTCGCAACCCATCCCTGCACTCCGGGATCCTCGTGTGCCACGACGAACCAGCGTGCGCCATCGCTTGCTTTCGGCAACTGTCCTCCGGTCAGGCTCGCCACATAATTCTGCTGGTCCGGGCCTTCAAACCAGAGGTTGCTCAACTGGAAGCCCAGATAGTGAGGCTCGACGGGTGTTTCCACCCGGATGACCAATGCTTCATCCGGCGCCAGCTCGAACTTGCCACCGGCATAGAGTTGTTGCGCCCCCGCCACACCTCCTGCAGTGAAAGGTGGTTCGACAGGATTCAGGCCATTTACCGGCATTGCACGTCGACCGTCTCCGTTCACATCACTGCGCAACTCCAGTGCGAACTCCTGCAACCGACTCCAGAACCGGATCTGGTTCGGCAATTCCGTGCCAATCCGTTCGAGCTTTTCGGCCATCTCATCGACGGTGAGTGGTGGACGGCTCTCACCGATGGCATCCAGACGCACGATATCGAGTTCCAGCGGCTCTTCGTTGACCCAGTCCGAGAACACTTCACGCACAGCCACCCAGTTCGCCGTGCGCAACGCCTCGACACCTGTACCGGGGCATTGCATATGCTTGCGTGAGACGAGGAAGTTTCCCGTAAAACCCTGTGGACGTTCTGGCCCGATCAGAATCTCGAAACGCCCCTCTGTTTCGACCTGCATCTGCAGGCTACTGACGAAATCCAGGGTCGTGTCGACACACTGCTTCATTTCGTCGAGCGCGCCCGTTGCACCAGGCACTCCCGTGATGGTCTGGAAGATCACGACACGCGGCGCCTTCGGGCCTTCCACGGTAGCAGCAGAATCGCGCCACGCGCTCGTATCCGCCGCACGACCGGTAATCCGGTAAAACCCACTGTCGTCGATGCGTGCCTTCAGGTACATCGTGTCGGGGTTCTCCGCCGTCCACTTGCGCAGCATGTCCATCGAACGGTGGAACTCCGGATAACGCGGGTGCTGCCGCATTTCCAGCTGGATCATGCGCTCGAGGTGACCGAGCAGGTAACGATAGCCTTCTGCCAGATTGCGGGGCGTTGGTGGTGGAGGAACGTATTGCGGATCGATCAGGCTGCGCTGCGCCTCCCGCAACCCGTTGTTGAATACCTCCCAGCTCCGCTCGAGACGGGCAGCCGGATCCTCGCCCACATTTGCCGCAAACACTGGAATGGGGAGCGCCACGCCGGAGAACAGCAATAGCGCCAGACAGCACTGCAGTGCCCTTGCCATGAGCGGCCCCTCTTTGAATATTTATGATTCGCTCGCCAGTCGCCGAGCCTCCACCTGAACGTACCTGAGGCTAACGCAGGAAGGCAGCGGCACAGAAGGACGAAATCGCCAGTTTCCGTCTACATAAATGCTCGCCAATGAATTGGCTCGGCAGAACAGCCTTGCTGGCAGCACTTCGCTGCGCATTTCTCAAATCAGATGCACGAGACGACCCCACAACATCCGGCGGGGCGTCTCTACAGTCGCTGCACCAAGAAGGGACTCAAACGCCTCCGCGGGGCTCTCCTCAGACCTCGTTCGGCACCCCGTGGAACTTCTGGTACCGGGCGAACAACGCGCGCTCGCTTGCGATCTGCTCCTTGTCGCCGACGGTGTAGACGTTCTTGCCGAACTTGCCCTGCGGTTTGTGCGCCAGGTAGTCGATCACTCCCTGCCGCACCTGCTCCGGAAAATCGAGACCGAGCTCGCCGTACAGCGCTGCCAGCGCGGCGGGGGCGTCACGCATCAGCTCTGCAAACAGGAAATCGTGGATCTGAGCGCGGGGGATCTCGCCCGCTTCGACCTGGTCGATCACGCGATTCAGGCTGAACGCATACGCCTCCGAGGTCATCAGGCGTTCGAACGAAGCCGCATCAAAAGCCTTGTCGCTGCGGATCCAGTACAGGGTCCCGAGCAGATTGGCCACCGAGGCGCGCGCCTTGACCGGGTCGCGGTGCGTCAGCACCACGCGTGCATCCGGGAACACCTTGAACAGCACCGGCAGGCTTTCGGTATGCGAGGGTGATTTCAGCAGCCAGTGCCGACGCGGATTCTTCCACTGCAACAGCTTCAGCATGCGCTTGTAATAAGCGTAGGAACCGGTGAGGTCGGCCTGCTGCAGCCACGTGTAGTAGGTCGGTACCTGGAACACCCCGGTCAGGTTGTCTGAAACGAAGGTGCAGTTCATCGCCACCTTGCACTCGTTCGGAATCATGGCGCCGAGTTCGTGCATCGACAGAAAGGATGGCGTAACCCGGTGCCACTGCGTCAACAGATGGTCTGCCTTCGCGATTCGCGGGTCGTTGCGGTAGGTGGCTGCTTCCGGCGGCGGGCACGGAAACATGATTTCCCAGTTTGTCGGCACGCCGAAACGGCTGTCGGTCGACAATAATTCGAACAGGATCGAGGTGCCCGAACGCGCCTGGCCGACGATGAAAACCGGCGCGTTCACGACTTCGTCCTCGATCTCCGGATGCTGTCGGTACGCTTCCTCGATCTGCAGCCGCTCCTGCAACCAGATCAGCAGGTCGCTGCGGGTCATCAGCCTGCCGAAGAGATTGAGTTCCGCCTCCTTCTCCATCGATTCGACCAGGATCTCGAAGGGTTCACGCCAATCGTCACCACCGAAATCCGACAATCCCGTGTTGGCCATCGCCGTCTCGATCAGCTCGCGCGATCGCAGCGGTACGAGACTGGCGATGTCCATGCCCCGCCCTTCCTCGTTGACGCGAGCCACCCATTCGGGCCTGGCCGGTGGTGTCCAGCCCTTCTCCTGTGCTGCGCTCATCACTGCATCCTCCTCAGAGATTGCCGAAGCGATTGATCACGCCACGGCGTCGTGCAGCAAGCTGTTCACGGCGCTGCTCCGGCGTGATGCGCTTGAGGTTGTGCGGCAGATGCTCGAACAACTGCGCACGCTTGATCTGCAGAGCCTGCGGCTCCGGGCAGGTGTCGGCCAACATCCAGCGGTAGGTGACGTAGCCCTCGTTGTAACCCGCAGGGTCGAGCCAGTTGGGCACGCCGGGGTCGTCGTGCGAGATCACGACGATGAGTTCACCGTCGTCCTCGAGTTCGGCGTAATGACAGTTCGTGTTCGACAACCGGTAGCGGTAGTCCATCGAGGTCCACCAGAAGTTGCCGAATTCCACCGCCCAGTACGGACAGCGTGGCGGGTGCACGCGCACGATCAGCGCCTCATCGGGCGGAAGTGCCCAGTACGCGATCATCGGCTCGCCGCCAGGTGTTGCGTCGATCGCACGGTCGGCCAGTTGCTTGTACGAACGGAAGGTGTTCGGGATCTGCTGCCACATGTTGATCATGTAGACCCAGAACTCGAGCGATTCCCTGACCCAGCGCGCCGCCTCCGGCAGGCGCTGCGCCAGTTGCTGTGGCGTGGGCGGCGGTGGCGGTGACATGTCGCCGGTGAGACGGTCGATGCGCGCCTTCATCGGCCGTTCGCTCTCCCAGTCGGCAAAGAACTGGCGGAACGTGATGCGGAAGGTATCCGGCGTGGTGCGCAGCCAGTTGCCCGGCTGCGGATCGGGACCGATCAGCAGTTCGAAGCTGCCGTCGGGAGCAACGTCCAGATCATCGCCGAACAGGATGTGCGCAACCTTGCCACCCCACGGTGTCTGTCCCTTCTGGACGGCAGTCACGGCGAAGAAGCGCGCCGTACCGCGGTCACCGCTGATCCGGTACGTGTCGGTGCCATTGATGGTCGCACCGACGTAGACCGCATCGGTATTGTCCCCACCCTGCTTGCGCACCGGATCGAAGTAGTGGATCAGCTCCGGGAAGCGCGGATCCGCATAATCGTGCTGGAAATTCAGCGCCAGTGAGATGTTGCGCGCGAGCGCCTCGATACCCGCGCTGCGGTCCGGAATGAACGGCGGAACCGTCGGACCGAACGGCACATCGACGGCACGCTTCAGTTCCTCACAGAAATCGATCCAGGCGCGGCGTAGCAGTTGCTCTTCGTCATTATTCATCACGGTCGCTCCCGTTGGCGTTCAGGGCAATTTCTTCAGGTCTCGCACCACATCGGCCCAGTGTCCAGGATCGGGGCAGCGGTTGTGCGTGATGCTCACGCTGTCAGCGATACCATCGAGTCGTGCACGAAGCTTGGCGGCGATCTCGTGGCGCTTGCCGACCACCGCGATCTCTTCGAGGATTTCGTCGCCGACCAGGTTCGTCATCTCGTCCCAGCGTCCCTGCTTCGACAAGCGGTTCAACTCCTCGTGCACGCCCTGCCAGCCGTGACAGGCCAGCGTCGGCAGGTACGCCGGCGTCGAACCGTAGAACGCCAGCTGCTTTCGCGCAGCAAGTTTGGAGGCAGCCAGCCCCTCGTCGGTATCGGCCGTGACCACCAGGGTTGCGCACATCACTTCGATGTCGCTGCGCTTGCGTCCGGAAAGCTCGAGCCCCTTCTGCAAGGCAGGCAACGTATTCTCGAGCAACGAGCGACGCGTATTGAACGGGTGCGCGATGAAACCGTCGGAAACCTCGCCACCGATTGCCGTCATGCGCGGACCAAATCCGCCAGTGAAGACCGGCGGCGGTCCGTACGGATTGGGACCCGGGTCGAACGCCGGGATCATGATCGTGTGCGTATAGAACTCGCCACGGAAATCGAGAGGACCCTTGCCTTCCCAGCAGTTCCAGATCGCCTTGATCGCAAGCACAATCTCGCGCATCCGTTCTGCCGGATGTGACCACGCGCTGCTGAAGCGCTTCTCTATATGCGGCTTCACCTGGGAGCCAAGCCCGAGAACGAACCGCCCGCCGCTGATCGACTGCATGTCGTAGCCGAGGTTGGCGAGGTTCATCGGGTTGCGCGCAAACGCGATCGCGATCGCCGTTCCCAACCGCAGCGTGGTGGTGTGCTCGGCGGCAACCGCCAGCGCAAGAAACGGATCGTGTTTGGCTTCGAAGGAAAAGCCACCGTCGTAGCCGATGTCCTCCAGCTCCTTGTACAGGGTGCGCGCCTTGCGCGGATCTTCGAGAGGGGCAGTGGTATAGATTTTCATGGGTTTTCCCGCTTCGTGGGTCAGAAGTTCTTCGGCAGGCCGAGCTTGCGTGTCGCAATGATGTTGCGCTGGATTTCCGACGTGCCGCCGCCGATCGTCTCGAGCAGCGTCAGCACATAGCTGCCGGGCGGGCGCCCTTCCATCGGTGCATCGGCGTTCTCACGGGTGAGTTGCCCACCCGGACCGACGATATCCATCGTTGCGTCCGCGAGGCGGCGCGAGAACTCGGTCGCGTAGAGCTTGTACGCCGAGGCTTCCGCAGTCGGCGTGCGCGTTGCGCTCAGCGCTGCG
Source organism: Pseudomonadales bacterium (assembly GCA_024234165.1). NCBI lineage: Bacteria > Pseudomonadati > Pseudomonadota > Gammaproteobacteria > Pseudomonadales > Pseudomonadales bacterium. Next base: position 359,705 of record JACKOP010000001.1, read on the forward strand.
TCGACGAAGCGCACACCAAGCAGTCGCGCCGCCTCACACTCGGTGGCGAGTTGCGCGACCCGCTGACGGATCACCGGATCGTCCTTCAGCGGTTTGCCGTCACGTTGCTCCGACCTGACGTAGTCGCACAGCGCTTCGGTACGCCCACGCACCGGCGAGAACGTGAACATGCCGAAACGTTCGATATCGAGCGCCTCGGCAATGTACTGGAAACCCTTGTTGAGATTGCCGACGCGATAATCGTCGTGCACGAACACATTGTCGAAGAACACCGCGTTGGTGCGTTCGCCGCCGATCGTGTACATCGCCTGGATCGTCAGGCCGGGGTGGTTCATCGGCAGCATGAACAGGCTGATACCGTGATGCTTGGGAGCATCGGGATCGGTGCGTGCACCCACCCAGTACCAGTCGGCAAAATGCGCAGACGTCGTAAATGTCTTCTGTCCGTTCAGCAGCCAGCCTTCACCGCTGCGCTCGGCCTTGAGCCGCATCGCAGCCGCATCCGAACCCGCCGAAGGCTCGGTGTAGCCAAGCGCAAACTCGACTTCGGCAGCCAGGATCTTCGGCAGGAACTCGCGCTTCAGCTTGTCGGACGCGACGCGGATCAACGTCTTGCCGACCACGCCGGTACCCTTGCCGAGTTGCGGCGCACCCACGCCTGACAGCAACTCGTTCAGCAGGTATTCGTAGAATCCCTTGCCATCCTGGCCGCCGTACTCCTTGGGCCAGGTGATACCGAGCCAGCCGCGGCGCGCAAGCTTCTGCATGAAGGCGCGCCGCGCAGGCGTGTCGGAGAGTTGAGCGAGGTTCTCACGATGCAGATCCATCACGTCCGGATCGTGGTTCTCGCGCAGGAACTCGCGTACGTCACGGATGAACTGTTTTTCGTCTTCGGAAAACTCGAAATCCATCGCCCGCTCGCCTCCTTGTCGGAAGTGGTTATACAGGTTTCAGCTTCGCACAAGTACATCCATGGAAGACAACGATATTATTGTTACTGACCCCGGTCAACGAAATTATCTTGAACCCGTAGCACTGTCCGTCACCGACACCCGGGCTGCCAGCGCAGCTCCCAGCAATTTCCCAAGCAGCCTCATTCTGGATTGGCCACTCTCGAATGTGAACTGAGTGTCGACGAGAAAGCCGAAGAAGCTGAGCCGCACGCAGTCTGCCAGTTCCACCGCATCGATGCTTTCGCACAAGACGCCCTGGTGGCGCAGGCGATCGAGCTGCGCCGCGAGTGCACCACCAAAGGCCGTGTGCTGGGCACCGAGTGCCGGTGCTCCGGCGCGCCGGACGATCGCCAGATTGATCTGGCGCACCAGTTCCGGATCGCCGACAGCCATATGCTCTTCGAGCACGATCGTGATCAGCCGCTCGACGAACAACGGCACGCTGTTCAGCTCGGCAAGCTGGCTTTCGATCCGCGACGCCATCGCTTCCGAGATACGCCGCTGGCGTTCGAGCAACACATCGTCCTTGGTCGCGAAATGAAAGAAGAACGTACCTTTGGCTACCCCGGCCGTATGGCAGATATCACTGACGCGTGCCTTCTCGACACCGACCCGATGGAACTCCTGCAGCGCGGCGTCGAACACGCGCGCAAAGGTATCCTGGCGCTGTTGATCGCGGCTGGTCTGAACCTTCATCAGTCGATCATCTGCCGTACGACGGCACGTGCAAAGCGTACTGCCCGCATCACGGAACCGCGCTCACGTAAGTCTGGCAGTTGCCCCATCCGGTCGCACCGGTGCTGTGGTCGTGCACGCGGATGATGCAGTCGCGGAACTGGTTCAGGCGCGCAACACTTTCCGGCGTCGAACAGTCGGCAAAATATTCGCCGTCCACATCGAGCCGGCCGCGCCACGACCCATGGTGGCGCCCCTCGAATCCATGGTAGAGCCCTGCACCCAGATGGAAGCCGGTATCCGAGATCGCCTCGGCACTCAGCACGCGTTCGCTGCCATCGGCCATGCGCAGGTGGAATTCACCGCCGAGCAGGCGTTTGTTCAGCGGGTTGAAACGCAGTCGCGGTTCGATCGCGACAATCAGCTCGCGCCGACCGTCGGCATACTCGAACCCGCCCTGCATGCGGCGATGAGCGAAGCCAGGCGAGCTGTACTCCAGAAAGTACTGATGGAATGCGTACGTGGAACCATCGGGAAGCTGGAAAAACAGTGGATTCCACACCGCGAGCACCTTCTGCCCGCTCCCGTCCACCGGATCCGGTACCAGATCCGGAATCGGCAAGCCGACATCGGGACGAATCCCCCAGCTGTGATCGCGCGTCATCACCCAGCTCTCGGGTCTCACCTCGACGCGCTTGCCCTGCACCTCCACCCAACCACTTGCAGTTCCCGTCTGGTGATAGCGCACCTGGTTCGCGGTATGGCGGTATCCGGTCAGCGTGCGGCGGTCCTCACGCTCCTCGAGCACACACGGTGCGCCCCCCTCAAGCAACAGATCGAACGCCACCGGCTGCACGTGGTTCGGCTCGAGGATCACACGGATCGTCTTCAGTGGCTCGACGATCTCGTAGCGCAACGGACCGACATCGATGCTCTCGGGTGCGCTCGCCAGTTCCCGGCTGGCGCGCACGGTCCACTGTTGCACGCCGCGGCTCGCGCCCCCGTAGCCATCCACGATATTGCGGTTCGCGTACTTGCCGAAACCGAAACCGATCGACAGCGAACCATCACGCGCCGCCGCCATGCCGCAGACCTTCTCGGTCCACGAGTAATCGCTCTGCGACACCGTCGCGAAGGTATCGACGATCTGGTGATTGAATGATTCATCCGCCGCCAGCAGCGGCCCGATGCTCCCGTGTGTCATGTTTTCACCCCGTTGTTCTTCAATCGCTATCCAGGCAGAAGGAGCCTGGCAGGCTAAGGAACCTCTGCACAACATCCGGTGAATTACGAGATATTGCGTAGGTTGGACAAAATAATGAGTGTGGCAGCTGATTTTCATCAAATCCGCCCGTTTTTTAGCTACTTTCAGCCCGTTTCGGGGCTCTTGCCCGTGCTGCGGGCACACTCATCCCCCGCAAGCCTGCAAAATTCGTTTGCGCGCCAGCCACAAATTGACCAACGCAAAGAGGGTGGCCAGGTTGGCTGTGTTCTTGGCCAGACCCTTGTAGCGCACCTTGGTGAATCCGAACTGGCACTTGAGCACCCGAAACGGATGCTCGACCTTCGCCCGGATACGCGCCTTGGTCCGCTCCAACGCATCGACCAGACTGCCGCGCGGGGTATTCTTGTCCAGCGCTCGGCGCTTGCCGGGCATCATCGCCACGTGCCAGTTCGGCTGTGGCCGATTCGCCTTGATCTCCTCGCGCTTTTCAACGCCTCGGTAGCCCGAATCAGCGAAGACATCCTCTTCTTCACCGTGCAACAGTTCGTGTGCTTGCGTGACGTCGTGCGCGTTGGCCGATGTCGTCACCACCGTGTGCACCAGCCCCGAGTCGGCATCCACCCCAATGTGCGCCTTCATGCCGAAGAACCATTGGTTTCCTTTCTTTGTCTGGTGCATCTCAGAGTCGCGCGTACCCGTATCGTTTTTCGTCGAGGACGGGGCAGCGATGATCGTGGCGTCGACAGCTGTTCCCGCCTTGAGAAGCAAACCGCGCTCCGCCAGAAGCGTGTTGATGTGATCGAAGAGGCGTGTGCTCAAGCCGTGCGCTTCGAGCAGATGCCGAAAACGCAAAATGGTGCTCTCATCAGGCAGGCGGTCAACTCCCACATCCAGACCAGCAAACTCGCGGTACAGCGGCACGTCGTAGAGCGCCTCTTCCATGGCCGGATCCGACAACCCGAACCACTGCTGCAGGAAGTGGATGCGCAGCATCGTTTCCACTGCAAATGGCGGGCGCCCGCCTTTCGGGCCGGGTGTGGGTGCATACGGCGCAATGATTGCCACCAGATCCGCCCACGGCACGACCTGCTGCATCTCACTCAGGAACACACGCTTTCGCGTGCGCCGCGTCTTCAACTCAAAACCGCTCATGGGGGCAAGGCTCATCTGTTTCATGCCTCGACTGTCTCATACCAGGCGGATGCAAGCCAGGTTTTTACAGAGGTTTTGCAGAGGTTCCCTAACCTTGCCCAGCGACTCTCGCAACAAGCCACGACACCTACCGAGGCCATCGCACCGCATGCGGCGTCCTCACGCGGCGGGGTGGGGATTCAGCGGCGTACACTCAGCAGGCTCGGTCGCCACCCCCCCGGCGCTTCGAAGCCGAGCAGCTCCACCGCAGTGGCTGCAACGTTCGCCAGCCCCGGCACCGCATCGATCCGGGTTGCAGCGCCGATATCGAACCCGAGGCGTCCACCGGTCACATTGTCGTAAAGAACCAGCGGCACCGGGCTCAGCGTATGACTGGTCTTCGGGCGCACCTTGCCCTCGGCGTCGCAGAGCGGTGCGCCGGTCTTGCGATCGGTTTCGTACATTTCATCCGCATTGCCATGATCAGCCGTGACCAGAGCCACTCCTCCGAGCGCATCGATCACCGGCAGCAAGCGCGACAGCGCCAGATCAACCGCCTCCACAGCCATCACCGCCGCCCAGTAATGACCGGTATGACCGACCATATCGCCGTTGGCGTAGTTGACACGCACCGCCCGGTGGCGCCCGGTCTTCAATTCTTCGATCAGCGCATCGGTGATCTCGGCTGCCTTCATCCATGGACGCTCCTCGAACGGCACACGATCCGACGGGATCTCCAGCCAGCGCTCGAGGCTTTCATCGAAGCGCCCGCTGCGGTTACCGTTCCAGAAATACGTCACATGACCGAATTTCTGCGTTTCGGAGATCGCGAACTGGGTGATTCCGGCGGTGCTGAGATGCTCACCCATGGTGTCGCGGATCGCCGGCGGCGCTACCAGGAAGCGGCGCGGGATCTGCAAGTCACCGTCGTACTGCAGCATGCCGGCATAACACACGCGAGGAGTACGACCGCGCGCGAATTTCGTGAAATTCTCCTCGGTGAACGCGCGCGTGATCTCGATGGCCCGATCCCCGCGGAAATTGAAGAACACCACCGAGTCGCCATCGTTGATCGGCCCGACCGGTTCTCCGTTGGCGTCGATCACGAACGCCGGCAGGTCCTGGTCACCGATGCCGGGTCGCTCGGCACGAAACGCCGCCACGGCCGCAGCGGCACTGGAGAAGCGCCTTCCCCTCCCATGCACATGCGTCTCCCAGCCGCGCGCCACCATTTCCCAGTCCGCCTCGTAACGATCCATCGTGATATGCATGCGCCCGCCACCACTGGCGATACACGCATCGAAGCCATCCACACGCAGCCCACCCAGGAACGCCTCGAAGGATTCGATGTACTCCAGCGCCGACGTTGCCGGTACATCACGTCCGTCGAGCAGCGCATGTATGCGCACACGACGGACACCAGCCGCACGCGCCGCAACGATCAATGCGCGCAGATGATCGATGTGCGAGTGCACGTTGCCGTCGGAAAACAACCCGATGAAATGCAGCGCTCCACCGTTGGCACTGACGTTGCCGACGACATCGCGCCAGGCCTCACCGGAAAACAGGCTGGCGTTCGCAATGGCGTCGTTGACCAGCGCTGCCCCCTGCGCATAGATCTGACCCGAGCCAAGGGCGTTATGGCCCACCTCCGAATTGCCCATGTCATCGTCGCTCGGCATGCCGACAGCGGTACCGTGCGCCTTCAACTCGATGTGCGGATGGCTCGCGAACAGCCGATCCAGTGTCGGCGTATGCGCATCGGCAACCGCATTTCCGATCCGCCCGGCACGTGCCCCGACACCGTCCATGACCACGGTCACCACCGGCCCCATGACGCCTGCGAACCGCTTCGATTTAGCCAGCATGTGTATAACCTTGCTCCACAGTGGAAAGCCGCCTGTCGTTCAACCGACACGCAGCATTGTCGACCGACACGGCCGGCACCATATGTTGAACGCAGGCCGTGCCGATCCATTACTCGATCAAAACCCGTACCTGCGCCGTGCCAACCGGTAGACAATTCACATCGCCTGGACGCCGTCGGGTCGTGTAAGTCGCGGAGATTATGGGTAATAATGAACTTCAAGTCACCGCCACAGGGCGATCGCCTTTACGCCATGCAGTACCCGCGCACCGTTTCCTGCCCCAGGCTGCTCCGGTTCATTGCCCTGCTCGTCGTGCTGTTGCCGACCCTGGTCGCTGCAGCCACTTCCGCACCGCAGCCGCTGAGCTACAACCGCACCCAGAGCCTGACGACACTGGACATCATCGAACGTCTGGGTCGGTACCACTACGCGCGCGTGAATATCGACGACGCATTGTCCGAACACCTGCTCGAGAGTTACCTGCGCAACCTCGATCCGGGTCGTAACGTCTTTCTCGCAAGCGATATCGAGGAATTCCGTCGTCTGCGCCACCAACTCGACGATCAACTCCTCGCCGGCGACCCGGGTGCAGGGTTCGCCATTTACAGCCGTTACGACGAACGCCTGCGCGCTCGCCTGTCACAGTTGATAGCAGATCTGCCGCAGATGATCCGCACGCTGGATTTCACGACTGACGAGGTCCTGCTCATCGACCGCAAGGCGCTCGACTGGCCTGCCGATGCGCACGCAGCCGATGAGATCTGGCGCAAGCAGATCAAGTCGAGCGTGCTCGGTCTGAAGCTTGCGGGCAAGAAAATGGAGGATATCGAACAACTGCTGCTGAAGCGCTATCGCGACCAGTTGCGACGCATGCAGCAGGTCAACAGCGACGACGTGTACCAGCTCTACATGAACTCGTTCACGGCGCTGTTCGATCCGCACACGAACTACCTGTCACCGCGCAGCTCCGAAAACTTCAACATGAGCATGCGCCTGTCGCTCGAAGGCATCGGTGCAGTGCTGCAGCAGGACGACGAGCACACGCGCGTGGCGCGCCTGGTGCCCGGTGGGCCGGCTGCACGCCAGGGCGAGTTGAAGACATCCGACCGCATCATCGCCGTAGGCCAGAACACATCCGGCGACCTTACCGACGTCGTGGGCTGGCGCCTCGATGACGTCGTGGACCTGATCCGCGGCAAGAAAGGGACCACCGTGCGACTGGAGATCCTGCGCGGATCCGGTGCTGTCGAAGAGCACCGCACGATCGCGATCGTGCGCGAACAGGTCAAGCTGGAAGAGCAGGCCGCAAAGAGTCGCATGCTGGAGCTGCCGGCAGGCGACAAGGTGCACCGGGTCGGTGTGATCGACGTACCCGCGTTCTATGCCGACTTCGACGCAATGCAGCGTGGCGACCCGGACTACCGCAGTACCACACGCGACGTCGCACGCCTGCTGGCGGAGCTTCAGCAACGAGGCGTCGAAGGAATCGTGATCGATCTGCGCGACAACGGCGGTGGCTCGCTGCAGGAAGCCCATGCGCTGACCGGGTTATTCATCGAATCCGGGCCCACGGTCCAGATCCGTCACAGCAACGAGCGTGTCGAACGCAAGCAGAAATTCCGGGATGGCGCCTATTACACCGGTCCGCTGCTGGTTCTGATCAACCGTCTGAGCGCCTCGGCCTCGGAGATCTTTGCCGGTGCGATCCAGGATTACGGGCGTGGCCTGATCGTTGGCAGCCCGTCCTTCGGCAAGGGTACCGTGCAATCACTGAGCGCACTGAATCATGGTCAACTCAAGCTCACCGAATCGAAGTTCTATCGCATCTCGGGCGACAGCACGCAGCATCGTGGCGTGGTTCCCGACATCGAACTGCCGTCGGTCTACGACACCAGCGAGGTCGGCGAGAGCGCGCTCGATAACGCACTGCCGTGGGACCGGATAGATCCGGTGCGCCATCGCAGCTACCAGGCCTTCGCTTCGCTGCTGCCCACGTTGCGTGAATGGCACGAGGGCCGCGCCAAAACCGACCCCGATCTGCGGCAACTGCGTGAAGAGATCGACCTGCAGCGCAAATACGCGGCGGCCAAGACCATTTCGCTCAACGAATCGGTACGCCTGGCGGAACGCACACAGCGCCAGCAGGCAGAACTCGCGATCGAAAACCAGCATCGGGTCGCCAAGGGGCTTGCACCGCTGGCATCAGCGGACCAGATGACGGCGACAGCAGGAGACTCTGGTTCGGAATCGGTGGATACGGGTACCGTTGCGGATTCGGACGCCGGCACGGAGCAGGCCGATCACGCGACCCCGGATCCGCTCCTGACCGAGTCGGGTCGCATCCTGCTCGATGCGATCCGTCTCGGCGAGCGCGTCGCCACGACCAATTGAGAGGTCTGCGAAACGCGGCTAGCGTGCCGGTTCGCGCATCGTCACGAACTCTTCCGCTGCGGTGGGGTGAATGCCGATCGTGGCGTCGAAGACACGCTTGGTTGCTCCAGCCTGCAGCGCAACCGCAAGCCCCTGGATGATCTCGCCTGCCTCGGGACCGACCATGTGTGCGCCCAGCACGCGGTCGCTGTCTGCATCCACCACCAGCTTCATATAGACGCGTCCGGGGTTGGCGCTCAGCGTGTTGCGCAGCGGACGAAAGCGTGTCTCGAACACTTTCACCGCACCGTGACTCGCACGTGCGCGCTCCTCGCTGAGCCCCACTGTCGCGACTTCCGGCCGCGAAAAGATCGCCGTCGGCAAGTTGTCCAGACTCACGCTGCGCGCCTCACCCGCGAACAGCGTCGACACCAGCGCCATCGCCTGTGCAGTCGCCAGCGGTGTCAGTTCGGGACCGCCGATCACGTCACCCAGCGCATGCACCGAGGGCACCGAACTGCAGTAGTGGGAATCGACCGCGATCGCACCGTCGGCGTGCAACCGTACCCCGCACTCCTCCAGCCCCAGATCCTGGGTCAACGGACGGCGACCGGTAGCACTCAGCACCACATCGCCCTCGAAACGCCTGCCGTCGCGACTCACGACACACAACACGCCATCACCGTGGCGCTCCACGCGTGTCACGTCGGTATCGAATTCCAGTCGGACTCCCTGCAGGCGCATCTCCTCGGCAAGAACCGCGCGCAGATCATGGTCGAAATGCCGCAGGAACAGCGGACCGCGGTAGAGCAGCGTCGTCTCGGCGCCCAGCGCGTTCAGCACGCCGGCGAACTCGACCGCGATGTAGCCACCACCGATCAGGATCACCCGTTGTGGCAGCCTCTCGAGCGAAAAGAATTCGTTCGAGGTGATCAGGTGCTCCCGCCCGGGAATCTCCGGCACCCATGGCCACGCACCGGTCGCGACGAGAACGTGGCGCGCACGCCACTGGCGATTGCCCGCCATCACCGTATGCGGATCGAGCAACCGTGCCCGGTCCTCGACGATCGTGACCCCGCGTGCCTGCAACAGGTTGCGGTAGACGCCGTTCAGGCGTTGGACCTCCCGGCTTACCGCGTCACGCAGCACCGCCCAGTCGAATGCGGGACTTTCCACACTCCAGCCAAAACCACGAGCATCCCGGAACTCCTCGCTGCACGCGGCTGCATATACGAACAGCTTCTTGGGAATGCAGCCGACATTGACGCAGGTGCCACCAATGCGGCCCATCTCGGCGATTGCCACCCTGGCGCCGAGTCCCGCAGCAGTCCGCGCAGCGCGCACACCACCGGAGCCGGCCCCGATCACGAACAGATCGACATCGAAACGCTCCATCAGCGCCTCGACTTCGCGCACGAACGCGTCAGGCGTCCAGATCCAGACGTGAGGCAGCGCGCCGATCCCGGCGGGCTCGCAACTCGAGTACATCCCGGCGCCCTTCGCGCCGCTGGCGTCGCTCCGGCTGCACACGACGCTCCACGGATGGAGCGCCCGGTTCCGATTTCGGCGCCGTGGCTGCCGCACCACGACGCACACGTAATTCGTCGTCGAGTGCTACCGCGGGCGGTGTGACTACCGGCTGAATGCGGGGGGTATCGATTGGCATGACCGGCCTCCCTCGAACAGTGGCGGGTCAATCCGGTATCGGCTGCGGAATCCAAAACTTGAGGTAAATTCTTCATTGATCGAGTTTTCAATTGATTTTCAATGCATTGAATGTGTTTTTTCATAAACTACACAAACTATTTTCGGCGTCTTTGCTGGGCTGAAGAGGCGGTCGCAAAACGCCACGAAAAACGTGGTGATGCCTTCACATCGGGGGACGTGCGTCGCAGGGATGCGGCGCTCGAGCCTGCAGGGATGCATTTACGGTGTCCCACCGGGGTGAAGGCATCGTCGCGTGCTGCCGGCATCGACGATCGGGCGTTCTTGCGACACCCGCTGAAACCACTGCAAGCGCTCATGCAAGCTCACGACGGTGCCAACGATCGTCAATGTCGGTGCGCGCATGCCAGCCCCGATCAATGCGCGCGGCATCTCGCACAGCGTCGACACCAGCACCCGCTGTGCCGGAGTCGTGCCCTGCTGGATCAGTGCCAATGGGGTCTCGGCGGGCATACCGTGCGCAACCAGTTGTTCGCAGATCAACGGCAAGCCGAGCAACCCCATGTAGAACACCAGCGTCTGGCGTGGACGCGCGAGTTCCGCCCAGTCCAGATCCAGACCACCGTCACGCAGGTGACCCGTCACGAAACGCACCGACTGCGCGTGATCACGGTGCGTCAACGGAATCCCGGCATAGGCGGCGCAACCGGAAGCGGCCGTGATCCCGGGCACGACCTGGAACGGGATACCGGCATCCGCCAGATGTTCGATTTCCTCTCCGCCACGCCCGAAGATGAACGGATCCCCCCCCTTGAGCCGCAGCACACGCTTGCCGCTGCGGGCGTGCCTCACCAGCAGCTCGTTGATTCGCGGTTGTGCGACCGCGTGCTCACCGCGGGTTTTGCCGACGTATACCCGCTCGGCCTCGCGGCGCACCAATGCCAGTATCTCCGCACTGACCAGGCGATCGTGGAACACGATATCGGCCTGCTGCATCAGCCGCAGCGCACGAAAACTCAGCAGATCAGGATCACCGGGCCCGGCGCCGACGAGGTAGACCTCGCCCTGCGCCGTCGGATTCCCGGCAAGAACTTCTTCCTCGAGCAACCGCGCAGCCTCGGTCTCGTTACCGGCAAGCACCCGCTCCGCCACCGCTCCGTGCACCAGGCGCTCCCAGGTCCGTCGACGCACGGTCGCGTCGGGCACCCGCTCACGCAACCAGACACGCCGTGCACCGAGGAATTCAGCAAGTCGCCCCAGGCGTGCGGGCAGCATCGTTTCGAGGCGCTCTCGCAGGCTACGTGCAAGCACCGGTGCGTGCCCGCCGGTGGAAAACGCCACGATCACCGGTGAGCGATCGACCACGGCCGGCAATATGAACGTGCAGAGTTCCCGCCGGTCCGCCACGTTGACGGGAACCGAGCGCGCGAGCGCTTCGCGGTGCACCTCCGCGTCGACCGCAGGCACCCCGGTGGTCGCGATCACGAGCACGACACCGTCCAGATGTGCTGGCGTGAACTCTGCGTGCTCACACTTTCCCGCTGTCCGGGCGGTGAGGTGTACGAGTTCATCGATGATCTGCGGTGCAACCACCCGCAGCCGCGCACCTGCTGCGCTCAGCAGTTCGGCCTTGCGCAACGCGATCCGGCCACCCCCGACCAGCAGCGCATCGCGTCCGCGCAGATCCAGATAAACCGGCAGATAGTCCATCGTGCGGATCAGTTTCCCAGAATGTGTGTGACACCACTCAGCCACGGCCGCAGCGCCGTCGGAACGTTCACGCTGCCATCGGCGTTCTGGTTGTTCTCGAGAATTGCGACCAGGGTACGGCCCACCGCAAGTCCCGAGCCATTCAACGTGTGCAGCAGTTCGGGTTTGCCGGTTTCCGGGTTGCGCCAGCGTGCCTTCATGCGTCGCGCCTGAAAGGCTCCCATGTTGCTGCACGAGGAGATCTCACGGTACTTGCCCTGCCCCGGCAGCCAGACTTCGAGATCGTAGGTCTTGCACGCTGCAAAACCCATGTCCCCGCCACACAGCACGATCTTGCGGTACGGCAACTCCAGGGCACGCAGCACGGCCTCGGCGTGGCCGGTGAGCTCTTCGAGTGCCGCCTCTGCCTGCCCGGGACGCACCAGTTGCACCAGCTCGACCTTTTCGAACTGATGCTGACGGATCATGCCACGCTGATCCCGCCCATAACTGCCTGCCTCGCTGCGAAAACACGGGGTATGACACACGTAGCGGCGTGGCATGGCCTGCGGCTCCTCGTCGATCGCGTCACGTGCCAGGTTCGTTACCGGAACTTCTGCGGTCGGGATCAGGTAGTACCCCTCGTCGGTCCCAAGGCGGAACAGGTCTTCGGCAAACTTCGGCAGTTGTCCGGTACCGAACAGCGCATCGGCATTCACCATGTACGGGACATTCAGCTCCTCATAGCCGTGGCTGCCGGTGTGCAGATCGAGCATGAACTGGATCAGCGCACGGTGCAGACGGGCAAGCTCGCCGCGCAGCACCACGAAGCGCGAACCGGTGAGCCGCGCGCCAGCGTCGAAATCCATCAGCGATCTGCGCGCACCCAGATCGACGTGATCACGCACCGGGAAATCGAACACGCGCGGCTCGCCCCACCGGGAGACCTCGACGTTGTCCTCCTCGCCCGCACCGTCGGGGACATCGGGTGCCGGGAGGTTCGGGATCGCTGCGAGAAAGGCATCGAGTTCGGCGTGGACCACTTCGGTCTCCTCGAGCAGGCTCTCGAGCGCACGATTGATATCCTCCAGCTCGGCGCCTGCCCGTGCCCGCGCCTCCTCGACCGGGACGCCCTCGCGCACCAGTTCCCCGATCCGTTTCGATGCCTGCCGGCGTGCATTCTGCAGGCGTTGCGACTCCACGTCGCAGCCCTTGCGCCGCTCCTCGAGTGCGCAGTACGCGGCCACATCCAGCACGAAGCGCTTGCGTGCCAGTTCACGCGCGACCGCCTCCGCATCCTGACGCAGAACCTTCACATCGATCATCGACAACCCCTCATGCAGGCCACAGCAGCCGCCCTACACCGATACCTGCCCATGTGCCAGCGATGCACAGCAGCACACTCAGCCCGACGTTGGCGAACGCCTGAACCGGAAGCCCCTGTTCGAGCAGCGTCACCGTCTCGAGCGAGAACGTCGAGAACGTGGTGTACGAGCCAAGGAAACCGACCATCAGGATGCTGCGCCAGTCCGGGTGCAGCACGGCACGCTCGGCGATCGCCACATAGATCAACCCCATCAGCAGCGAGCCACTGACGTTGATCACGAGCGTGGCGAACGGAAAATGTGCTGCACGCAACGAACTCAACCACTGCCCGACGCCAAAGCGCGCCAGCGCACCGAACATACCGCCCAATGCAACGAAGAACAGGTTGCGCAACAGATCGGTCACTGCCCGCGCCCCGAACCACGCACTGCACGCGTGTAACGCTGGTGCGAACTGAGCGCATCGCGCTCGCGTTGCCATGCGAGCTTGTCACCGATCTGCTTCTCCAGCCCGCGTGCGACCGGATGGTAATACCGCCGCTCGGCGAGTTCCGGCGGGAAATAATTCTCTCCCGCAGCATAAGCGTCCGGCTCGTCATGCGCGTAGCGGTATTCGGCTCCGAACCCCATTTCCTTCATCAGGCGCGTCGGCGCATTGCGCAGATGCAGCGGCACCTCGTGACCCGGCAGCTCGCGCACATCGGCCCGCGCCGCGGCAAACGCCGTATAGACCGCATTGCTCTTGGGTGCACAGGCCAGATACGCCAACGCCTGGGCGATCGCGAGCTCGCCTTCCGGACTGCCGAGCCGCTCCTGTGTATCCCACGCCGCGAGCGCGATCGACAGCCCGCGCGGATCGGCGTTACCGATGTCCTCGGTCGCCATGCGCACCACGCGCCGGGCGATGTAGAGCGGGTCACAACCGCCATCGAGCATGCGTGCCAGCCAGTACAGCGCGGCATCGGGAGACCCGCCACGCACCGCCTTGTGCAGAGCCGAGATCTGGTCGTAGAAGATGTCGCCGCCCTTGTCGAAGCGTCGTGGATCACCACCCAGCACCTCGCGCAGAACGGCGTCGTCGATCACGTTGTCGACGGCCAGATCCACCGCAATCTCGAGCAGGTTCAGCGCACGCCGGGCGTCGCCATCGGCAGCGCGTGCAATGCGCGCAAGCGACGTCGCGTCGATAAGCGGTACACGTGCCAGCAGTTGTTCGTCCACGCTCAGCGCGTGTGCCAACATGCGCGAGATCGACTCATCGTCCATCGCGCGCAGCCGATAAACGCGCGTTCGTGAAAGCAATGCACCGTTGAGCTCGAACGATGGATTTTCGGTGGTGGCACCGATGAAGATCACGGTGCCGTCCTCGACGAACGGCAGGAAGGCGTCCTGCTGGGTCTTGTTGAAACGGTGCACTTCGTCGACGAACAGGATGCTGCGCCGCCCGGCTGCACTGCGCTCGGCGCGTGCTGCGTCGATCGCAGCGCGAATTTCCTTCACTCCGGCAAGCACCGCCGACAACGTCTGGAAATGCGCACCGGTGGTTTCCGCCAGCAGCCGTGCCAGCGACGTCTTGCCAACGCCTGGAGGCCCCCAGAGGATCATCGAGTGCACGTGGCCCGAGTCGATCGCCTTGCTGATCGGCTTGTCCGGACCCAGCAGGTGTTCCTGACCGAAGAAGTCCTCGGGTCGGCGCGGGCGCATGCGCGCCGCAAGCGGCACGTACGGCGCGTCGGCGACCTCACTCATCGTGCAGCTCGTCGACCCCGGGAGGCGTCATAAAGCGGAACGTATCCGGTGCGACTTCTCCAAGCGGAACCACACCCGAAAATTCCATCTCGGTACGCTGCCCCAGGCCGTCTGCAATCGACAGCCGGCGCAGCACGCCGGCGGCGAATCTGACGTCGAGTCGCGAGAACATGCCCGCAGAATCACGTGCATCCAGTTCGAAGTCTTCATTGCCGTCTGGTGAGGGCACGTTGCGAATCTCGAACTGTGCTTCGACTGCCGCAATATCACCGCTCAACAACAGCGACGGCACCTGATCCGCCCGCCGATCGAGTGGCCGTACGATCACCTGCGCAAGGTCTGGATCGTACTGCCACACCGTCGCGCCATCGCTGACCACCAGCTGTTCGAACGGCTCACGCGTTTCCCAGCGGAAGCGCCCCGGATGCACGATCAGCACATGACCACTGCTTTGCTGGATCTCGGCGCCGCTCTCGTCGAACAGGCGCTGGACGAAATCTGCCTCGACACGGCGCATGCCTCCAAGGAGGGCGCCCAGACGCGTGGCGGCACCCGCATCGGCGAACGCGGCGGAGCACAGCAGCACCAGCGCTGCAACGGCGGCAAATCGTGACACGGGAACACTCTGCAACGGTGTCAGTGAGCGGGCGGCGGCGGGGCCAGAACTTCGCGACTGCCGTTGCTGTTCATGGCACTGACCACCCCCGCGGCTTCCATCGCCTCGATCATGCGGGCGGCGCGATTGTAGCCGATCCGCAGCTTGCGCTGAACCGCCGAAATGGAGGCCTTGCGACTCTCGGTCACGAAGCGCACCGCCTCGTCGTAGAGTCCGTCGCTTTCCGGATCCTCGCTCGCCTCACCGGGCAACAGCGCCAACGGCGATGCGGCAGTCTCCTCGAGAATTCCCTCGATGTAGTTCGGTTCCGAGTGTGCACGCAGATCGGCAACCACACGGTGCACTTCCGCATCCGAGACAAAGGCTCCGTGCACACGGATCGGCACCCCGCTGCCGGGCGGCAGGTACAGCATGTCCCCGTGCCCCAGCAACTGCTCTGCTCCGCCCTGGTCCAGGATGGTGCGCGAGTCGATCTTCGATGAAACCTGGAACGCCATGCGGGTCGGGATGTTGGCCTTGATCAGTCCGGTAATCACGTCGACCGACGGTCTCTGGGTCGCAAGGATCAGGTGGATGCCAGCGGCACGCGCCTTCTGTGCGATGCGTGCGATCAGCTCTTCGACCTTCTTGCCGACGATCATCATCATGTCGGCGAATTCGTCGATGACCACCACGATTGCCGGCAGCGGCTCCAGCGTCGGCGGAGTTGCCAGTTGTTCTTCCTCGGTCACGAAGACCATCGGGTCCGGTGTCCAGAACGGATCGCTGATCGGTTCACCCGCGTCGATCGCATCCTGGATCTTGCGGTTGAAGCCTGCGAGGTTGCGCACGCCCATCGCAGCCATCAGGCGGTAGCGACGCTCCATCTCCGCCACGCACCAGCGCAAGCCGTTGGCCGCGTCCTTCATGTCCGTGATGACGGGCGTCAGCAGATGCGGTATGCCTTCGTAGACCGACAGCTCGAGCATCTTCGGATCGACGAGGATCAGCCGCACATCACTGGGGGTGGACTTGTAGAGCAGGCTCAGCAACATCGCGTTCACGCCCACGGACTTGCCGGAGCCGGTGGTTCCCGCCACCAGCAGGTGCGGCATGCGCGCGAGGTCGACCACCATCGGCTCACCCGCGATGTCGTAGCCAAGGGCGAGGGTAAGCGGCGAGCGCGACATCTCGTAGGCGCGCGACGCAAGCACGTCGCCGAGCAGCACGGTCTCCCGGTCTTCGTTCGGAATCTCGACGCCAACGACCGACTTGCCGGGGATCACCTCGACCACCCGCACGCTGATCACTGCCAGCGAACGGGCCAGATCCTTCACGAGGTTGCTGATGCGACTGACCTTGACTCCAGGCGCCGGCTGGATTTCGAAGCGAGTGATCACCGGACCCGGCAACACCGAGACCACGGCGGCCTCGACGCCGAAGTCGCGCAACTTCACCTCGAGCAGTCGCGACATCGCCTCCAGCGCTTCGGTGGAATAACCGCGCTGCTTGCTGCGATCGGCCATGTCGAGCAAATCCAGTGCAGGCAGGTGTGCCCCCGTCGCGGCGAACAACGCACCCTGGCGCTCGCGCTGCACACGCTCGCTCCGGTCCTCCTTGCGGGGCACCGGCAAGCGGATCTCGGGCACCACACGCGCCGCCGGTGGCTGTGCACCCGCGTCATCCTGCCCATCGAGCACCGGTTCACGCCGTGCCCGCCCGCGCTTCGACGCCGGCTCATCCAGCTCGTCCACGGTCAGCTCACGCACCACCGGCGTGTGCGCCGATTGTGCAGCGTCCGACTGTCCGTCCGCATCACGCCGTCCCCACCGCCACGTCCCTGCCGTGAGCTTCGCGCTACGCCAATGCCCGATCGTCCCGACCAATGTGCCCATGCGTCGCAAGCCGTCCAGGGTGAGCCTGCCTGTTTCCTCGAACACGCGTGACCATGAGAGGTCGGTGAAGCGCGTCACGCCGAACAGCAACACGGCCAGCACCAGCAGGCGCGCGCCTGTGAGTCCGAATGCCTGCTGCCCCACCTGTGACAGGGTCTCACCCAGCATGCCGCCGATGCCGAACGGCAAAAGCGAGGTCGTACTGCCCTGCATCGCCAGCAGTATGGTTGCCGACGACAGCACCAGCACGAAACTGACCGCGCGGATCGAAACCAGCAGCCAGTCGAGCACGAACGGCACCTGTCGCTCACGCATCGCGACCCAGGCACGAAAACCGAACAGCAGCGGGAAGCCGTACGCCGCATAGCCGAACAGCGACAACAGCACGTCAGCGATCCAGGCACCCGTACGTCCGCCGGCGTTACTGATCATCGAGCCATTACCCGTACTCGACCAGCCCGGATCACCGACGCTGTACGTGCCTAGCGCCAGCAGCAGGAACCCGGCCAGCACGCTCCAGCCGATCACCAGACCCTCGCGCATACCCTGCTGCAGGATCGGCGGCAGTGTTCGCTCGGCCACCGCAGAAGCGCCTCTGGTCCTTACCAACTTTCCTTCATCCTCTGCACTGCCACCCCGCACCGGGTGGCCATTCTGTGAAATCGTGATGATCGGGGATAGACTGCGCCCCCGCCGCCAGAGCGGAAATCACGCTGTAGTATAGGCACAAATCCGTCTCCCGCCCCGAATCCGGAGCCGCCGGGGGCTTCCACCACCCCAGCCGAGGACCCACGCACATGAGCCAGCCCGTCCACCATCGCCTGATCATCCTCGGCTCCGGGCCGGCCGGCTACACCGCTGCGGTCTACGCTGCGCGTGCCAATCTGACACCGGCGCTGATCACGGGGATCCAGCAGGGTGGCCAACTGATGACGACCACCGAGGTCGAGAACTGGCCCGGGGGCCACGCACACCTGCAGGGTCCCGAACTGATGGCTGCAATGCTCGAACACGTGCAGCGTTTCGAGGCAAGCGTGATCAGCGACCACATTGTGCACGCTGATCTCCGGCAGCGTCCGTTCGTGCTGCACGGGGATGCGGCAACCTACAGTTGCGACGCACTGATCATCGCCACCGGCGCGTCGGCCCGTTATCTGGGACTGCCCTCGGAACACGCGTTCATGGGTCGCGGTGTGAGCGCATGCGCCACCTGCGACGGCTTCTTCTACCGCGGCAAGCCAGTGGCAGTGATCGGTGGCGGCAACACTGCCGTCGAGGAAGCCCTGTACCTGTCCAACATCGCCTCGCACGTCTACCTCGTGCACCGTCGCGACGCCTTGCGCTCGGAAAAGATCCTGCAGCACCGCCTGCTGGAGCGTGCAGCCCAGGGCAAGGTCGAACTGCTGTGGAACAGCACGCTCGACGAGGTGCTGGGCGACGCGAGCGGTGTCACCGGCATGCGCATCCGCAGCACCGCCGACGGCGCAACCCGCGAGATCGGTCTCGACGGCGTATTCATCGCCATCGGCCACACTCCGAACACAGCCATATTCAACGACCAGCTCGAGATGCGCGATGGCTATATCCGCATACGCAGCGGCCAGGACGGCGGCGCCACGACGACCAGCGTCGCAGGCGTGTTTGCGGCCGGCGACGTCTGTGACCAGGTGTACCGCCAGGCGATCACCTCGGCAGGGTTCGGCTGCATGGCCGCGCTCGATGCAGAGAAATACCTCGACGCAAACTGACAATCGTGTCCGGAATCGTCTGGCTGGGAGCCGACGTCGAGGCGTTTCCGCCGCTCGAATGTGCGCTCACGGACCCGCCCGGCCTGTTGGCTGCCGGCGGTGATCTGAGCCCGGAGCGCCTGCTCGCAGCGTATCGGCGAGGCATCTTTCCCTGGTACGAGGAACCGCAGCCGATCCTGTGGTGGTCGCCAGACCCGCGCACCGTACTAATCCCGGCCGAACTGCACGTCTCCGCGAGCTTGCGCCGCACGCTGCGTCGACGCGTCTACACGGTGAGCGTCGATCGCTGTTTTGCGCGGGTGATCGACAACTGTGCTGCGCCGCGTCGAGGCGCTTCGGGGACCTGGATCGGCAGCGCGATGCGCGCAGCCTACTGTGAACTGCATCGGCGCGGTCACGCGCATTCGTTTGAAGCCTGGCGGGATGGAGAACTGGTCGGCGGTCTTTACGGCATCGCCATCGGGCGGATCTTCTTCGGTGAGTCGATGTTCAGCCGTGCCGACGATGCGTCGAAAGTTGCGCTGGCGCACCTTGCGACTCAGTTGCGGGCGTGGAAGTTCACGCTGATCGACTGCCAGCAGGACACGCCGCACCTGCGTCGCCTCGGTGCCCGCAGCATCGCACGCCCACGATTTCGCGATATATTGGCTGCAAATGTCGACGCAACGGGGCGCACGGGAGCATGGCGCCTCGACTGGGAGGACCACGGGGAGCCATGGGTAATCCGGTGAACCTGCTGGCGAACATCCGGGTGTTCGCCACTTACCCGCATGACTGCAGCTACCTCGAGGGTGAGCTGGCAACGACGCTGTTCGTGGACCCTGCCACACCGATCGATACCCATATCTACAGCCAGCTTTCCAGCATCGGTTTCCGCCGCAGTGGGCCTCATCTGTACCGCCCCCACTGTGGAAGCTGTACCGCCTGTATCCCGGCGCGCGTGCCGGTCGCCAATTTCAACCCCGACCGCAACCAGCGTCGCGTGCTCGCACGCAATACCGACATCGAAGCGCACACCGTCACGTCGATTGACTCCGACACCCACTTCAGCCTCTACAGTCGCTACATTCAGGCCCGCCACAGCGACGGCGACATGCACCCTCCCGATCGGGCGCAGTACGAAGCGTTCCTGACCCGCGAATGGGGCTGCACCAGCTTCGTCGAGTTTCGCAGCGCCGGATACCTGCTGGCCGTCACCGTGCTCGATCGCCTCGACAACGGGTTGTCGGCGATTTACACCTACTACGATCCGGACGAACACCGTCGCAGCCTCGGCAGTTACGTGATCCTGTGGCAGATTGCGCGTGCGCGACAGCTTGGACTGGCGGCAGTCTACCTCGGCTACTGGATCCGCGATTGCCGCAAGATGAGCTACAAGACGCGCTTTCGTCCGATCGAACTGCTGGTGAACGGACAGTGGATCCCCGTGGAATAGGACCAGCGCCGCACTCCTCCCCCATGGCGATACGCATTCCGGCCGCTTTGCATCAACGCTACGATAGGGCAGAATGCGCGCCCAGTTTCACCGAGAGATTAAGGATGGCGAAGGAAGACGTTCTGGAAATGGACGGCGAGGTGGTCGACACCCTGCCGAACACGACGTTTCGCGTGCGCCTGGAGAACGGGCATGTCGTGACGGCGCACATCAGTGGCAAGATGCGCAAGCACTACATCCGCATCCTGACCGGCGACAAAGTCAAGGTCGAATTGACTCCATACGACCTCACCAAGGGACGCATTACCTTTCGCGAGCGCTGATCACCGGTGCGTAGACCCGGTGCCTTCAGCCGGGTGGTTCGACCTGCAACGCCAACCCGAGTCCATCTTCACCGACACTCACGCGCACGGTTCCAGGACGGTGCTCGAGCTCGCCGAACAGCAGGATTTCGGCAAGCGGCTTCTTGATATGCTCCTGGATGACGCGCGCCATCGGTCGCGCCCCCATCTTCTCATCGTAACCGCGAGCCACGAGCCACTCCTCGGCCGCGTCGTCGACCTCGATCCGCACCTTGCGCCCGGCGAGCTGGGTCTGCAGTTCGTCGAGAAACTTGCGTACCACGGACCTCACCACTTCCGGTACCAGCGGTGCGAACTGGATGATCGTGTCGAGCCGGTTGCGGAACTCCGGCGTGAACATCCGCCTTACCGCCTCCAGACCATCGCTGCTGGTGTCCTGTTCGGTGAAACCGATCGAACGCCGGCTCAGCATTTCGGCGCCGGCGTTGGTCGTCATGATCAGCACGGTGTTGCGAAAATCCGCCTTGCGCCCGTTGTTGTCCGTCAGCGTTCCGTGATCCATCACCTGTAGCAACAGATTGAATACCTCGGGATGGGCTTTCTCGATCTCATCGAGCAGCAACACGCTGTGCGGGTGTTTGGTCACCGCATCGGTCAGCAGCCCGCCCTGGTCAAAGCCGACGTAGCCGGGCGGCGCACCGATCAGCCGCGAGACGGTGTGCCGCTCCATGTACTCGGACATGTCGAAGCGGATCAATTCGAGCCCAAGCGTCCTGGCGAGCTGGCGGCTCGCCTCGGTCTTTCCGACCCCGGTGGGTCCGGCGAACAGGAAACAGCCGATCGGCCTCTCAGTGGCCTTCAGCCCGGCCCGTGCCAGCTTGATCGCCGTTGCCAGCGCGTCCATCGCCGCGTCCTGACCGAACACCACCGCCTTGAGATCGGCATCGAGGCTGCGCAGCGACTCCTTGTCCGACGCCGAAACGCTGCGTGGAGGAATCCGTGCAATCTTCGCGACGATCTCCTCGATCTCCTTCACACCAATCACCTTGCGGCGCTTCGACTCCGGCTGCAGCCGCTGGAAGGCCCCAGCCTCGTCGATCACGTCGATCGCCTTGTCCGGCAGGAAACGGTCCGTGATATAGCGACTTGCCAGTTCTGCGGCAGCATGCAAGGCGCGCGTGCTGTAACGCAGACCGAAGTGCGTCTCGAAGCGCGAACGCAACCCCTTCAGGATCTCGACCGTTTCCGCAACGCTCGGTTCGCCTACATCCACCTTCTGAAAGCGACGACTGAGCGCCCTATCCTTGTCGAATATGCCGCGGTACTCCTGGAACGTCGTCGAACCGATGCAGCGGATCTCGCCCGATCCGAGCAGAGGCTTCAACAGATTCGATGCATCCATCACACCGCCGGAAGCAGCGCCCGCACCAATGATCGTGTGAATCTCGTCGATGAACAGGATCGCGTGCTTCTTCTTGCGCAGTTCCGCCAGCAGACCCTTGAAACGCTTCTCGAAATCACCGCGGTATTTCGTTCCGGCCAGCAACGATCCCAGGTCGAGCGAATACACGACTCCGTGGCGCAGCACATCGGGTACATCGCCTTCGACGATACGCCGCGCCAGCCCCTCGGCAATCGCCGTCTTGCCGACGCCGGACTCGCCTACCAGCAATGGATTGTTCTTGCGCCGGCGGGCGAGGATCTGGGTGACGCGTTCGAGCTCTGCCGCCCGGCCTACCAGCGGATCGATGCGCCCGGCACGGGCTTCCTCATTGAGGTTGGCCGCGAAGGTCTGCAGCGGGCTGCCTTCCCCGTCCTGTACCTGCTGCTCCTCTTCACTGCCCTCTCCGCCGCTGCCGCCCGGCCGCGGGCTGTCCCCGACGCGGGATATCCCGTGAGTAATGAAATTCACCACGTCGATGCGTGCGATATTCTGCTTGCGCAGCAGGTATACCGCCTGACTCTCCTGTTCGCTGTACAACGCCACCAGGACATTTGCACCACTCACCTCGCTGCGGCCCGACGATTGCACGTGAAACACGGCGCGCTGCAGCACTCGCTGAAAACCGAGCGTCGGTTCGGTTTCCCGTTCAAGGTCGCCCTCAGGGATCACCGGGGTGTTCGTCTGGACGAAATCCGCGAGCTCCCGCCGCAGCCGCTGGAGGTCCGCTCCGCAGGCGCGCAACACCCGCACCGCTGCCTCGTCATCGAGCAGCGCCAGCAACAGATGCTCAACCGTGATGAACTCGTGCCGACGCGTGCGCGCGTCCCGGAACGCGGCGTTCAGATTGGATTCCAGGTCCTTGCTCAGCATTGAACGAACCTCCGGCGGTAACGACAGCCTGACTTGCAGCATAGACCAGGCCAGCGAGCACGCGTTCCCGAGCTCATGCTGAATCGCCTGCGGCAACCTCGATTTCACACAGCAACGGGTGCTGGCTCTCCCGCGCATGACGGTTCACTTGCATCGCCTTCGTTTCCGCGATGTCACGCGTGTAAACACCACACACCGCGCGCCCTTCGGTATGTACCGCGAGCATCACCCGCGTGGCCTTCTCGTGCCCCATGCCGAAGAATCGTTGCAGCACCTCGACCACGAAGTCCATCGGCGTGTAGTCATCGTTCAGCATCACCACCTGGTACAGCGGCGGTTCAGTGAGCTGCGTGCCCGATTCCTGCAGGGCAACCCCACCATCGCGTGCGCGCCTGTCGTCACGCGTCGCCGTGATGCGCGTCACGACACCCATGCCTTCCATCATCACCATACGAAATCACCTACCTGCATAGAATGTTCCATGGATCGAACGCCCGCACAAGAGGCACGCGACGCGCGACTGTCGATGCTTGACACCCGCCGGCACTACCGCTAAAAAACTCGCTCAATGCTTCGGCGCGCGTCCTGCGTGCCGGCAGGTCCGACATAAGCACAACAACCGATGCTCCGCTCCGGAGCAACGAGGACCAGAGTCATGCGTACTGGCATCGTCAAGTGGTTCAACAACTCCAAGGGCTACGGCTTCATTCTGCCCGATGAAGGAAGCTCCGATGTGTTCGCACACTACTCTGCCATCCGCATGGAAGGCTACAAGACCTTGAAGGCAGGCCAAAGCGTGCGCTTCGAGGTTCAGGCGGGGCCCAAGGGAGTGCACGCAGTCGCCATCGAGGCGATCGAGGCACTCGAAGCTGGAATGATGCTGAGTCGCTAGGTCTGCCACCAAATCGTGGCGAGTACGCACGTACACCGTCGGCAAGCACTCCCGACCTGCAGTCAGGTGCAGCCTTCGCCAGTCTCGATGACTAGCTGCCGCGCGAGCCCGGCAACACCCGGCCGGTAGCAAGCGCGTCCATCGCCCGAACCGCCAGCGCGAAGATGGTCAGCGACGGTGATTCGCCGCCTCCACTCGACGCAAACACACTCGCGTCACTGATGTACAGATTGGGATGGTCATGGCTGCGGCAGTTCGCATCGACGACGGAGGTGGCAGGATCATTTCCCATCCGGCATGTGCCAAACACGTGCGATGCAGAAAAGCTGTCCCATGCACCGAACTCCTCGACCGGTTCGCTTGCACCAGCTTCCCGCAGCAGGCGTCGGGACTGTTCGGCCATGAAACGCAAACGATCGATGTCGTGTTGCGTCAAATGGGAATGCACTCGCGCCAATGCCATGCCGAATTCGTCCTTCCGTTGCGGATCCAGATCGACATAGCTGCCGTCATTGGGCAGGAACTCACCGATCGCGCCAACCGACAACGCAGTCCCGAAGCGCGAGCGCACTGCTTGTTTCAAGCTGGCTCCGAATCCACTGATTGCCCGCGATGCATACGCTATGGGTCCGGTGAAACCGATTTCCTGTGTGCTGGAGTTGAGGCGACATCCGCCCACCACACCCGAGATGGCATCCGGCGCGTTGAAATCCCAACAGATGGCGTCGGACTGCAAGCCGACGTGACTGTTCTTCAGGCCTGGCACCAGACCAGTGCTGTTCCACGAGAGCGTTTCCATGAAATTGCGTCCCACCTGACCCGAACTGTTGGCAAGTCCGTTCGGATAGTGCCGACTCGCGCTCACCAACAGCAGGCGCGGAGTCTGTATTGCTCCTGCGGCAAGCACGAATAACGACGCTTCGACCGTCTGCGACTGTTGTCTTTCATCGACATACTCGATCGATGCAATGCGCCCGTCGGCACCGGCGTGAATGCGCAGGACCTGGCTCTGCGGCTTCAGCACAAGGTGCCCGCTCGCCTTCGCCTTGCGAATGAACGTTACGTCTGCCGAACCCTTGTCGCCAAGCGGACACCCCCGATTGCAGTTGCCGCAGTAATTGCAGGCCGGGCGCCCGTCGTACGGTTCGGACAGGGCTGCACGTGCGTTCGCTTCCCAGTGCATGCCGAGACGGCGCCCCGCCTCGACAAGGCGCCGCGCCGGCGGACTCAACGGATGCGGCGGTAGCGGGTACGGAGTGCTGCGCCAACGCGCACCGCCCCCCCCCACTGGTCCGGCGACTCCGACCACGCGTTCACATACCGCGTAATAAGGTTCGAGGTCCGCGTAGCCAATCGGCCAGTCGCTCCCCACGCCGTGCTCGCTGCGCAATTTCATGGCATCCGGGTGCAGGCGATGCGCTTCGCCCACGAAATGCAGCGTGGTGCCTCCCACTCCCTGGACATGCAGATAACCCGGTCCCGCAACTCTTCGTCTGTGACCGCGGGCAAAAGCACCGACCACCCGATTCCAGGAACGCAGATCCCCGTTGCTGTCCTCGAGCCTGTCGAGCTCTGCGACGCTGAACGCGCCCTGGCTGCCGGGCAGCTCGGGGAAGGGATGCCGCTCCCAGTCGGGTCGATCAAGTTTGTAATGCGTTGCCGGATCGAAAGCGGGTCCCGCTTCGAGCAACAGGACGTTCATCCCGTTCTCGCACAGACGCCATGCTGCCGCCGCACCGCCTGCCCCTGCACCGATGACCACCACATCCGGTTTCGTGGTTGCTACCACGGCGGCGGATACCCCTGCGGCTGCGGCGGGTGTTCGATTGCCGTGCCACGCCAGGATTCAGGATGACTGTAGTAGAGTTCGACTGCGACCTGCCGCACCAGCTCGTAAAATCGGCGCGGCACTTCATTCCAGTCCGATTGTGCCATCCACTCGACGACCGCCGTCTGCTGCGCGATCGGCAAGGCGCCGAATGGCGGACCCCCGGTCAGATCGAGCCACCGGCATCCCAGTGCCAGCAAGCGGCGGAAACGTGGATCGAGCCGCGCAATCTCCCGCAGTTCATCGGGCACCCCCAGATCGCTCGCCGAGCCTGACACGCCATCGCGTGGCAGCAGCACATCCAGGAAAGCGTTCAGTGCGGTTTGCTCGAGCGGCGAAAGAACCGTCTCTGCGATGGATCGAGACGAATCGAGTGTGGCACCGACAAAAAAGGCGCCAATGACCGCAAGGATCTGTCGGCGCCGGACCGTCATCGTGCTGCGAGCAACTGGACCAACTCCACTGATCACCAACCCGCCTTCCCGGTTCTCCAAGCCCTCACTCTTCGCGTGGACTGGTGCAATCCGGGTCCTGATAAGGACCGGCCAGGTCTTCCACGCACCTCTGACGGCGCTTGCGCTTGTCGAACTCACCCTGGGTGTGAATCGTGACGAAGGGATCGAGCGACGGCGCGGAACCCAGGTAACCATCGACGCCGACAGTCACGTGCTGGGCGTTCACCCCAAGCCCGATCAAGGGCGCGCCCTTGAGCACGCCATACCCGATCGCAAGTTCGCCCTGGTAGTCACGCTTGCCCTGGAGATACCCGAGCTTCAGCTTGTCGAGCTCGAGACCTTCGGCGATGTTGAAACTGAAATTCAGGTTCTCTCCATGCGTGTCGCCATTCGATTTGGTCTGCACATGAAATACGCCGAGAACCATCGACGGAGTCACTCCCCCGTCGAGGCTCCAGTTGAGTCCGACGTAGGCTGCGGTCTGGGACTTGGTGCCCCCACCGCTGCTTATCAACGAGTACATCGTGACGGGCTGTCCCTTCCCGGCAAATACTGGGGCGGCAAGCAACGACATGATCACGACAGGCCAGAACAGGATGCTCTTCTTCATGACCTTGACTCCCCGAAAGATTGAGTATCGTAGCGTCCGCATTCGGGTCCGATCATGAAAATTCCAGACAGGACCCGCGCGAATCTGCAAAAAAAATTAACACGAACAGGGGAATGCGACAAGAAACAACTCAGAAACCTTGGCCGGCGCACCGGAAGAGGCTGTCGCAAAAGTCTCCGATCGTCGATGCGAGCAGCACGGGACGATCCCTTCACACCGGTGGGACGCCGTAAATGCACATCCCTGCAGGCTCGAGTGCCGCATCCCTGCGGCACACGCCCCCCGATGCAAAGGGATCGTCCCGCGCTTCGCGGCGCTTTACGACAGCCTCGGAAGCATTGCCAACCACTACATCGCCCGATGCACCGCAAACCACGGCCGCTATAATGCGCAGCCCCGAACGGAACCCACCGATGAACCACACCCTCGCCCAATGGATGCCGCATGTGACCGTGGCCACGGTAGTCTTCCGTGATGGCCGTTACCTGCTGGTCGAGGAATTCATCGACGGGCACAAGGTGCTCAATCAGCCTGCTGGCCACCTGGAGCCCGGTGAAACCCTGATCGAGGCTGCGCGGCGCGAAACCCTCGAAGAGACCGGCTGGGAGGTCACGATCGAGGCCGTGCTGGGAGCAAGCCTGTTCACCAGTGCCGCCAGCAGTATCAGCTTCCTGCGTACCAGCTTTCTCGCCAGCACACTGCACCACGATGCCGACCGACGCCTGGACGACGGTATCGTTGCCACGCGCTGGCTGAGTTACGAGGAGATACTCGCGGCACGCGATCGGCTGCGCAGCGAATCGGTGCTGGCGACGATCGAACAGCACCGCAGCGGACACCGTTTCCCACTCCACTTCTTCTATCCGCAGGCACGATGAATATCGGCGAACGCGTCATCGTTGGCCTCTCCGGGGGTGTCGACTCGGCAGTCGCTGCACTGCTGCTGCAGCAGCACGGTTACGCCGTCGAAGGCCTGTTCATGAAGAACTGGGATGAGGACGACGGCAGCGAATACTGCACTGCGCGTGCCGATCTCGCCGATGCCGAAGCCGTATGCGAGCTGCTCGGCATCCGCCTGCACACGGCAAACTTTGCAGCCGAGTACTGGGACAATGTATTCGAGCACTTTCTGGCCGAATACCGCGCCGGACGCACGCCGAACCCGGATGTGCTGTGCAACCGCGAGATCAAGTTCAAGGTCTTCGCCGACTACGCGACCACACTGGGTGCAGCGAGGATCGCGACCGGACACTACGCACGCTGCGAGGTCCATGACGGTCGTGCACGCTTGCTGAAGGGTTGCGATCCGGCCAAGGACCAGAGCTACTTCCTGCACGCCGTTCCGGCTGACCAGCTCGCACGCTGCCTGTTCCCGGTCGGGGAGTTGCCGAAAACCGAAGTGCGTCGCATGGCACGCGAACATGCGTTTCCGGTCGCAGCCAAAAAGGACAGTACCGGCATCTGTTTCATCGGCGAACGACGTTTTGCCGATTTCCTGCGGCGCTACCTGCCGGCGCAACCCGGTCCGATCCGCAGCGTCGACGGCGAACCACTCGGAGAACACCACGGCCTGATGTACCACACGATCGGCCAGCGCCAGGGGCTCGGCATCGGTGGGCGGCGCAATTGCCCCGAGCGCCCCTGGTATGTGATCGACAAGGATCTTGCCAGCAACACCCTGCTGGTCGCACAAGGCAACGATCACCCTGCGCTCTATCACCGCGCGCTGGTTTGCTCGCAGACACACTGGATCGGCACCGAACCGGCCGGCAGCACACCGGCGCTGCACGCCAAGATCCGCTACCGCCAGCCCGATCAGCCATGCCGGATCATGGCGCTGGGCGACGGGCGCTGGAAGGTCGAGTTCGAGCACACCCAACGCGCCGTCACACCGGGGCAGTACGTGGTCTTCTACGACGGTGACTGCTGCCTCGGCGGCGGCGTCATCGAAGAGCGCCTCGCATGAGCGAGCCGATCGCGATTGCAACGCGTGCACAGGCGCTGGCACTGGCTGCGCTGGTCGAATGCGCAACGCTGGTCGACGAACTGGCACGCGCTGGCAACGCACCGCTGCAATCCGTACGCGCGCTGACGGGCAGCCTGCTGCGTTTCGAGTGGCAACATGTCGAGGACGTCTACGGTGGGGCAGCGACGCTCCATCGCGGGCTGCAGCGGCTCGAGGTCGTACTCGCTCTGGGTTCCAGAGACGAGCAGCCACAGGTACTGCGCTACGCACTCGCACTGGCACATCTGGGCAAGCGGCTGGCACGCGATCCGCAGCGCCTCGCCACGATCCGTGCACGCCTCGGGCAGCTTACCGGCTCCACGGGCGAATTCACGGGTGAATTCGCTGATCTTGCACCGGCGCTTGCCGCGATCTACGAAGACACGATCAGCCACTACAGCTACCGCATCAAGGTCGTCGGTAACGGCGATCACCTGCGCGATCCTGCCGTGATCGCCCGTATCCGCGCACTGCTGCTCACCGGAGTGCGCGCCGCCGTACTGTGGCGCTTCGTCGGTGGCAGCTTGCCGGGCCTGCTGCTTCGCCGCGGGCAACTCATCAGCGCTTGCCGTGCGCTACGCACCGATACCTGATCAGCGGGTCCACGCACAATCATCGGCCTGCGCTATCATCCACTTCGTTAAGCCACAAGACGGTTTCATGGATACCATGATGCAACTCGACGAACTCAGCGCCATCTCTCCGCTCGACGGCCGCTATGGCAACAAGACGGCGACACTGCGCCCCGTGTTCAGCGAGTACGGCCTGATCCGCTTTCGCGTGCTGGTGGAACTGCGCTGGCTGCAACGCCTCGCGACACTGCCGGGAATTCCCGAATTCGGCCCTTTCGACGCTCAGACCATCCTGGCACTGAACGCGATCCTGGATGATTTCTCGCCAGCCGACGCCGCACGCGTGAAAGCGATCGAAGCAACCACGAATCACGATGTGAAGGCGGTCGAGTACTTCCTCAAGGAGCGCATCGCCACGATACCCGGTGCCGCTGCCGGACTCGAATTCGTGCACTTCGCGTGCACCTCCGAAGACATCAACAACCTCAGCCACGCGTTGATGCTCGATACCGCCCGCCGCGACATCATGCTCCCGGCGATGGATCGCATCATCGAAGCATTGTGCGTACGCGCCGAGCAGTGGGCCACGGTGCCGATGCTTTCACGCACGCACGGTCAGCCAGCCAGCCCGTCGACGATGGGCAAGGAGATCGCCAACGTCGTCTACCGCCTGCATCGTCAGCGCGAACAGGTCGCAACGGTACGCCTGCTCGGCAAGATCAATGGTGCGGTCGGCAACTACAACGCCCACCTCGCTGCGTACCCGGACGTCGACTGGGAGGGCAACGCACGCGACTTCGTACACTCGCTCGGCGTCGAATGGAACCCGTATACCACGCAGATCGAACCACACGACTGTCTGGCCGAACTGTTTGCTGCAGTCGAGCGCTTCAACACGGTACTGATCGATTTCGCACGCGATGTCTGGGGATACATTTCGATCGGCTACTTCCGCCAGCGCACACGTGCCGGTGAAGTGGGTTCATCCACGATGCCGCACAAGGTCAACCCGATCGATTTCGAGAATGCCGAAGGCAACCTCGGACTCGCGAATGCACTGTTTGCACACCTGGCAAGCAAACTCCCCGTCTCGCGCTGGCAGCGCGACCTCACCGACTCGACGGTGTTGCGCAACCTCGGCAGTGCGTTCGCATACACACTGATCGCATGCGACGCGCTACTGAAAGGCATCGACAAGCTCGAACTCGATGCATCGCGCCTGGCTGCCGATCTGGACGCCAACTGGGAGGTGCTGGCCGAGCCGGTGCAGACCGTGATGCGCCGTTATGCTGTCGCTGAACCGTACGAGAAACTGAAGGCATTGACGCGTGGACAACGTGTCGGTGCCAGGGAAATGCATGCGTTCATCGAATCGCTGCAAATCCCGCCGCAGGCACGCGCACAGCTCGCGGCGCTGACACCGGCGAGCTACATCGGCAATGCAGCGGAACAGGCACAGCGTATTCGCGAGCATCTGGGTCAGCGGAGATAGAGACGATGCAGCCACGCAGTGAAGGCAGGATCGAAATCGAGTCGGCAGCCGACCAGGCGGGGATATTGTGCGAGCTCGCGCGTGGTGCCCGGCGTCTGGTGCGCATCTTCAGCGACGATCTTGCTCCCGCTCTGTTCGACAATGAAGAACTGGCCAGCGAACTGTCACGCGTTGCGCGTCGGGGACCACCGTGCGAAGTGCGCATCCTGATCAAGGACAGCCAGCACCTGCGCCAGTGCGGTCACCGCCTGACAGCACTGCATCAGCGTCTGGTGTCTTCGGTCCCGCTGCGCAAGCTCGGCTACTGCCCCGAACGCTACATCGCGAACTACATGCTGGTCGACGACGCTGGCGTATTCTTCATCCCGGGCGAAGACGAGAAGATCTCGTTCTGGAATCGTGAAGACCGTGCCTTCGTCCAGCATCTCGCCGAGCAGTTCGACGAGCTGTGGCACAAGAGCAGTGCCGATCCGGAACTGCGCTTCATACCGATGTGAGCGCCACGCTCAGGGCTGGCCGTCTCAGGGCCGGATCTCGATCGGCGTCCCGTCCGGAACGGTTCGCCAGATCTCGTCCATATCCTCGTTGTTCAGCGCAATGCAGCCTTCGGTCCAGTCCCTTGCGCTGCGGCGCAGGATACGGCGCAAGGCCGGCTCGTCGTGTTCACCGTGCAACATGATCATGCCGCCCGGGTCAACCCCGCGTTCCTCGGCGCGCTGACGATCGAGCGGTCCAGGATATGAAATGTGCATCGACTTATGGAAACGACTCTTCGGATTGCGCCAATCGAGCGTGTAGACCCCTTCCGGTGTGCGCAGATCTCCTGCCTGCAGCTTCGGTCCGACCGGAACGCCCCCGAGCATCACGGGATATTCGAGAAACGGTTTACCGTTACGCAGCACATAAAGACGCCGCTTGGACTTCTCGACCACCACGCGCACATCGGTGGTGCGCACAACGGCCTTGGGAGCTGGTGCGTCCGATGGCAACAACCCGAGACGACGCAACACATCGTAGGCGCGCGAAGATGGCTGCTGGCCGTTGCCTGTCTCGTGCGCCATCGCGCTCACGACCGTCTCGCTCGCTGCCAGCGCAGCCTGATGATCCGCCACGACACCCGTCGTCTCTTGTTTCGCCTGCACCTGCACCGGTGCTGCAGGCGGCATCTTCAGCAATCCGAAACGCTGCAGCATGCGGTACGAATCGGCGACAGTATCGGGTGCCACCGCCACGTCGGCACCCGCCATCGTGGAAAACAGCATCGCGAGTGCGACCACGGCAAAGCTGAGGTGTCTGCAGGCGGATCCGGGCACGCTTTGACACCCCCTGTTGTTGTGAATGGCGATCTGCGGGCAATTATAGTCAGGTGCACTGAACACGCCAGTGCTTCGCGGCACCCCGCACACCAACTCAGTGAACGAGCTTGAAACCCGCCTTGCGTGCGTCCCACGCCGCGGGCCCCAACCCCGCCTCGCGCAGCTTGTACTTCTGCAGCTTCTGGGTTGGCGTGTACGGCAACTCCGTGACGAATTCGATATAGCGTGGCACGAAGAAATAAGGTGCATTGTCATTTATGAAGCGCGCGATTTCCTCTTCGCCGACACTCACCCCGGGCTTCAATATGACGTTGAGCTTGATCTCGTCTTCACTCGCGAGCTCCTGGCTCCGGATTCCGAAGGCACCGCAGTCGGCAATGGCCGGATGGCGTCGCGCGACCATCTCGACCTCGAAGGTCGAGATATTGCGCCCCTTGTAACGAACCGCATCCTTTTTGCGGTCGACAAAGAAGAAATTGTCGTCGGCGTCGCGGCGCAGCATATCGCCGGTCCTGTACCACTCTCCCTCGAAGGCACTGGCGGTTGCTTGCGGATCGTCAAAATACCCGTTGAAGATCACGAACGGCCGGCGCGGACGCACCCACAGCTCACCGGCATCACCCACCGGTACCTCGTTGCCAGCGTCATCCATCAGCCTGACGTCAAGAGCCTCGATCGGATTCCCACAGCAGCCGGGCGGCCAACTCGGGCGCAGGCGCGGATCCTGGCGCAGGATCACGAGCGCCTCGCTCTGTGACATGCCCTGCCCGAGCACACGCACACCGAAGCGCCTGGCAAACGGCTCCTTGATTTCGGTAGGCATCGGCACCGCCTGCAACTCGCGCAGTGGATTGTCCGCATCGTCAGGCCGCTCCGGAGCAGCCCACAGGAACATGTGCATCGCACCGATCGTGAACGCTTGCGTGGCCCCGTAAAAACGCACACGGTCCCAGAAGGCAGTCACGGAAAACGTGGGATCGACGGCTAGCGTGATGCCGCAGAACAGCGTGCGAAACAGGGAGGTCGCCCACGCACCCGAGTTATACATGGGCATCACGTTGTATGCGATATCGCCAGGGCGCGTGTCGTACATGCTGTCTCCGCCGAACGCGGATTCGAACCACACGTTGTGACTCTGCATCACGCCCTTCGAACGCCCCGTGGTGCCCGAGGTCCACAGCACCGAGCTGACGTCGCCGTACCCGAGTCCACCGAGATCGGGTTCTGTCGCCGAACCGGTATACAGCCCGCCGAAAGCAATTGACCCCGTCAGATGCGCCGGGTCACCAAGGATTGCGATCTGTTCGACCGCGAGCCCGTCGGCGACTGCGGCCACCCGCTCGGCATGCGCTTCGTCCGTCACCAGCAGTCGCGCACGTGCGCGGTTGATGGTGTCCTGCAACCAGTCTCCCTTGTAATCCGTGTTCACCGGAACCCAGACTGCGCCCAGTTTGTTGACCGCAAGCACCAGGAACATGACCTCGGGCGCGCTGCCCATGTAGAACACCACGCGATCACCCCGACCGATGCCAAGCCGGCGCAGGCCTGCAGCAAGCCGGTTCACCTCGACGTTGGTCTCGTGAAACGTATATACGGTACGGTCGAACACCAGGAAGCGGGTATCGCCATTCTGTTCCGCCTGCATGCGGATCGCGCGGCCAATATGCCTGTCACGGATGTCGTCGAATTGCAGCCTGTTCATCTCGTAGCCTTCATCGGTTGAATGCGTTGGCAGCGCGGATCATCCCCACATCGCCCTCGGTTCGATCACAATGACACGGTCATCGTGCCTTTCGGGCAATGCCGTCGTCATGCCGGAACCTTCTGCACGTGCCGTCTCGGACGAGCCCGCTTCTGCGCGTGAGCAGCGGCATGCGATAACACGATCCGGTCGACGATCTTCTGCACCTGCCTTCGTTGCAGTTTCCTGCGCGTGAACAGCGGCACCAGTATCAAGGGTCCTATCAGCAACTGTACGAACAGGAACGGATCCGTATCCGCTGCCAACTGCCCACTGTCGATACCTTCCTGAATGAAGGCTTCCATTTCGCGACGCAACGGGAACCAGTATTCCCGCAACAGATCCGCCACGTCGGTGCTTTCGCTGACGATGGCGTATCCGAACACGATGCGCTGCACCGGTTCGGCAGCGTATGCAGCAAAGTGCTGGCAAATCGCATGCAGATCACTGACGAAATCGCCTGTTCGCCTGAGCTCGAGCTGTCGGTACTGTTCACCCATCGCCTCGCGCAGCAGGTCCGCCTTTGCCGGCCAGCGCCGATACACCGTCGTGTGATGCACGCCTGCACGCTCTGCCACATCGACATGGTTGAATTCCAGACCATGATCCCTGATCGCGTCGAGCACAGCCGCAACTACCGCCCGTCTGACGACTTCATTGCGTCCGCCAGGACGCTTCCTCGGCTCCTTCGGCACTGCCACTCCCTGCTGCGTGGACGAATCACCACGATCGGAATTTCACGTCCGAAGGTGCCGGCGCGCTCCTGATAGCGCGCGACATTCGGCTTTCTCTGCACGACGTATTTAAACAAACGCTCCCTCTCTTCGCCACACGAGACGTGAGCCTCGGCAGTCACGGGCCGGCGATTCACTCTGAGCCAGCAGCGTGGCTCCTTGCGCAGGTTTGCCACCCATTTAGGATCCGTTGGACCACCCGCATTGGAGCCGATCACCAGGTAGTCATCACCATGTCTGACATACGGCAGCACGACCTTCTTGAGATCACCACTCCTCGCGCCAACCATCGTGATGGACATCGCTGGCGTGTACGCCTGACCTGCCGCCATCGAGTACTGCCATGACATGAGCGACCAGCCCGTCTTCTCCACCAGCCAGAGATCGATCGCGAGGCCACGCCTGCCGCGCAGGATGATCATCCACGGCTTGAAGTACGATGCGAACCGGATCTTGTCCTCGACCGACTCCTGCACCACGCCGCCATCATTCGTGTCCGTCATGCCGTTACCTCCAATAGCGGGGAAATCTCGTTTCTGACATTGTTTACCGTCTCGAGATTCATCATCAGCGACAACAGACGATCCTGCTGCTGTTCCGGCATGATGCCGGCAAGAAAATCCTGCATCTTGCTCCTGACCCAGTTCCAGTCGGCCCGGGTCGCGTCGCTCCAGGGGTCGCCCTGATTGAAGTCGGACGCAATCTCATGGCGTTGCCCGCCCACCGTGATGGAGACGAGTGCCCTGTTGAAACGGGGTCTGTGAATCGGGCTGTGCAGCACGTCCTCGCGCCAGCTGGCAGCAAGCCCCTCATCGGGCAAAGTGGAAATCCTTCGGGCAAGCTGCCATACGGACTCGTCCGCCAGCCTCTCCGCTGCATACCAGTCGGGTCCGCGTCGATGTCCCAGCAAGGCAAGCGCGGTGATGTAGGGGATGTTGAACGCTCCATGCAGCGGCGCACGATGATCCGCCACGATGGACGCTGCCGGATTGCGGAAAAACCATGTCGAGTAGGCGATCGGGTTCAGCCGGATTTCGATCTGCTGGATATCCTCGACACGCACACCGTGTTGCTGCTGAAACCCGAGCACTGCGTCTATCGCTGCATGGGTGAAGCGGCACGATGGATACGGTTTGAGCGCCGTATCCAGAATCCACCATTTTCCGCTGCCGCAGTCCAGAAGCTCCCGATATGCGCCCATGAAGCCCTGCGCCTCGAAAAAGCCGGGCGTCTTGTCCAACACATCGCGTTCCCCGACATACCCCTCCTGCGCGAGCATCGCAGCCATGATCCCGGTCTGCGCCACACAGCCATAGGGTGCGTACTTGAACGAGTTGAACGTATCGCGGTTGGCCATGTCGGCAGCTTTCGGTGCAGGCGCCGTCCAACCCGCGAGCCCCATCGCATTGATCATCTGCTCCCGGGTATGCCCACCAATAGAGCCTGCCGCCACCGCAGCACCAAGGGAATCAGCCCCTGTGCCGGCCAGTGCGGACCAGCGAAACCTGTCCCCGTCGTACTCCATCAGTTTCGATGCGAGGTTCAGGCGGGCATTGACCTCGAAACCCGCAAGGAATCCGCGCAACAGATCCGCACCGCTGCAGCCGACCCGCTCGGATTCGGCGAGAGCAGCCGCCGTGACGATAGCTGCAAAATGCGCCGCGTTGAAGAACGTCTCGTCGGCATCCAGAGCGTTCATCATCTCGGCATTTGCGTAAGCGGCATTGGCTGACGCCACCCGCTGCGGCAAGCCGAACACGGTTGCCTCGGCCGGGCCTCCCAGTCGCGACGCCACGCACCCGGTGATCCTGCTGCGCTCCAGCCGAGCAGCCGCAAGACCGCACACCAAGGTGTCCATCAGCACGATCTTCGAATAATCGAGCACATCCTGGGGTACGGCCTGCGGCGCAATCGCCAGGGCAAAGTCCGCAAAGATCTCCAGTTGTCCCATGACGCGTCCCTTGTTGTCGCTCATCGTTGCTCGGGCTGCACACATTACAACACTTACACTATCGCACATAGATTTGCGTTAGCAAGATGCTCGGTGCTACATTCGACCGCGGAACGCAGACCGCTGCGCCAGACACCGCTTCCACACCACAGGAAAAGCAGACATGTATAACGATCGGGCGACAACCAATCTTCTACTACGCACGACGCCGCTCGTGATGGCACTCGGACTCGCATCCGGAGCCTTCGCGCAGGGTCTGGAGGAAATCGTCGTTACGGCACAGAAGCGCTCCGAAACCAGTCAGCACGTACCCATATCGATCTCGGCGCTCGGCGTCGGCGAAATCGAGAATCGGGGCATTGCCAACATGCAGGACCTCATCGGCGAGCTCCCCGGCGTCAACGGTTTCGGTGCCGCGGGTTCCAAAGGTACCGTGAGCCTGAACATGAGGGGGGTCAGCGCAGGAAGCCCGGCGAACATCTCGATCGATCCCGTCGTCGGGATCTACCAGGACGGTGTCTACATCGGAAAGATGATGGGAGCCGGGCTCGACGTTGCGGAACTCGAGCGGATCGAAGTCCTGCGTGGACCGCAGGGCACTCTTTATGGTCGCAACTCCACGGCAGGAACGGTGAACTTCGTCACCCGCAAGCCGACCGGTGAATTCGGCTTCAGGGCGAAGGCATCCCTTGGCAATTACGACGAGCGAACCCTGAACGCCAACATGGATCTCCCCGCCATCGGCGGGAGCGACAGCGGCTTCGGTGAACTGGCTGCAAGCGTCGGCTACCAGAAGCGCAAGCGTGACGCGCTCTATCGCAATGTCGGGGGTGGCGGCGACTTCGATTCCATCGATCGCGAGGCCTACCGCCTCGCCCTCCGCTGGTCGCCGTCGGACAGTTTCGTGGTCGACTACAGCCACGATGCAAGCAAGCTGGACGAAGCCAACCTGCTTGAAAAGGTCACCGGATTCACCCCGCTGGATGCTGCCGGCAACGTCAGCCGGATCAACGCACTTCGCGGCACGATCGCTCAAGCCCAACTGTGGGCCGCATCACCCACCAGCGATCCACGCGTGGCGTCGCGCTGGATTCCTTCGATGCAGCGAACCCTGGCCGCATACGAGGCGGCAGAACGCGCCGGTGAAGGGCGCACACGCCACGGTGCGGCCGACCACCCGCCGCGCATGTCCAACGAAGGCAGCGGCGACGCGCTTACCCTGTCCTGGGACGCTGGCCAGCTCGGTGCGCTGGGAGACGTGAGCTTCAAGTCGATCACGGCTTCCCGGAAAATGAAGATGTACGTTTACGGGGATCTGGAAAACATCGACAGCAGGTTGGACGCCAACGGGATCGGGGCGATGCAGGATCTGGTCCACCTGACGCTGGCACAACTCTACGGACCAAGTTCTGGTGCCGCCTATCCGATGGTTGACCGCGTGTGGGCTGCGATCGACTCGATCGGCGCGTACCACAGCAAGCAGGACACCAGACCGAAATACGAGCAGTTTTCGCAGGAAGTCCACATGGTCGGCACCACCGATCAGCTGGAGTACGTCCTGGGTGCTTACTACTTCGAAGACGAGGCCCGCTACGATCGGCGCGCCATTTTTGCGGCACCTCTGAGCGGGGCCGGCAGGCAGTATTACAAGACAACCACCGAGGCCCTGGCAGCATTTGGACAGGCGACCTGGCGACCGGCGGCGCTCGAGCAGCGCCTCGCGCTCACCCTCGGCTTGCGATACACGGAGGAAGACAAGGACATCTTCTACGACTACTCGAGCGTCACCACACCGTTTGCCACGGTACCCGCACGATCGCTGAAGCGGGACAAGAAATTTCATAATCTGAGCGGCAACCTGACGGTTGCGTACCAGTTCACCGACGATCTGAACGCCTTCGTCCGCTACGCCACGGGTTATCGCAGCGGCGGCTTCAACGGTGAGGTATTCGACAATCCCTATGCAGAAGAAGAAATCAAGCAGTGGGAACTCGGTTTCAAGAGCGAGTGGTTCGACAAGCAACTGCGGCTGAACGCGTCGATCTATACCTACACGTACCAGGATCTCCAAGTCGCCCAGATCAAGACCGAGAACGGGACGGCAACCACGGTGCTGAGCAATGCCGGGGAAGCCAAACGCCATGGCGGAGAAGTCGAACTGCAACTGGCACCGGTCGAGGATCTTCTGCTCTCGCTGGGCTACTCGTACATTGGCGGTGATTTCGAGAAATTTCCCCGACTTTGCGGCACCGGCACACCTGCGCGCTGCATCGAGACCAGCAAACGCGCAAAGCGCAGCACGTCGCCCTCACATCAGCTCAGCGTGAGTGGCGATTATGTGTTTGCACGCACATCGCTCGGCAACCTGCGCGGCTACGTACAGGTCAACTGGCAGGACGAGTGGATCGAGTCGGCGCTGTGGACGGCCGTCGTTGGCGGCCAACCGGTGATCTACGATCACATCGTCATGGACGAACGGACGGTCGTCGATGCAAGGATCACGCTCGAAGCCATACCGGTGACGGTCGGAAGCCTTGCGGTTTCCGTGTGGGGCAGGAACCTTGGCAATGACGACTACCCGGTCTTCGGTGTCAACTTCGGCGGCATGGGGCTGATCACCGAATCCTACGGCAATCCGCGCACGTACGGATTGGAGCTCCGCTACGAGTATTGATGTCAGCTCCGGCCGGATTCGGCGCATCTGCTCCGGGGAGTCAACACGGATCCTGCTGCGGTACCAACCACAGCGGGATCAGACCCCCGGGGTGACACCACGTCTGGCAGCTGCTATGACAGAACAATGCGAGGATGCAGATATCCCGGGAGACAAGGCATGCACAGTAGCGCCGGTACGCAGGGCGGATTTTTCCATGGATGGTGGCTGGTCGGCGCCGGGTTCCTGCTGCAGGGGGTGGCCACGGCCGCGGTAAGTTACTCATACGGGCTGGTACTCGCACCACTCGCTGCAGAATTCTCGGCGACCCGACTCGAGATGATGCTGGGAATCACCGCCTGCACACTGGTTGGCGGGGTGATTTCCCCTTTTCTTGGAGTAGCCATCGATCGCTACTCGTTACGCGCACTCGCGTGCATCGGCATCGTGCTGCTGGCGAGTGGATTCTTCTGGCTCTCGCTCACCAGCGCGATGTGGCAGGTAACGCTCGCCTACGCTCTGTGCATGTCCGTGGTGATGATCCTGATGGGGCCGGTACTGGTATCGACCATGCTGGCGCGCTGGTTTTCACGCCGCCGCGGACTCGCCATGGGTATCGCCGCGCTGGGAACTTCTGCGTGCGGATTCGTGCTGCCTCCGCTGCTGCAGTGGGGTATCGACGGCTGGGGCTGGCGCGAGGCATACAGAGTCTTCGCAGCGACTTCCGCACTCGTCATGCTGCCGCTCGTCTGGCTGCTGGTCGAAGACAGTCCGGCTCACCGCGGGCTGCAGCCCGACGGCGACGCCGCGAAACCGGAAGCTGCGCTGGCGACGTCCTTGCCGTCGGCAGCAGGCAGCACCGCCGAGATCCTGCGCAGACCCGAATTCTGGCTGGTCGCACTGGTCGTCGGCGTGCTCATGTCCGTCTACAGTGCCCTGCTCAGCAACCTCGCGCCGCTCGCCACCGGTCGCGCTGCCAGTGCCGAAACCGCAGCCTATCTGATCTCGACGGTGGCCGTTTTCGGCATTCTTGGCAAACTGGTGTTCGGGATGCTGGCCGATCGTATCGATCTGCGGGCGGGGCTTGCGGCCGCACTCGCGTTGATCATCGTGACGCTTGTTCTGCTCATTCACGGCAGCAACCATCCGATGCTGTTCGTGGCGAGCGCGGTGCTGGGACTCGCAGCCGGCGGCATGTTGCCGGTCTGGGGCGCGCTGATGGCGGTTCTGTTCGGCGCCACGAACTACGGCCGTGTGATGGGGCTGATGAATCCGGTGATGATGGCGATCGTGCTCACGGGATCCCCATTCGCCGGGTGGTCCTACGACGCCACCGGCGATTACGCGCAAGCCTTCTGGACGTTCACGGCATTCTGCGTACTCGCACTGATGGCCCTGGCACGAGTGCGACTGCCGCATTAACGTTTGGCAACCCGACCACGATGTCACGGTCCGGGATGCATCGCTACAATTCGCGGCCCAGACAGACCGCCCAGGCAGACCTACCGGAGACACCTCAACGTGAATTTCGACTTTTCCGATGAACAACGCCTGCTCGCTCGGGAAGTGAGGCGAATGCTGGAGCAAACCTGCACTTCGGCCGAAATCCGTCGCGTACTCGACGGGCACGCCACGCACTCCACCACCGTGTGGAACAGTCTGATCACGATGGGCGCTGCAGCGGCTGCGATCCCGGAGCATCTCGGCGGTGCCGGGCTCGGGTACCTGGAACTGTGTCTGATCGCCGAGGAAGCAGGGCGCCATCTGGCACCGGTACCCCTGGCATCCAGCTTCTATCTGGCGGCCGAAGCGCTGCTGCAGGCGGGCAGTGAACAGCAGCAGCAACACTGGCTGCCACGCATTGCCTCCGGCGACGTGATCGCAACCGCCACGCTGGCCGATGGCGAAGCGTGGAGCAGCTCGCCAGGGCCGGTGTTTGCCGATGGACGGCTGAACGGCCGGATGCCGCTGGTCCCGGACGCGATGATCGCCGGGCTCGTGGTCGTGCGCGCCGGTGAGTCGCTGGTACTCCTTGACCCTGCAGCCGAGGGCGTGGCACGCCGGGCGCTGGCCACGCTCGATCCGACCCGTCCGTGCGGTGAAATCATCTGCACGAATGCACCCGCCGAACTGCTGTGTTCGGGCGAACGCAGCGTGGCCGTCTGTGAACGTGTGCTGAACGCTGCAGCGGTACTGCTCGCATTCGAGCAGGTGGGCGGCGCAACACGCTTCCTCGAAATCAGTCGCGACTACTCGCTCGAGCGCAAGGCGTTCGGTCGCCAGATCGGCAGCTTCCAGGCCCTGAAACACAAGATGGCGGATATCTATACCGCGAACGAACTGGCACGGGTGCATGCGTACTACGGTGCCTGGGCCCTGTCGTCGGATGCACCGGAGCTGCCGGTTGCGGCAGCCGCTGCACGAGTTGCAGCCAGCGTCGCCTTCAACCGTGCTGCCGAGGAAGGCATCGAAATCCACGGCGGCATCGGTTTCACGTGGGAGATGGACTGCCACCTCTACATGCGCCGCGCGCGCCACCTTGCGCAACTGATCGGCAGCGAACACACCTGGCGCATCCGTCTCGCCGACGCGCTCATCCGGGAGGCCGCGTAAGCGGGAACTGCAGCATGGATTTCAGAGATACTCCTGAAGAAGCCGCATTCCGTTCCGAAGCGCGTGCTTGGCTGGAAGCCAACGCCACTGCTCGCACCAGCGATGAACAGCGTTTCGGCGCAGGCCTGGACGACACGGCACGCATTGCCGCAGCGCGCGCCTGGCAACGCCGCAAGGCCGAAGCGGGCTTTGCCGCGATCAGCTGGCCGCGCGAGTGGGGTGGTCGCGGCGGCACGGCGATGCAGCAGGTGATCTACGCCCAGGAAGAGGAACGTTTCCTGGTGCCACGCATGGTGTTCGAAAACAGCATCGGCCAATGTCTGCCCACCATAGCGATGTGGGCAAGGCCCGAAATCCGCACGCAGCACATGGCACGCGGCATCGTCGGCGACGAGATCTGGTGCCAGTTGTTTTCGGAACCTGCGGCCGGCTCGGATACCGGCGGCATCCGCACCCGTGCCGAGAAACACGGCGACGAATGGATCATCAACGGCCAGAAGGTCTGGACCTCGGGAGCACATTTCTGCGATTTCGGCATCCTGCTCGCGCGCAGCGACTGGGACAAACCGAAGCAGAAAGGCCTCACGATGTTCATCGTCGACATGAAGGCACCTGGCGTCGAGGTCCGCCCCATTCATCAGATGTCCGGCGATACCGAGTTCAACGAGGTCTTCCTGAGCGATGTGCGCATTCCGGACGGCAACCGCCTTGGTGAAGTCGACGGTGGCTGGAAGGTGATGCTGAGCACGCTGATGCACGAGCGGCTTGCCATTGGCGGGCATCTGCCGACGCATCTGCACCGCAACCTGATCCAGATTGCACGCAAGGCGCGCTGGGCCGGGCGGCCTGCGCTCGAAGACGCCCGCGTCAAGGCGCACATCGCCGATGCCTTCCTCAGCCAGCACGGCGTGGAACTGGTCATCGCACGCGGGCTCACTGCACTTTCGCAGGGCAGGGAACCAGGGCCGGAGATGTCGATCCTGAAGCTGGTTGCCGGCAAGGGTATTCTCGACATCGCGAGTTTCGCGCTCGAAATGGCCGGTCCGGAGGGAATCACCGGCCATCGGGATCTGGGCAAGGAATGGGCGTTCCTGCAGCAGCTGTGGCTGTCTGCACCGGGCATCCGCATCTCGGGAGGGACCGACGAGATCCTGCGCAACGTGGTCGCCGAGCGCGTGCTGGGACTCCCCGGCGAAATCCGTACCGATCGTGAACTGCCGTTTCGCGAACTGGAGCGCTGAAAGGGGCGGAGGATTCGATGACCGCAGAGAAGACCTTCAATCTGGCAGACCTGCTCGACATCGTCGTCGACACCGTACCCGCAGAGCGCGAGGCACTCGTGTGCGGTGGCCGTCGCCTGAGCTATCGCGAGTTCCGTGACAATGCGCAACGCCTTGCGCTCTGGTTGCGATCACGCGGCATCGGCACCAACGACACGGTAGGCATCCAGGCGGCCAATTCGATCGAGTTTCTGGAAGCCACCTTCGCTGCATACATGCTGCGTGCCGTCCCGGTCAACGTGAACTATCGCTATACGGCAGACGAAGCGCGCTATATCTACACGGACGCCGAACTCAAGGCACTGTTTTACGATCGCGCACTCGAGGATGCCGTGGGTGGCGCACTCGACGGTGCGCCAGGCCTGAGGGCGCTGGTGCGAATCGGCAGCGGCGCTCCCTCACTGCCCAGCGCAGTGGCATACGCGACGGCGGCAATCGGAGCAACAGGTACGCTCGCAGACATCGAGCGCAGCGACGACGATCTGCTGCTGCTCT
This sequence comes from Pseudomonadales bacterium, assembly GCA_024234165.1. Lineage (NCBI taxonomy): Bacteria > Pseudomonadati > Pseudomonadota > Gammaproteobacteria > Pseudomonadales > Pseudomonadales bacterium. Next base: position 403,281 of record JACKOP010000001.1, read on the forward strand.
ACACCGGCGGCACCACCGGGATGCCGAAGGGCGTGATGTGGACACACAAGGCGCTGTTCTACGCGGCCTTCGGCGGTGGTGGCAGCCTGCACCCGGCCGGGGCCATCGCAAACCCAGCCGAACTGGCAACGCGTGTGCGCGAGACCTATCCGTTGCGCCAGCTTCCGTGCGGACCGCTGATGCACGGTGCCGGCATGTGGGCCACCACCATCGGATTGCTCGCCGGTTGCACCGTCTACCTCAACGACCGCCCTGCCTTCGACGCCGAATACATCCTCGGCCTGATCCATGACGAGAAGATCAGTTGCCTCAACGTGGTTGGTGATGCGATGGTGCTGCCGCTGCTCGAGGCGCTGCAGCGTGAACCACAACGATGGGATCTGCGCAGCGTCGTCGCCGTGTCCAATGGCGGTGCGATGCTTTCGGAGCACGCACGCGAAGCACTCAGACCCTACCTGGCACCGAACGTCCATATCGTCGACAGCCTGGGCTCATCCGAAACCGGCACTTCCGGTGGTGGAGGCAAGCCTGACGATGGAGGACTGCTGCGGATCCCGCCCAGTCCGACGGTCGCGGTAGCGGTGGACGGCAAGCGCTTCGCCAAGCCCGGCGAAATGGGCATCCTGGTCCGCATGGGGCATCTGCCACTCGGCTACTTTCGCGATCCGGAGAAAACCGCCAGCACCTTCGTCATCATCGACGGCAGGCGCTGTGCGATCAGCGGCGATGCTGCCCGCCTCGAAACCGATGCTTCGATCACGGTTTTCGGTCGGGATTCGCAGTGCATCAACACCGGCGGCGAGAAGGTGTTCACCGAAGAGGTGGAAGAAGGTCTGCGTTCGTATCCGGGCGTGCGTGATGCCGTAGTGGTCGGTGTTCCCGATCCGCGCTGGGGCCAGAAGGTCGTGGCACTGGTGTCGTTACGCCGGGACGTTGCCGAGGATACCGATGCGCTGAAGCAGCACTGCCGTGCCAGACTCGCTGGTTACAAGGTACCCAAGGATGTCCTGTTCGTTGCCGAAGTGGCGCGCAATCCGATGGGCAAGGCCGACTATCGCTGGGCGCGCCAGGTTGCAGAACGAAGACTGGGCAGTGAGCCCGTATCCTGAACCGTCACCGACACGGTGTCAGCCCCGCGCAATCAGCCTGGCTCCCCGGCTGCGTCGGAATGCGTCGCTCCACGGCCGCGAGCAGATCGGCAAATCCCTCGCGCAACACGTCTTCCGAGGAAATCTCTGCGTACTGTGAACGCAGCACAAGGAAGAACTGCTGCTGCCGTGGTTCAAGCTCGTCGAGTCGATCCAGCGCGGGCGGCGAATGGTAGTTGACGTTACCGAATTCCATTGCCAGCAGGCTCAGCACCTGGTGGCAGAACAGCCAGTTCGTCAGCGTCAGTTCCCGGCCACGGAATCCGAGTCCATGCAAGGTTTCACCGACCACGTGTGCGATTGCCAGCCAGCCTGCGGAAGTCTTGCCGTCGACCCCTGTGACCTTGAACATCATCGGATAGCGTTTGCCGAGTGCGTACAGCGTCCACATCCAGTCGCTCAGCGTCCTCTTCCAGTCTTGCCCTGGAATCGGTTCGGGCATGCGGAACTGTTTGCAGACCTCGTTGGCGACCTCCGCCAGCAACGCTTCGCGACTCGGGAAATAGTTATAGAGTGCCATCGACACCGTGCCGAGCCGCCGCGCCACGCTGGCCAGCGTGAACTGCTCCACCGTGCAGTTCTGCAACAGCGACAGCGACTCGGCGATGATCGCCTCGCGCGAGATCCGCGGAGGCCGCCCTACGCGTGCTTTACGTGCCTGCTGCGGACAATCCATCGTTCACTCTTCTCCGTTGAATTCCGCTACGACTCGCGAACTCCATGCGATGGCCTCCGGACTCGCCGGGCAAGGGTGCCGTTCGTTCAAAGGCCCAGGCGCAACTCACTGGCAAGTGGTCGGGCCGGGTAGTGAAAGCCGACCGGACCGTCCGGCTCTGCGTTGATGAACTGGCGCACGAAGGGATCGTCGGAAGCCACGATGTCGGCGGTACTGCCCCCGGCGACGATCCGCCCATCGGAGATGAAATAGGCGTAGTCGACGACCTTCAGTGATTCCGAGACATCGTAGGTAACCACCACCGACGAGGTACCAAGGGCATCATTGAGACGTCGCAGGATGCTCGCGATGACGTTCAGCGAAATCGGATCGAGACCGGCAAACGGCTCGTCGTACATGACCAGCAGAGGATCGATCGCGATGGCGCGCGCCAATGCGACGCGCCGCTGCATGCCACCGGAGAGCTCCCGCGGCATCATCGCGTGCGCTCCACGCAACCCGACCGCATGCAGCTTCATCAGCACCAGATCGCGGATCGTTCGCTCCGGCAGGTCGGTGTGCTCGCGCATCGAGAAAGCCACGTTCTCGAATACCGACAGGTCACTGAACAGACCGCTGACCTGGAACATCATGCCCATCTTGCGCCGCAGACGGTACAGCCCGGCGTTGTCGAGTGCGTGCACGTCCTCGCCATCGACCAGCACCCGCCCGCGCGCCGGCTGCAGTTGCCCGCCGATCAGACGCAGCAGGGTGCTCTTGCCGCAGCCACTGGTACCGAGGATCGCGACCAGTTTTCCGCGCGGGATGCGCAGATCCAGCCCTTTCAGGATCTGCCGCTGACCGTACGCAAAATGCAGATCGCTGACCTCGATGATGTTGTCGTCGGACACGCTGGAATTCCCGATAGTGCAGTGGAGCCCGGTTACACGACGCCATGTCGTTGCCGGGACGAAGCAAGCGCCAGTCTACGGATCGGGTCGTGACAGGTCGAGTGCACGCCGAGCAATTGCACTCCTTCAGGCAATTTCAGGGAATCGTGCCGTCGCGCTTCAACTCTGCAATCTGCTCCCAGCCATAACCCAGTTCCAGCAGCAGCATTTCGGTGTCGGCACCGTGCTCCGGTGCCGGTTTGCGCACGCATGAGTTCACACCATCGAAATCAGCCGGCCCTGCCGGCATGCGGACATTGCCATGCACCGGATCATCGATCGCAATCCAGGCGTTGTTGAGCGCGGCCTGCGTGTCGTGGACGATCTCCTCGACCGTCTGTGCCTCGGCCCAGATCACACCTTCCGCATCGAAGCGCACACCCCACTCGGCTCGGGTACGCGCCGTAAAGGCCTCATCGAGCAAGCCGACCAGGCCGGACGCATTGCGCATCCGGTTGGCGAACACATCGTAGCGTGGATCATCGATCAGCTCGCTGCGACCGATCGCACGACACAATCCGGGCCAGTACGGATCCGGGGTATTCATCGTGAGATAGAAATCCAGTCCGTCTGCGGCACGGTAGACGTTATACAGCGCATTCAGCACCTGATCGCGCTGCGGATGACGGAAAACCGGAATGCCGCGCAACTGCCCCGCAATGTTCCAGGCCATCACATGAATGCCGGTTCGGTACAACGATACGTCGATCAGTGCGCCCTCACCGGTGCTGGCACGGCGAAACAACGCAGCCGCTATGGCACCTGTGCAGGCGAGCGCGGTCGACATGTCCCCCACGCCCGACGGCGGCACCGGAGGATCCGCACCCGGCTGCATCATCGACGTCATGAATCCGGACCGCGCCCAGAATGCTCCGCTGTCGAAGCTCGGGCGATCGGCATCCGGACCGTACGCACCGTAGCCGGTGATGCGGCAATAGAGCAGCGATGGATGCGCGGCTCGCACGGTTTCGGCGTCCACACCGAGCTTCTGTGCGGCACTCGATTGCAGGTTCACGATCAGCACGTCGCTTTCCGAAAGCAGACGATCGAACAGTTCACGCCCGGCCCGGCGACGCAGATCGATTGCCATCGAGCGCTTGCCCCGATTCACCATCTGGAACCAGGGATTGCTGCCTTCCGGCATGCCAGGCTGCGTGATGCCGCGCAACGGATCGCCACCAGGTGGTTCGATCTTGATCACGCTCGCGCCCCAGTCGGCAAGCAAGGTGCCTGCGGCCGGAGCCGCAACCCACATACCGAGTTCGAGTACGCGCACGCCCTGCAGCGGCTGGTTCATGGTCGATTCACACTGCTGCATCATCTGCCGCCGGTCGGCAGGCCAAGCGCTACGAAGCTGCCATAGTCCGGTCCGCGCCGCAGGTGGTTGCCGCCGTCGATGCGGATCGTCTCGCCGGTGATCCAGCGCGCTTCGGGGCCGAGCAGGAAACGCACCAGCGCTGCCACATCCTCTGCGCGCCCGATGTCACCGAGCGGGGTGTTGTCGACGTAGGAACGGAAAACCGGACTGTCGCGCGGCACCACGGCCATCGCCTCGGTATCGATGAAACCCGGCGCGACCGCGTTGAAGCGCAGGTTCACTGGTCCGTATTCGTCGGCGGCATTGCGCACCAGCGCCTCTATTCCCGCCTTCGCGATCGGGTAGGCGCCAAAATACGGATGCGGCAGGCTGCCGGCGAGCGATGACATCGCGATGAAGGCGCCGCCCCCGGCCCCAGCCAGTGCAGGCGCGGCGTGCTTGACACACAATACCGTGCTCAACAGGTTCAGGTTCAGCACGCGCACGAATTCAGCGATGTCTCGCCGGTGATACGGTTCGAGCGTGCCGCCACCACCGGCGTTGGCAACGAAGCCGTGCAGAGAACCATGCTGCGCCACCGCCTGTGCGACCAGTCGTGCCACGTCATCCTCGACGGTCACATCGGCCACCTCGAAGTGCAGCCGCGCACGCACCGAGGAATCCCCACGTGCAAGCTGCTCTGCAGCATCGTGCAGCCGTCGTTCGCTGCGTCCGCAGATCGTGACCATCGCACCATCGGCAAGCAGCCGTGCGGCGCAGGCCGCACCGATTCCTGCACTGCCGCCGGTCACGATGAACGACTGTCCTTCAACGCCTCGCATCCTGTCTTCCTCGACGAGCAGTTGCCTTGTGCAGCGCCATCACGCCGTGCGATCAGGCGATGAACTGCAGGAACACGCCCCAGTCGACCTTGCCCGGATACATGGCAGCCTCTTCGAGTGCGTGCTGCGGGATCTGGTAGCCTGCCGTGTCCATCGCCTCGGGGAAATGCGCCAATGCATCCTCGATGGTGAGCGGTGTTCCCTCCGGCTGCTGGTAGCCAGGCGTGGCACCCAGGAAAATACGCCGGAATCCGCCACCACCAACGCTGAAGATCTCGCCGTTGCACGGACATCGTTCGTGCGCAAGCAACGCGACCACGGGTGCAACCGCCTCCGGCGGGAAGTAACGCTCCATCGCCGCGTCGACTTCCTCGCCCATGTGCACCGTCATGCGGCTGCGCGAGATCGGCATGATCACGTTGATGCGCAGATTGCGCTCCCTCATCTGCGCTGCCACCGCCGTGCCACGCGTCATGCCGATCACGGCACCCTTCGCCGCCGGGTAAGGCACGGCGCTGCCCATGCCGAAGAAGGAACCCGAGGCCACGTTGACGATCCGGCCGTAGTTGCGATCCCACATCTGACGCCACACCGCACGCATCAGATGGAAAGTCCCTCCTGCCGCACTGTAGAGATCGGTATGAAAGTTCTGGTCGCTGACCTGGTCGAGCGTACCCGTCGAAGTGACCACGCCGGCGTTGTTGACCAGGATATCGACCTGCCCCCACAGATCCATCGCATGCTGCACGATCGCCGCCGCGGCCTTCGGTTCGGCCACCGAGTGCGGATCGGATTGGGCCATCCCACCTTCGGCGCGTATCTCCGCCGCAACCGCCTCGGCATATCCCGGGTCGGCCCCCTTGCCCATGGTGTCACCACCCAGGTCGTTTACCAACACGCGTGCACCACGCGCAGCAAGCAATTTTGCGTATGCCCGTCCCAGGCCACCTCCCGCACCGGTGACGATCGCCACCTTTCCATCGAATCGCAACTGCTCCATCGTCGATCTCCTCTGATTGTCTTATGAAAACGGAATCCCGCTGCGGGTGGTATCAGAAACTGTAGTCAGGCAGTGCAGTGAGGCCGTCGAGGCTCATCACGCCATTCATCCCGAGTTCCCGCAGCAACTCCAGACTGAGCGTGATCCGCCCGGACAGCTCGCCTGCCGGCCGCGTGGAAAGCGCGAGTGCGGCTTCCGCCATCGCCTCCAGCGGCTCGTAATGCGCCACCGCGTCGATCACGCCAAGCTCGACCGCACCTTCGCTGGCGACCGCCTCGACCGGCGCCAGCGTATTGACCGCGATATGGTACGGCGCGAGTTCGACCGCCAGTCCGGCAGTGAGCCGCTGCAGGGCAGCCTTGGTCGATCCGTAAACCGTCGGTCCCATCTTCAGGTTGAAGCCAATGTAACGCTCGTTGAAATCATACGGCGCAGGATGCGGCAGGTCAGCAGTCGCACTCGAGAGATTCACCACCCAGCCGCCGCCGCGCGCCTTCATGGCCTCCAGACACTGTTGCGTGAGATCGAGCGGTGTCACCACGTTGATCTCCCACGCGAGACGCAGGTTGCGCATATCCTGCTGGTGCGCCGGAACATAGCGCCCCCAGGCAGCGTTGTTGACCAGCACATCGACACCACCAAAGGCCGCGACCGTCTGCGGCACGATGCGCTTGCGATCTTCTTCGCTGGAGAGGTCGGCTGCAATACACACGCACTCACTACCCTGCGCGCGGATCCACGCCGCAACCTCGTTCAGCGAGCCGGGGAGCCTGCTGTCGCCCTCTTCCACCGTGCGCGCCACCAGCGCCACCCGGGCGCCCTCGGCCGCGAAGCGCTTCGCGATCCCCGCGCCGATACCGCGACTGGCACCGGTGACTATGACGACCTTGCCTGCGAGTTTCCCCACCATGTCCTTTGCTCTCCTTTTACAAATCGATGTCAGTGCTGGCGATAACGCCGTTGTACGTGCTCCTGACGGATCGCTATCTGGTGCCGCCGCTCCTCGGCTGTGACACGAACCGTCCCGGCCGGCAGATACTGCATGATCTCGCCGAACCGGACCTTCGTCGCACTGGCCCACGGCAGATCCTGCTGCGGACGCACCGAATAGGCCCAGCGCACCGTCATATAGCCCTCCGGATGCCCCGTCGTATCCACCCAGTTCGCAACCCCTGGATCGTCGTGTGCGATCACGTAGCGGATCACATTGTCGCGGTCGCGGTGCGCCTGCACACCGTTCAGGCTGCTCTGGCAGTTCGCGAAGTCGAGCGACTCGCCCCACATGTTGCCAAGGCTGAAGCCTATATAGTCCGGCTCGATCGGTTGATGCAGTTCGACGATCATCGCTTCGTCCGCCGCCAGTTCGAAAATGCCGCCACTGTAGATATTGGTTGCCATGCCGCCGGCAGTCGCCAGCGACGCCGCATTCGGTTTGTTGAAACCGTTGCGCGGCATGAAGCACTGGCCATCACCGTTCATGTCACCGTAGGCCTCGCAGGTCACGGCGTAGAACTCGTTCCAGAAGTGCACCTGGTTGCGCGTCAGCCGCCCGATCTCCTCCATCTGGCGTACTGCGTCCGCGGGCGTATACGCCGGCATCGGACGTCCGAGCCGATCACTGCGGTAGATGAACAGATCGAGCAGATCCTCGTGCTCCCAGTCGCAGAAAAGTTCGCGCAACACCACGAACCGTGCCACGTACACCTGCTGCTGCGTGCTACCGTCGGGCAGGGTTCGGCTGCGTTCGGTGCGCGTGTGCATGAAGTTGCCGGTGTGCCCTGCGGGGCGCTCCGGCGCAAGCAGGATCTCGAAGCTTCCATCCTGCTCGACCTGCAGCTTCGGGCTGTCGAGCACGGCGCAATTCGCGCGCGTGCCCGGGCGCAACTCGGCGATGTTGCCGGTATCACCGGAATAGCCACTCGGCGCCTCGAAGATCACGTAGTGCGGAGCCTTGCGTGCTCCCTTGACGGCAGGCTCACCCCGCCAGTGCCGGGCATCGGCGGCACGACCACGGATCACGTAGCTGTGGTTGCCGTCGATCGGCGCCGCAAGATAGATCGCATCGGCATTGTCGATCGTCGAGCGGTTCAGTGGCTGGATCGCGCGTACGAAGTACGGAAACTCGGGCGTGGGGCCCAGAGTACGGGCCAGCGACCCATACAGAAAACCCAGCACGTAGCGATAACCTTCGGCAAGGTTGCGCTCCCCCAGAGGCGGCGGCCAGCGCTGCGGATCGTCGATCGCCTCGCGCGTCTCGACGAGCTGTTCGAGCAGACGATCCCACGCCGCCCGCAACTGCAGTGCTGCCGTCCGCGTGCGCTCCGACTCATTGCTCATGCGGCATGACCTCCCTCGAATTGAATTCACTCACGGCAGATACGGCAACACCCGCGTTTCGAACAGCCGCAGCATCCGCCACGCCTCGTGGATCGGGATGCCTCCCATCAGCGGGTTCAGCAGCAGCAGCCCGCGCGAGCCGAGCCGTTCACCGAGCGCGATCGCCTCATCCACGGTCAACACGCGGTAGGCCGGGTTTGCACGCGCCTGCTCGGGACTGACCCCTCCCCGGTACGGACCACGCGCCTCGCCGAAACCCTCCACCGTGAACTGTACGTATTCCTCGATCTGGCCAAGCACATGGGGCATCAGCATGCGCCAGGCTGCCTCGACGTCTTCGGCCACCCAGAGAAACACCGGCCCAAGCGCCTGCGCAGGTCCCGGATCCGGCTTGCCGAGCGCCAGACATTCCTTGCGGTAAGGTTCCCACAGGGCCGCATCGTGCGGGGTGGCAAAACCATCTGCCATGCGTGCAGCGCGCCTGGCCGTCGCGGCACTGCCACCCCCGAGGAAGATCCGTGGCAGCGGATCCGGCACCGGCCGGATGCAGAGGCTCCGGCCCTCGTATTCGAAGGATTCACCGGTCCAGGCGCTGCGCAGGAACGCGATCGTATCGCCAACGGTCTGCCAGCGATCATCCAGGCGAGTTCCGTACATAGCGCACTCGCGCTGGCGGTAACCACCACCGATTGCAATATCGAAGCGCCCGCGCGACACCAGTGACAGAACCGCCGTGTCTTCCGCCAGCCGCACCGGGTTGTAGAACGGTGCCAGCAACACGTTCGGCCGCATGCGGATGCGCCGAGTGCGCCCTGCCACCGCAGCGCAACTCACCAGCGGAGACGGGTTGTAACCACTCACGGAGGCGTGATGCTCACCGAAATTCGCATAGGCGAAGCCCAGATCGTCCGCCCACGTGCAGACATCGAGCATCGCAGGGTGCAGGTCTCGATGTGGCGTGGCGCCCGCCGGCGAACGCAATTCGAACGCAAGATGCAGTTCCATTTGGCTCTCCTTGGCTCTCCGCTTCGTCCTACGGGATCGACATCGGCAAGGTACAAGAGCTCGCTGTACCCGATGACGACCACGGCACTCTACAAGGCTGGTATATGATTGAACAAATACATTCTTTTCATGCTAACGATATGGACCGAATCAATATCAGACGGGGCGATCTGCATCTGCTCGTCGTGTTCGACGCGATCTACCGCGAAGGCACCGTGACGCGCGCGAGCGACCGATTGCACGTCACACAATCGACTTTGAGCCACTCCCTGCGCCGCTTGCGTGAGCTGTTCGACGATCCGCTGTTCGAGCGCCAGGGCAATGTGATGTCACCGACCGCAAAGGCACGCAGCCTGATCAAGCCGATCCAGGCTGGGCTGGAGATGCTCGAGAGTTCGGTGAACGAGATCGTGCCTTCGCAACCCCGACGTGCTCGCCAGAAGCTCACGATCGGTATCGACAATACCGAAGTCGCCAGCTTCCTGCCGGAGCTCATCGCTCGCCAGGATGCTGATTCGGATTACGACATCACGATCGCGCACTACGATCCGGGCCAGTTCGAGACACGCCTCGTGACCGGCAGGTTCGACGCGGTGCTGCAGCCGCTGGCATCGCACTCCGAACATATACGCCGTGTACTGCTGACCCGTCAGGGTCTCGCCATCGCCGCACGCCACGACCATCCTGCAGTCGTCGACGGCGAGATCAGCTTCGATGCGTATATGCGCCAGCGCCATGTGTTGATCTCACCGGGCAGTGCGCCGTGGAGCCTGGTCGATGCGGCGTTCCGCGAAGCACGGCTGAAGCGCGAGATCCAGGTGCGCTGCCTGGACTACTGGACTGCATGCCGGATCGTCGCATTGACCGATTGTCTGCTGACCGCGACACAGGCCACGATCACGCGTGTTGCCGCCAGCTTCCCGGAACTGCAGGTATGTCCGCCACCCACGGAACTGCAGATGGAACCACAGGATGTCTACCTCTTCTGGCACGCAGCACGCGACAACGACCCAGCGAACCGCTGGCTGCGCGAGAGCCTGCTGACGATATTCGAGGAGCGGCAACGCCAGGCTCCATCGAAATCATCGATTTACTCTTGATGCAAATATCTCATTTGCTCGATTGTCCAGCCCCCCGCTAACTTCCCATAGTGCTCGAACGCCGTCGGGTTCGTGGCGACCCGCGATCAGCACAGCCGCTCTCGCAAGGCCTTACAACAACGACCGGAACACCGAAGAGGAGTCGCACCATGCAAGCAATCCTGCTCCGTCCAAATGGGTCTCCACTGCTGCGAGCAGCAATCGTCGCCGGCATGTTCGGGTCGTACACCAGCGTCACAGCCGCACAACAGCCCGGCACCCCGGCATCCGGCGGATTGGTACTGGATGAAATCGTCGTGACGGCACAGCGGCGGGCAGAGAACATCCAGGACGTATCGATTGCGATCAGCGCCTTCGACGCCAACACGCTGCGCCAGCAGAGCATCGCCAACGCGTACGACATCGTCGGCAAGGTACCCAGCGTGATGGTCAGCACCGGTGGTGGCCCGCGCAACTCCGAGGTAGTCGTGATCCGCGGCCAGGGCCAGACTTACCTCGCGTCGGTCGGCGTTGTGAACTACTTCGCCGAGGTGCCACTGATCCAGGGCACGATCATGCCGACTCAGGGCGCCCCCGGCACCTTCTTCGATCTCGAATCGCTGCAGGTGCTGCGCGGGCCGCAGGGCACGCTGTTCGGGCGCAACACCACCGGTGGCGCGGTGCTGCTCGGACCAAAGAAGCCCGACGAGCATTTCGAGGGCTATGCGCAGGTCCAGGCGGGCAACTACGACGATCGCGAATACGAGGGCGCACTGAACCTGCCGCTGTTCACCGACAAGTTGATGGTTCGCGCAGCATACAAGGACGTCAGCCGCGACGGTTTCACCAAGGATGTCGGGCCGAGGGCCTTTGGCTTCAATACGGTGTGCGATGTGGGGAGTGGCAACTCCTGCGGGTTCGGCAACCCGAACGGTGCGGGATTCGCCGGCAAGGACTACGACAACCAGGACTACTGGCATGCACGGATCAGCGTGCTGTGGCGTCCGACCGACAACGTCGAAAACAATCTGATCGCGTTGCGCGGACGATCGCAGGACAACGGCACCGGAATCATCTTCGATGGAGCTGGCCCTGGAGCCAACCTCGCCAATCTGGTGGGCAACATGGCCTACCACTTCCCGAACCTGTTTTCGCCGGCGACGATGTTCGACCCCGCGGTCACGCAATCGGTACTCGCACGGCAGAAGGCCCTCGGCAAGCGCAAGACTGCACTGAATACCGACCAGTTCTTCCGCATCGAGCACGACGGTGCAATCGACACGTTGGCGATCGATCTTCGCGACAACCTCACCTTCCGCAACATCCTCAGCCACCAGGAAATGAAGATCAGCTACAGCTGGGACAACGACGGTTCGATCCTGCCGATCCTGTCACAGCTACCGCCATACGTTCCGGCCACTGTACACAGCAACCCGCTTGCACCGGCAGGGGCACGCGGCAGCCTGTCGGATGCGAGCCAGTTGACCGAGGAGGCACAACTCGTCGGCAAGCTGCTCGACGATCGGCTCGACTTCGTTGTCGGTTTGTATTACTCGAAACTGGAGCCTGAAGGCTTGCAGGGAACCGGCACCTTCAACGCTGCAACGATCGGACCCGGCACTTTCTATTCGATCGAAACCACCAGCAAGGCGATCTATGCACAGGGAACACTGCAGCTCGGCCTGCTCGCGCCGTCGCTGGAGCGGTGGAAGCTGACCGTCGGCGCCCGCTACACCGAGGACGAAACCCGGGGTACCCGCTACAGTGAAAACTTCTACGGTGATCGCGTTTATACCGACATCGCGGCTAACGTGTACACGATTCCACCACGCCGCGCAGTGTTGAAGTCCGAGGAGCCGACCTGGACCCTGGGGCTCGACTACGAGCTGGATGATCGCACGCTGCTCTACGGCAAGATCACGCATGGCTACAAGGCGGGCGGTTTCAACTACGCAGGGACTGGCCCCCTTACCTACGAGCCGGAGCTGGTCACGAACTACGAAATCGGCGCCAAGGCAGACTTCGACCTGGGCGGCATGCCGGCCCGTGTGAATGCAAGCGTGTTCCACCTCGACTACAAGGACATCCAGCGAGCCGCCGCCTACAACCACCCGATCGGCAGCTTCGTGAACGGTGTCTGCACCGGACCCAACGGCGAGAATTTCTCGAGCAGCCGCACCTGCCTCGACCAGGGTGCCGTGACCTTCAACGCCGACAAGGCATGGATTCGTGGCGTCGAACTGGAAGCACTGCTTCGGCTGAACCAGAGCTTCGATATTTCGGGCAGCTATTCGTACCTGGACGGCGAGTACGACGACTTCAGACTCAAGGTGCAGCCAGACCCGATCCGTGGCGGTTACTCCACGTACACCTGCGACGGCCCGCGCCAGATACCGTACATCGGCCAGCCAGACATGGTCGCGAACCTGTCGTGCATTCCGATGCAGAACATTCCCCGCCACACCGCCTCGCTGAACCTGCGCTACACGCAGCAGCTCGGCGATGACCTCGGCGAGGTCGTGCTGCTTGCCGGATGGAACTATCGCGGCAAGCTGTATTCGTCGGCGAGCACGCACCCCAAGGACGATCCGAACGCATGGATCAAGAGCTACGACGTCCTGAACCTTTCGGCCGAATGGAACGGGATCATGGGTTCGAACTTCGATCTGCGTGCCTTCGTGAACAACGCCACCGACAAGACCTACAAGGTATTCGGCTACATCGGATTGCAGCAGTCGACCGGTTTCGTGACCGCCACCTATGGCGAGCCACGCATGTACGGTGTCTCGCTGCGCTATCGCTTCGGTGCACAAGGAGGCTGATTCACCCGGCGGGACCTCGAACATCGCAGAAAGATCGCAAGCTCCCCGTGCAGGAGGGTATGCTGAAACAGCAGTCGTGAAGTGGGCCACATGTCCTGAGGAGGAGTTTGCACATGCAACCGATCCATGCGACTCGCCGGGATTTTCTGCGCAGCGCAGCCATCGGTACGCTCGCGCTCACGCTGGACCTGAAAAGCCTTCGCTCGCTCATGGCGGATGATCGTCTGCCAGAGCAAGCGCGGGCATATGCCGGTTATCGCGACGTCTACCGCCGCAAGTGGCGATGGGATCGCATCGGCATAGGCACGCATTCGTGCACGAACTGCGCAAGCGGCGGCTGCTCGTGGGACCTGTATGTGCGCGACGGCATCGTCTGGCGGGAAGAACAGGCGGCTCCGTATACACAGACCAACGCGAGCGTCCCCGACGCCAATCCGCGTGGTTGCCAGAAAGGCGCGCTGGCCAGTGTGCTGTACCGCAGCCCGGCACGGATTCGCTATCCCCTGAAGCGCGTGGGGAAGCGTGGTGAGAATCGCTGGAAACGCATCAGCTGGGACGAAGCGCTTGACGAGATTGCAGCGCAACTGGTCGACACGCTCTCGACGCGCGGCGGCGTCGGGGCGTACTGCGAGAACGGCAACAACAGCGACTTCGGCCCGAGCTGGATCGCGATGGTGCGCTTCTTCAACCAGCTCGGCATACCGATCACCGAAAACTTTGCCAGCACCGGCGACCTGATGACCGGCGGGACGGTCACGCTCGGCGCCCCTGTACCAGGCGGCTCCTCGGATGACTGGTTCCGCAGCGACTACTTCGTGAACTGGTTCGGCAACCCGATCACGACCCGGATGCCTGATGCACACTTCATCACCGAAATGCGCTACCGCGGCGGCAGGTACGTATCGATCACACCGGACTACAACGCGAGTGCGATCCATGCCGACCTGTGGATAGGACCGCGTCCGGGCACCGATGCGGCGCTCGCGCTGGCGGCCTGCAGGATCATTCTCGACGAGAATCTGCACGATCTGCCCTACATCATTGAGCAGACCGACCTGCCGCTGCTGATCCGTGAAGACACCCGACAGTTCCTGCGCGAATCCGACGTGATCGGGGGTGGCCGGCGCGAGTGCTTCGCATGGTGGGATGCCCGGAGGCAGGAAATCGTCTGGTCGACGAGCTCGGCAGGGTTCGACAAGGATCGACGCACGCTGAAGCTGGCACCCGAGGACCGGGTCGACATCGACCCCCATAATGCGCATGTGCAACTGCTGTCGGGAGAGGATGTGCGGCTGCGCAGTGCATTTTCGCTGCTGCGCGACACACTCGATGCCTACGACACCGATAGCGCCTCGAGAATTACCGGCGTACACCCGGACGTGATCCGGCGCTTTGCACGCGAGTTCGCCACCGCAAGGTCGGCGAAAATCTATATTGGTGCGGCTGCCGGCAAGATCCTGCACGGCGAGCTGGTGCAGCGTGCGACGATCCTGCTGTGCGCACTGACCGGCAATAACGGCCGTATCGGTGGCGGCTGGGAAGTCATGACGTTCTGGGAACTCGACGGCAAGATCCTTTCTGCCTTCCACGACTTCCCCAGCGATCTGATCGCGGGCGACATGAACAGCATCTACCCGGCTCTGATCGACATCGGTTCCCGCCAGGCAGAAAGCCCTGCGTTCATCTCGGGATCGCTGATGATGCTGATGAACGGCGGCACACGCGACGCACAACTCAAGCCCGAGTACAACGACCCGACACTGCCTCGCACCCCGGAGGCGTTCCTCGAAGACGCGCTTGCAAGCAACGAATTGCATAACGTGCCGGGCGCGGAACTCGCCAATCCGGACGTGATCTTCAACATGTTCGGCAACCCGTTCCGGCATCGCCGCATGGGCGAGCGACTTGGCAGGACACTGTTCGCGAAAGCCAGGCTGGTCGTCGATATCACGCTGCGAATGGACGACACCGCACGCCACTCCGACATCCTGCTGCCTACGGCCGGACCGTACGAAAAGCTCGGATTCAAGTACTCGGTCGCGTATCCACCATACCTGCACCTCGCCGACAAGGCTGTCGAGCCGCTTGGCGAGGCGAAGTCGGACTGGGAGATCCTGTCGCTGCTGATGCAGCGCGTCGAGACCGAAGCAAGGCGCCGCAGCGTAGCAAAGGTGAAGACCTACCGCGGCGTCGAGTACGACCTCGGTCAGGCGTACTGGCGCTTCAGCGACAAGGGACGCATCGGTCCGCGCGAGGATGAAAGGATCATGCGCCTGATTCTCGCTCTGTCACCAGCCACGCGAGGCATCACGCTGGAGGATCTGCGCGCGAACAGGGGCGTCATGCGCTACACCGGCGTGAGCCGGATGGGCAGGATGTGGTGCGGCACCAGCGATTACCGTCCCGACGAACCGCTGGTTCCGTACCAGGACTACGTCACCAGGAAGGTACCGTGGCCGACCAGCACCGGTCGCCAGCAGTTCTACATCGACCATCCTTTCTATATCGAAATCGGCGAGACGCTTCCGGTGCACAAGCAACCGCCGAAAGCCGGCGGTGACTATCCGCTGGTCATGACCTGTGGTCATACGCGCTGGAGCGTGCACACGCTATGGCGTGACGTCGATATCCTGCTGCAGTTGCAGCGAGGCGAGCCGGTGATTTTCGTAAACCCTGACGATGCAAACCATCGCGGTCTCATCGATCATGACTATGCCGCCGTGCATAACGACCTCGGCGAGTTCATCGCACGGGTGAAACTCACGCCCGGGATACAACCGGGGCAGGTCCACATCTACCACGCCTGGCTCGCCAGCCAGCATGTGGGCGGCCACGCCAGCGATGCGATCACGCCAAGCCCGGCACGAGTGACGAATTTCGTCGGGCGACATGGCCATCTGGTCAACGAGGTCGGCTGGCTCGATCTCAGCGGCAACGATCGCGACACGCGTGTCGATTTGCGTAAATATACGTCCTGAGCGAAGCCGTGCGGTGTTGTCGCACGCGACAGCACCGGACCTTTGCAAGGACCACGATAAACCAGAGCAGGATCGGCATCGTGATCGAGACATCGCGCAGCCTGAGCTATCTCGCGTTCGCAACGGCTTTCACTTATCCGGATCAGGAAGTCTTGCAGGCGATTCGGGGCGGCGAGTTGGCCGGCGCCCTGCAGCGGCTGCTCGGGGCCGTCGATCCTGCCCTGGTTGCAGACGTGGACTGGAAGGCGCTGGGCAGCGCCGTACCGGACGACGACACGCTGCTGGTCGAGTTCACGCGGCTATTCGAGGCAGGCGCGAACGGTCCCGACTGTCCGCTCAACGGCGCGCACCACCAGGGCAGAAAGACGGATCTGCACGAGGAACTGGTTCGCTTCTACGATTTCTTCGGACTGTCGCTCGACCACGCCACGCAGGGTGAACCGGACCATCTGCTCACCGAACTCGAGTTCCTGCATTTCCTGGCGTTCCAGGAGGCACAGCTCGGGGCGGCTGGCGAAGACGTGGGTGCCCTGCTCCGTGCACAACGTGATTTCATCGAACGGCATCCCGGCGCCTGGGTACCCGCCTTGCGCGAACAGCTGGCCAAACACGATGCACCTCGCATCTTTTGCGAACTTGCACGACTGCTTGAACGTTTTCTCGAATTCGAACTGATACGCTTACGCCGGCAGACCGGTGGCGAATCCATCGCACATTGAATGCTTTTGGTCCGTTTCATCGACCTACCGAAGGACACACCCAGATGAAGCACTATCACTACACGTCCACAGCGCCGCTCGAAGGGCTGCCGGGAGCTGTTTTCGGCCTCGCGCTGCGCGAGTCGCCCGTGCCAACACCTGGTCCGGGCGAGGTACTGGTACGCATGCGCGCCAGCGCCCTGAACTTCGCCGATCTGGTATTCCTGCACGGCAGCGTGCCGCAGGTGGATGGTGTGGTGCCGCTACTCGACGGCGCCGGTGAAATCGCAACAGTCGGCGACGGAGTCGACGGCTGGCGCAGCGGGGACAAAGTGATCGTGCATCCGCACCGCAAGTGGATCGCCGGCGAACCCTGTCCCGAGCACTACGGTGAGGTACTCGGCAGCCTGGTCGATGGCACGCTTGCCGAATACGCACTGATGCCTGCCGAAGCGCTGGTCGCGATGCCAGCCCATCTTTCCTTTGCCGAAGCGGCTGCCCTGCCCTGCGCCGGCCTGTCGGCATGGAACAGCATCCTCGGCGGCCCTCCCGCACGCCGCCCGTGCCTGCCCGGAGAAACGGTGCTGGTGCAGGGTACCGGCGGTGTTTCGCTGTTTGCGCTGCAGTTCGCGAAACTTGCCGGATGCCGGGTGATCGCCACCACATCGACCGCCGCCAAGGCCGAACTGCTGCAGCGCATGGGCGCCGACGCCGTCGTGAACTATCGCGAAAATCCGCAGTGGAGCGATGCGGTTCTCGCGGCCACCAATGGGCGCGGCGTCGATCTGGTGGTCGAGGTCGGCGGTCCGAACACACTGGCACAGTCGATACGCAGCGTACGTGTCGGCGGACGGATCGCGATGATCGGCATCGTTGGCGGACTCGGCAGCATAGACTACCTGCACCTGTTGCCAGTGATCGAACGCGCCTTGACGTTGTTTGCGAACGCGATGGGCAGTCGTGCCGATCTTTCGGCGATGCTGCGTGCGGTCGCACAACATCGCCTGCGGCCGGTGATCGATCGCGAATTTCCATTCGCTCAGGCAACGCAGGCTGTGCAGCATTTCGCTGCACGCGGCCATATCGGCAAGGTAGTGATCACACATGACTGAAACGACGCAGCAACTCACGGCAGGGCGCACCAGCACACGCGATCCGGCTGAACTCCACACACTCCTGAGCGCGTGGTTCGAACGCACGCTGGGCGCGCAGAGCAGGCCACGCCTGTCGGCGCTCAGCAGTCCCGGCAAGGCCGGCATGTCGAGCGAGACACTGCTGTTCGACATGCAGTGGAACGAACAGGGACAGGAGCGCAGCGGCAGCTTCGTCGCGCGTCTGCCGCCCCCGGCGGACGCGTTTCCGCTGTTTCCCCGCTACGACTTCGATCTGCAGGTCAACGTGATGCGCCTGGTCAGCAGCCACACCAACGTACCGGTACCCGGTGTACCGTGGCAGGAGCGCTCCAGCGAGGCGCTGGGTGTCCCGTTCTTCGTGATGGAACGCATCGACGGTGCCATGGTGCCCGACAGCCCACCCTACGTCTTCGGCGGCTGGCTGGCCGACGCCTCGCCCGCGCAGCAGCGCCAGGTCCAAGACGAGATGCTGCGTGCGATCGCCGGCATTCACGGTATCCGTGCCGGTGCCAGCGAAATCGCCTTCCTGAACATCGACCAGCCAGGCGACACTGCATTACGCCGGCACTTTGCGCGCGAACGGGCACTTTACGAATGGGGACGCGGCGAGCTGCGCTTTCCACTCGTCGAGCGCTTGTTCGACTGGCTGGAGGCACACTGGCCCGCACAGGAGGGCGAACCGGTGGTGAGCTGGGGTGATGCGCGTCCTGCAAACGCGTTGTGGCGCGACACGCACATCGTCGCAGTGCTCGACTGGGAACTCGCGATGCTCGGGCCACGTGAAATGGACGTTGGCTACCTGATCTTCTTCCACCAGTATTTCCGACACATCGCGAAAGTCATCGCGGGCATCGACACGATGGCCGATTTCCTGCGCCGTGATGCCGTGGTTGCCGGCTATGAAGCGCTGACCGGTGTGCAGCTCGACAACATCGACTGGTATATCAACTACGGGTTGCTGCAGCAGTCGGTGATCGATATCCGCGTCACGCAGCGGCGCATCCTGTTCGGCGAACTGGAACGCCCGCAGAACACCGACGAATACCTCTTCGGTCGGCAACTGATCGAACGGGTACTGGCCGGCGATCGCGATATCTGGCTGTCGTAGGCCCGGGCTGTGCCGGAACATGTTCGACTACAGACCCGAACCGGGCAGACACGATCACACACAGAGGCGCACTCATGGACAACACCGTCAGCCCCGGCAGCAACCCCATCGGGCCCCTGATCGAGGCCGACGAGCAGTTCTGCCACCAGGTCATGGATTCCTTCGCCTGCGTGGGCAGTACAGATCCCTCGTGGACCGAGAAGGTCTGCGCGATGGCGATGGCCCGCAACGGTAGCCTGCAGCTCGGCTTCGGGCTCGGCAAGTACACCAACCGCAACGTGATGGACGCCTACGCGGGCATCTCACGCGGCAAGGAACAGATCACGGTGCGCGCCAGCCGCGAGCTCGCACCGGAAGCAAACCTGACTGCAATCGGCCCGATCCGCTACGAAGTGGTGGAGCCGCTGAAGAAGGTGCGCTTCGTCCTCGAACCCAACGCCACGCAACCGATCGCCTTCAATTGCCTGTTCGAGTACCGCATTCCGGCCCGTTTCGAGGATCGCACGCATATTCGCCAGGGGTATCGGGTGATGAGCGAGCTGGTGCGCTATCACCAGATCGGCATCGCATCAGGCTGGATCGAGGTCGACGGCGTGCGCACCGTGATCGATCCCGACGGCTGGGTCTGTACGCGCGACCACTCGTGGGGCGTACGCTACGGCGTCGGTCACCCGCTGATCGACGCCGAGCCGCCCGGCGTCGGCATGCAGGCCGATTACGAGTTCTTCTGGAGCCCGAGCTACCTGCAGCGCGCCGACGGCAGCCATTACGCGATTTTTCTCAGCTTCAACCAGTTCGACACCGCAAGCGGGCGTACGCGCTCGGTGATGTCCGCGATCGAGCACCCGGACGGGCGCATCGAGCGCATCGTCGATATCGAACCCGAACTCGAGTACCACCCGGTCAACCGTCGCCTGCTCGGCGGCAGAATCGTATGTCGCATGGCCGACGGCTCACTGCGCCCGATGACCATCGAGGTGCTGTCGGATACGGGTTTTCATCTTGGTGCCGGACTCTATTTCGGTTTCGAAGGCCAGTTTCACGGCGGCTGGCGCGGCAGGCTGCACGTCGACGGCGAACGCATCATCGACTGCAGCACGCTCGAGAACGCCAAGCGCCTGCACCAGATCCGCGACACAGCAGTGCGCATCAGCGACCCGGTCGGCGGCGGCGTGGGCTGGGGCAACTGGCAACCCATGATGGTGGGCAAGAACGAACGGCTCGGCCTGAAGGCCGAGGATTCATTCTCCTGATTCTGCATTGCCCGGAGACGATGCGCGATGAATGCAGCGGTCTACTACCAGAACGGCGGCCCCGAGGTGCTTCGCCACGAGGACGTCCCGAACCCGGTGTGCGGTGCAACGGGGCGACTCCCATGCCTTACCTGAAACGCAACGATGCCAGCGTGTTCTTCGACGATACCGGCGGGCGCGGCGAGGCAATCGTCACGCTGCACGACTTCATCGAGAACGGCAGCTACTGGGGACGCACCGGCGTCTCGGGCGCGCTGGCCAATGTCGGCTACCGTGTGATCGACATGGACATGCGCGGCCACGGGCGCAGCGTGCCGGAAGGCGCGAACCCGGGTTATTCGATCGAGTCGGTCGCCGCAGACATCGGCGCGCTAGCCGATCTGCTCGGCCTGCAGCGCTTCCATCTGCTCACCCACGCCACCGGCGGCATGGCGGCGCTGCGCTACGCGATGGACCACAGCGAGCGGCTGCTGTCGATCACCTCCAGCGACACCTCCTCGGCCACGATCCCGCTCGACAAATACTGCGGGCCGGAATGGGACGAGCGGCTGGTGCCGATGGACGATCCCGACATCCTCTCGGTGGCCGAATACAACACCGGCATGCTGGCGGCGTTCCCGAACTTCGCCGAAATGTTCCGCCGCCTGCGGGAGGACCCGGCGAACCACCCGCTGGCGCCGTTCTACAACCGCTTCGACAGCAACTCGGACCCCGAACGCTGCTGGCGCTGGGCACTGGAGATCCAGTCGTTGAACAACCCGGTGCTGTGCAGCACCTTCGCGCGCAGCTACTACGCGGACCACGATCCGCGCACCGCGGCCCTGCGACGCATCGGTTGTCCGAATCTGGTGATCGTCGGCGAGCACGACGTCTACATGGTGAAGCCCGCCGAACAGCTCGCACGCTGCATACCGCAGGCGGAGCTGGTCGTGATGGAAGGCCTGGGTCACATGACCGCGATCGAGGCACCGGAGCGCATCACCGAACTGGTGCTGCGCTTCCTGCACTCGACATAGGTCGGGTTTCAACCCGACAGGGAAACGCATCCGGCACACGCACCTGTCGGCATGAATGCCGACCTACGACCAAACCGTCGGCATGAATGCCGACCTACGACCAAACCGCCGGCATGAATGCCGACCTATGACGTAGGTCGGGTTTCAACCCGACCGGTATCGCGCCCGCCTCAATCGTGCCCGAAGATCATCGCCCCGGTGGGCACGCCCACCCCGCTCGACACCAGCACATGCTCGGCACGCTTTGGCTGGTTGTATGAGGTGCCACGGATCAGGCGCACTCCTTCGGCGATATTGTTCACACCGTGGATGTACGCTTCCGAAAGCAGACCACCGTGCGTGTTGTTCGGCAAGCGTCCATCTATGCGCAGGTTTCCGTCGGCGATGAAATCCTTGGCTTCGCCGCGCGCGCAGAAACCGAACGACTCGAGCTGCATCGGAATCTCGGTGGTAAATGCGTCATACAGGCAGGCAGCATCGATGTCGTCCGGCCCCAGCCCGGACATCGCGAACACACGTCGAGCTGCGAGCTCCATTTCCGGCAGCGAGTCGAGTTCCTCGCGGTAGAAGCTGGTCATCTGCTCCTGTCCACGCGTGGAGGCCTGGGTGACACCGCGAATCACCGCCGGCTTCTGCCGCAGGTCGCGCGCACGCTCGACACTGGTGATCAACAGGGCGCAACCACCGTCGGTTTCCTGGCAGCAGTCGTAGATGCACAGGCGCTCCGTGATCCGCTTCGCCGCCATGTACTCTTCCAGCGTCAACGGGCGCCCATAGCCCGCAGCATTCGGGTTGTTCAGCGCGAAGCTGCGTTGTGCCATCGCGACTTCCGCCAGATGCTCCCGCTGCAGACCGTACTTGTGCATGTAGGTGTTTGCAATCATCGCGACCCAGGAAACCGGCGTCAGCATTCCGTACGCCATGTACCACGACCAGTGGATCAGGTCGCTGCTGACGATGTTGCCCGAAACGCCCTGCCCCATGCGCTGACCCGAGCGGCCGTTCATCGCGCGCCAGACGACGACGTTCTTCGCTGCACCGGTGGCCACCGCCATCACCGCTTGCTGAATCAGACCGACCGCAGCGCCACCGCCGTAGTTGATCTTGGCCCAGGTCGTGAGATCACCCAGACCCACTGCCCGTGCGACCTCGATCTCGTCACTGGTTTCCATCGTGTACGTGATCAGACCGTCGACCTCGGCCGGATCAAGACCGGCGTCGTCGCAACAGTTGCGCACCGCCTCACAGGCCAGTGCGAGTTCCGATACACCCGAATTCTTCGTGAACTTGGTGGTGCCGATGCCGGCAACCGCTGCCTGGTTCTTCATCGAAATCGCCATCGTCACACACTCCCCTTCGCCGCCGGCCGGAACATCGGAATCCTGAATCCGTCCTCGTCCTCATGGATGTACGCCGTAACCGGCATCCCGAACTCGATTTCCTCGGGAGTGCAATCGGTCAGACACGACGTGATTCGTGTACCCTCGTCGAGATCAATCAGAACGATGTTCAACGGGTACTCGTAACCCGGGAACTGCGGATGATAGAGCGTCGTGTAGCTCGTCACGGTACCCTTGCCGCCAGCCGCAACGAAATCCCACTCGAGCGAACGACACTCACTGCACATCGGTCGCGGGGGATGACGCAGCGTCTGGCATTTCTTGCAGCGCTGGATGGCAAGCACGCCGTTGGCGGCCTGCTCCCACCACCACCCATTGTCGTGCGCCATCGGGGGCTTGATCCGGCCGGGCTTGGGCATCAGTTGACTCCTCATCGTATGGTTCGCTTGCCGACCCACGCATCTTAGCACCACAACTGCGACGACATGGGGCATATCGGCACCCGGTCCACGGGCAATGCACTTGCACCTGAACCAGCCGGGTTACCTGCACGTCACATTTGCACGCTGCCGGGGCGTGGCGGTTATGATTGCTGCCAACTTCCCTGCGAAATACGCCATATCCACCGGAGGAAAACCGACGTGTCGAAACCGTATTCACTCTCGCAGCCGCTACGCCTCGACGCTGTACAGCAATGGGACATCGAAACCGAGGTGGCGGTGATCGGTTTCGGCATCGCCGGAGCCTGTGCGGCGATCGAAGCGCACGAAGCCGGCGCCCGGGTCACCGTGTTCGAACTGGCCGGCGCTTCGGGTGGCAGCGCGGCGCTTTCCGGCGGCGAGTTCTATCTCGGCGGCAACGGCGGCACGCCGATCCAGAACGCGGCCGGGTTCGAGGACTCGACCGAAGATTTTTACAACTACCTGATGATGGCTGGCGGTCCGAACGCCGACGAAGCGCGGGTACGTTGCTACGCCGATGGGGCACGCGCGCACTTCGACTGGCTGGTTGCCCAGGGGATCCCGTTCAAGGGTACTTACTACCCCGAGAAGTGCCTCGAGCCGACGACCGACGACACGCTGGTGTGGTCCGGCAGTGAAAATGCCTGGCCTTTCTCGAGCCGCGCCAGACCTGCCCCGCGTGGCCACACCGCCCAGTTGGTCGGCATGGGTGCGGGCAGATTGATCATGCAAAAGCTGACCGACCGCGCGAACGCACTGGGCATCTCTGCCCACTTCAACGCCCGCGCCCTGGCGCTGGTCGCAGATGCCGACAACCGTGTCCACGGCCTGGTAATGCGTATCGACGGCAAGGAACAGACCGTGCGCGCCACCAAGGGTGTGATCCTGTGCACTGGGGGGTTCATCTGCAACGAGAACATGGTCAGGCATTATGCGCCTGAGGCCCAGCGCTGCCCGAACCCGACCACAGGCGGCAACGATCATGGTGCGGGCATCCTGATGGGTGCCTCGGTTGGCGGTGCGACGATACACATGGGCGAATTTTTCGCTACGCGCCCGATGTTTCCACCCCCGCAGTTGCTGGAAGGAGTCCTGATCAATTCGCTCGGGCAACGCTTCATCAATGAAGATGCCTATCACGGTCGGGTAACACACTACATGATGCGCCAGCCCGAGGACCGCTGCTGGTTGCTGGTCGACAACAAGATATTCGCCCGTCCCTGGGTGTTTCAGGACATCGAGATCAGCGCCGCTGGCGAAAGTTGGGAGGAGGTCGAGGGCGAGCTTGGCCTGCCATCCGGCGAACTCGTGCACACGCTGGATAACTACAACCGCCATGCAGCCAGTGGCGAAGATCCGCTGTGGCACAAGACTCCACAATTCCTTCGCCCGCTCACCGAGCCGCCGTTTGCCGCACTCAATTTCAGCGGCGATGCGGTGAGGGGCACCTCGTTCACGCTGGGCGGCCTGTCGACGCTGCCCACCGGCGAGGTGCTCACACCCGACAACCGGGTGATCGAAGGTCTCTATGCCGCGGGGCGCACCGCTTGTGGCATCCCACGCTGGGGCGAAGGCTACAGTTCCGGCATGTCACTCGGCGATTCGAGCTTCTTCGGTCGTCAGGCCGGGCGCCATGCCGCTACGCATTGAGTACATCGTATAGCGCATGCATCCTCCCGTGGCGCGACACCCAGGTGGCGCCAATCCTCGAGGTGACAGGTGAACGGGAGAATCTGGTAACGCGGCACCGTAGTGCGGCTGCCTGCAGAGGCTGTCGCAAAACGATACGAAACGTGTGGCAGCGCCTTCACATCGTTTTGCGGCAGCCTCTGCAGTCAGGGCGCGTAGACGAGCAGCGCATTGCCCGGACGAAGGATCGAACTGGCTCCCGAGGTGACGTAGATCGCGCCCTTGCCGATCACGACCGGATAACCTGAAACCTGACCACCACGTGCCTTCAAGCCGCCCACCGCGGCAAACTCGCCGCCGGTGTCGATGTCGCGGATCAGCTTGCCGTCATCGCTCGCGTAGATGCGCAGATGCCCGTCCCAGGCACCGGCGAATACCGCACCGGGAACCGCACTGGGTGCCGCAACGAATGCCGCAAGACACGGTTCACTGCCCCAGGCGCATTGCGGATCGGGACCGGCCACGCGCCACAGCACGGCGCCGGAGGCCGGATCGAGTGCCGCCAGACCACCCGGTCGATGCGGCGGACGTACCTCGTCGTCCGATACCGGCACATACAGCGCGTTGCCGTCGAATGCCATGCCGTACATCACACCGCCGAGATCACCGCCGAGCCCGACCCGCGTGCGCCACAGTTCCTCACCGTCGCGGTCCGGATCCAGCCCGTAGACCCAACCCCATTTCTGCCCCACTGCCAGCACCTCGCGCCCGCCGGCCAGTTGCAGGATCGACACCGAGGTACCCATCGAAAACACGTTGCGGCAATCGGTTTCAACCTGCGCAGCGCACGCCGCCTCGCGCGCAGCGCCAGCGGCAGGCAGGAACTGTCGTTGCCAGCGCCGCTCGCCGGTCGCGAGATCGTAGGCGATCACCGAATAGGGTCCCTGCGGGTTCAGGAAGCCATATTCCTCGGCGGTACTCGCATACACCAGACCACGCCTGGGATCGATCGCAAGCGGCGTGTAGGTGGACGCTCCTGCCGGTCCGAACTGCTGCGGCCTCGCATCGGGTGCCGAACGCAACGCAGGCTCCTGCGCAATGTGGTACTGCTTCCACACGATCCGTCCGCTCGCCAGATCCAGCGCCGCCACACCACCACGCGAGGTGCAGCAGGCGTATTGCGGATCGTGCGTCAGTGGATCCTCGATGCCGGAAATCGGCACATACACGCGAGCGGCATGCACCGACGGAGCCGAGGTGATGCGCGACAGCACGTGCTCCTCGACCCGTGTCGCCCACACCCGCTCACCGGTAGTTGCATCGAGTGCCGTCAGCGTGCTGGTGTCATCGCCGAACAGCGCCAGCACACGCTGCGTTCCCTCCGGCGTCGCCAGCGCGGCAAGCGTGACGGCACGCACGATACGCCCGGTCACCGGATACGCCCAGCGCGTGCAACCGCTCGCCGCGTCCAGCGATACCACGTGGCTGCTCGATGAGAGGTACACCCGATTACCAGCCAGACTCACCGGACCAGAGGCACGCCCCGGATACGCGAAGCTCCACTTCAGACGCAGTGTCGGCACACTGGCCGCGTCGATGCCGGCATCAGCCCGGTAGCGGATATTGCGCGGATCGGCCTGAATGCTCTTCCAGTCGGCCGGATCGAGCACTACCTGATCCACCGGTGTGGTGCACGCGTTGGCCATCGGGTCGGCGGTTGCCTCGGCTTCACGTCCGGTCAGCAAGACGACCAGCGAGCGGATCTGCTCGTCGGTCAAGCCTTCGGCCATGAGGCGCATCGGACCTTCGCGCAACGCGTGCAGTACGTTCTCGGGCGGCGTGTAACGCAGCGAGGAACGCGGCGGTACGCGACCCTGCGGATGGTCGTGGCAACTGGCACAACGTTCGGCATAGAGCTGCCCAGCGGGCGAATCTCCGTCGCCATCCGCGATCACGTTGCCGTGCGCGTCGAGTTGCACCGCCGCGACCGGTTCGTGAACGAGTACGGACAGCAACACGACCGCGCGCAACCCCGCTCGCAGATTCTGCAGTGACGCCCTGGTCTGCATGGCGGTTCCGCGCATGGCCGGCCTTCCTCAGTAAACGTAACGCAGATCGGCACCGACGCTGCGCAGCTCCCGGTAGGTATTGGTCGCATAGCCGAGTGCACCGAAATCGATGCCCCACTCGCGCACCTCTTCGTTACCGAGGTTGCGTCCCCACAGGGCCAGCGACAGGTCACCACGCGGCACCGGAATGTCCTGTAGCGTCAGGCGCGCGTTCCACACCGTATGGCGACCGCTGCGGTCATAGCGGTTCAGTTGCGAATGAAAGTTGCGGGCGCTGGCGTACGTCGTGTCCACCTGGGCGACGAAGGTGCCGATGCTGGTGCTCGGGAACGAGTACTGCATGATCAGCGCCGCCTGGTGCTTCGGGCTGCCGAAGATGGTGCTGGCAACCGTCGCGATATCGGTAACCACCGGCTCGTAGTTCTCATCCATCTTCGGGAACCCGGTGACCGGGTTCATCACGCTGGTCACGAAACGGTTGTACTGCGTATCGACGTAGCCGTAGTTGAGCGTCAGCAACAAATCATCGACCGGTGCTGCCGTCAACTCGAGTTCGACGCCCTTGGCCTCCGATGAGCCGGCGTTCACGATTACGGATGAGGCTCCGCCGGAACCGGCTTCGAACTGTTCTACCTGACGGTCATCGTATTCGTAGAAGTACAGCGCGCCATTCAGGCGCAGGCGGTTATCGAACCACTCGCTCTTGCCGCCGACCTCCCACGATTCCACCGTTTCTTCGTCAGCCGGTTTTGCGAACCCGGCACTCGTACTGGCCCGGATGTTGTAGCCGCCAGCCCGGTAGCCGGTACTGTACTTCGCGTAGACCATCACCGAATCGCTCCACTGGTAGGTCAGCGTGAACGAGGGGTTGAAATGGTTCCATGAATCGTCTGCCTTGAGCGTTGCATGCCCGATATCCTCGAAGCCCGTACGCAACTTCGTGGCCTTGTCGTCGACGCTCCAGCGCAGCCCCACGATCGCCGTGAGCCGATCGCTCAGGCGGTAGTCGAATTGCCCGTAGATCGCCCACGCATCGTTGTCGGTCCAGTATTCGTAATCCGGCACCGTGCCAAGCAGCACACTCTTGCCAAAGCAATCGCCTGCGCACAGGTAATCCTGGGAATCCTGATCCAGCCCGCCGAACGCGAGCAGCGCCGGAAATACGTAACTCTGTGGATCGAGCTGTCGCCCTTCCTCGTGGAAGTAGTAGACACCCGCGTTATAGCCGAAGCGTTCATCGAACAGTCGACCCACGAGTTGAAACTCCTGCGACCACTGCTCGTGCTTGTTGAACCCTCCCGGGCTGGTGGTGGAGAAGGCCGTCACCCAGGTGCCGGCGGGCACGAAGCTGCCGTCGAAATCCGGTCCCAGCAGACTGCTTCCATCAGCGAGGTAATCGCCGGGAAACGCCTGCCGGTCGTAACTATTGTCAAATTTGCGCCAGGACGAGATCGATTTCAGGGTCGCGTTGTCGAGGTCGAAACTGACCGTGAGTGCATGTCCATCGATCTCGAGCTTCTGATCCTTGTCATCGTGCGCGTACGGCAAGTGACCCCGGCGGCGCTTCGACGCCGTCGCCGCCATGTTTTCGTAATACGACCCGCCGAGCATCAGTTGCAGCGGGCGCACGAAACTCGCCTGGGTCAGGTTCGTGTTCGAATCCTGCTGGAAATGATCGTAGGTGTAATCGGCCGTGACCCGGTCCGACGGTGTCCAGCGCAACGCTGCACGCCAGGCCTGCTGATCATACTGGCCGAGTTCGCCACCGGTGATGCTGCTCTTCGCCAGACCACCACGTTCGCCATGAATGAACGACAGCTTCGCGGAAAAATCCCCGAAGGCACCGGTGTCCAGCGAGGTTGCCGACCGCAGCAGATCACGCTCACCGACCGTGAACTCCTGCTTGAACCCGAATTCGGTACCGGGTTTCGTGGTCACGATATTGACAGCACCGCCGGTGGTGTTGCGTCCATACAAGGTGCCCTGCGGCCCGCGCAGTACCTCGATGCGCTCCATATCGACGATCTCGAACGCCGCTGCCGAACTCCGGCCCAGATACACACCGTCCACATAGATGCCGACCGTGGGATCGACGGCCAGCGACGGCTCACCCGAGCTCACACCACGGATACCCATCCCGTACGCGTTCTGGCTCCCCGGCGTCTTGTTCATGGTCAGGTTCGGTGTATACGCAGCGATATCACCAGTCTCAATCGCGCCCAAGGCATCGAGACTGGCCGCATTGAAGGCCGACAGCGAAATCGGGGTTTCCTGTAGTGAGGCCTCGACACGTTCGGCGGTGACGACGATCTCCTCGAGCCCGTGTCCGGGGTTGTCCTGTGCCCGGACATGCTGCGCCGCGGTGGCCGCCGCTAC
Source organism: Pseudomonadales bacterium (assembly GCA_024234165.1). Taxonomy (NCBI): domain Bacteria; kingdom Pseudomonadati; phylum Pseudomonadota; class Gammaproteobacteria; order Pseudomonadales; species Pseudomonadales bacterium. The sequence continues at coordinate 432,477 of JACKOP010000001.1, forward strand.
GGTAGAAATCGTGACGGCAAGAAGGCGTGCAGCGCGATTGAACACACTCATCGGATGCTCCATGGAATGGTTATGGATCGGCATAGAGCAAACGATACATGACGATCGTCTTGTTAGCAAGTGGACTGTCATGCGCACATGATGTCCGTCTTTTCGATACACTGTCGCGGATGCGGAAACCAGGAAACAGACACACTGCATGACACGTACACCCTTCCCCAAGGTCGCCGACACGGCGCACGAAAGGCGGACCCACATCATCGAAGCGACTGCCGCCTTGATGGCGCGCGCGGGGCTTGCGGGCATATCGGTGCGCTCGGTTGCCGAACACGCAGGATGTTCCCGTGGATTGGTCGAACACTATTTCAACAGCAAGGCCGAACTGCTCGCTGCGGCGGATCTCTGGGTCAACGAGAGCTATCTCGAGCGGGTTGCAAACGCGGTCGGTGATCGTCGCGGGCTTGCCGCACTCGAGGCGCGCCTGCGCAATCTGCTGCCGTATACCGAATCGGTGCTGGACGAATGGCGCGTGCGCCTCGAGTTCTGGCGCCAGGCCGGTGTCAACTCAACGACTGCGCTGCACAACAGCGAATCGTTCTATGCTGCCTACGAGCAGATCCTCACCGACGTGCGTCATGCACAGGCGCATGGCGAAATCCCCGACTCCATACCGCTGATCGAGAGTTCCGAACTCGTGCTTTTTTTCGTGATCGGCATCGCGACTGCCTGCATCACCACTGAACGCCTGCGGCAGCAGAGACCGCTCGACCGGCGCATCGAGATGATCCTCGGCATGCTGAAGACGGACACTCTGGCCGCGTTGCGCATCGGCGACCCGGAAATAGAATTCTGATCGATGCCGCTCCCGTTACCGTACGGCAACGGGAGTGAAGGAATCGGCGTCCGATGTTCAGGCAAGCCCGTAATCGGCGAATCTGGGGCTATCCATCTCCTCGGCAAAAGCCTGGTAACTCCACGGCCAGGTGATCGGAACGCCTGCGGCGTCGAGATACCAGCTCGTGCAACCGGAGGCAAAGATGGTTGTCCTGGCTGCAGCGATACGGCGACTGTCGTAATCCGCCATCGCTTCGGCCGTCGGCGCGATCTCCGCAACGTTGGCGTCCCGCAGATGCTGCAACAACTGCTCGATATAGCTCCACTGACGTTCTGCGATATCGATCAACGAGAAGTTGCCCACGGGGCCGGTAGGGCCGTTCAGCATGAAGAAATTGGGCATGTCGGGAATCGTGACCGCGTAGTACGCGCTCGGGCTGACTTTCCATTTGTCGTCGAGGCAGGCACCGCCCTTGCCTTTGACGATCGTCGGGCGGATGAAACGGTCGACCTTGAAGCCGGTTGCCAGCACGATCACGTCGAGTTCATGGAAGGTCCCGTCCCGCATGCGGATACCTGCGGGTTCCACACGATCGATCGCGTCGATTTCCACGACGATGTTAGGTTGCTGCACCGCATCGTAGTAGTTCCACGAATAGATGAGCCGCTTGCAGGCTGCACGATAGTTGGGGCGAAGCTTCTCACGCAGTACCGGATCGCTGATGCTGTTCTCGAGGTTCTGCCGGCACAACTCCTCGATCTCGTGCATATCGGAACCTTCCGGATCGACGAGTGCCCGGTTGAACCGGTAGATACCTGACCAGTACTGCTCGCCGTAACGCATGTCGTCGATCAACTGGGGATCGGCACGAAACGCTGCGCGATCCTCTTCCGTATAGTCGAACTGCTGTACCGGCATGATCCATTGCGGTGAGCGCTGGAAGTGCACGACCCGCGCCGAACGCTTCTGCAGCGCGGTCACGATCTGCACGCCGGTCGAACCACTGCCGATCACGCCGACACGCCTGCCATCGACCTCGGCTGCATCATCCCAGCGTGCGCTGTGAAAGGCTTTCCCGGTGAAGCTCTGCAGACCCGGGATCTCTGCAACATTCGGATGGTGCAGCACGCCCGAGGCCGCGATCACCACGTCAGCGCTGTCGGTGCGCCCATCGGCGAGCTTCAGCTTCCATTTGCAGGTGGCATCGTCGTAGATGCACTCGACCACTTCGCTGTCGGTATCGATCAACGCCCGGATGCCATGATCCTCGACCACCTTCTGGAAATAGCGCTGGATTTCCGCACCGGTGGCGTAGAACGCACTCCAGTCTGGATTCGGCGCAAAACTGTACGTGTAGGCATGGGCAGGTACATCACAGGTCAGACCCGGGTAGCGATTCTCGCGCCAGGTACCACCGATCGTGTGGCCCTTTTCATACACGACGACGTCCGTCTCGCCCCGTTGCTTGAGCTTGACTGCCGCCAGGATTCCCGACATTCCTGCGCCGATGACGACATAGCGGAACTTGCGTTCGTTGGGGGTGCTGTCTGGACTCATGTCTCTGTCACTTCCCTCGTTGAATGGCGATACACGCTCACCCGTTTCCGAATGAGCAAACCCGTGAATTCCAGATGGATAAAAAGACGCACTGAGAATCATTCGCCATGCATCATAAGCGATCCCGTTGGCCGATTTCCACGCCAGGCGACGATCAAACGGAACACGCGGCCCGCCGCTCGACGTGTTACCCGAGCTGAACGTCCAGGCCAGTCATTCCTTCACTCTTGACAAAATCAATTTGTCTCGCAAGATAGTAATCAATTACTTTCTTACAGGTGTCGATATGAGCAATCGTCCGCAATATCTGTCGGCCGAGGAGCGACGGGCCGCCACCGTGCAGGCCGTGGTCGAGCTGGCTGCAGAGCAGAATCCCGCTGAAATCACGACTGCAGCGATCGCCGACCGGATGGGCTTGACGCAAGGCGCCCTGTTCCGTCATTTCCCCACCAAAGACGCGATTCTTGAGGCAGCAATGTCCTGGGTCGGTGACCGTCTGCTGGCCCGTCTGGACAAGGCAGCCGAAAACGCCGCATCTCCGGCTGCAGCACTCGAAGCCATGTTCATGGCACACATCGACTTCGTGGCAAGTCATCCCGGAGTGCCGCGCATGCTGTTCGGAGAACTGCAGCGCTCCGGCGAGACACTCGCCAAGCGGATGGTGCAGACCTTGCTCCGTCAATACGAACAGCGCCTGCGCCGCCTGATGGAAGCAGGCAAGGCGCAAGGCGAGCTGAACGCAGATCTGAATGTGGATTCCGCCGCCGTGCTGTTCATCGGCACCATCCAGGGACTGGTCATGCAGTCGCTGCTGGCCGGCAAGGTCAGTCGCATCCGCCGTGATGCACCAGGCGTGTTTGCCATCTATCGGCGTGGCATCGAAAGCAGCAAATGAAGGATCCGTCTGCTCCGCAAGCGCGACTTCAACCTCCAGACCCTTCCATGAATCGGGAGCAACAAACATGACGGCACACGGCGAACGCGCAATCTGGATGCGTGTGGTCTCCTTGATTGCGATCGGTTTTGGTCTGCTGACCATCAGGGAAGGCGGCGCAGTCCTGTTTGTCGACGGGACAGCGCGTGCTGCGGCCGGAAGCTATGTGCCGTTCGTGCTCTGGTTCAACTTTCTGGCCGGGTTCGCCTACATCGTCGCCGGCGTCGGCCTGTGGATGCGCCGGCACTGGGCCGCATGGCTGGCCCTTGCCATCGCGGTGACGACGGCGCTCGTGTTCCTGGCTTTCGGCGTGCACTTAGCTCTGGGTGGTGCCTGGGAGCGGCGCACGCTGGTCGCGATGACGCTGCGCACCCTGGTGTGGGCCGGCATAGCGGCCATGGCCTGGCGCCGCTCAGCGGTGAATGCGCAGGCTGCGCGCGGGCACTGAACACCTTTGTCCAGCGGAAATCCATCGATGACCACTCCAAACCTCCCCACCGGAAAAACCCGTTGGATCGTGATCGCCGTCACCGTGCTCGCTGTTGGCGGCGCGCTGGCGTTCTGGCTGACGCGTGGGAATGACAAACCGGATTCGTTGCGCCTCTACGGCAACGTCGATATCCGCGAGGTGCAACTGGCCTTCCGCCAGCCAGGGCGGGTGATGCAGATGGTTTTCGACGAGGGGGATGCCGTCAGCACCGGCGCGCGCCTGGCGGCGCTGGATGCGCAACCGTATCGGGACGCCCTTGTGGCAGCACAGGCCCAGGTGCAGGTAGCGCAGGCGGAGCTGGCCAAGCTGCGCCGCGGGCTGCGACCGCAGGAAATCACCCAGGCGCGCGAGGCGCTCCGGCAGGCCCAGGCGCTCGCCACCGAGGCCGAGCGCAATTTCCAGCGCCAGAGTGGCCTGCTTCCATCGGGTGCCAGCAGCCAGCGCACGGTCGATGCCGCCCACGCGGCAAGGGATCAGGCCAGCGCGAGCGTCGAGGCAGCCAGGGCTGCCCTGTCGCAAGCATCCGAAGGCTTTCGCAAGGAAGACATCGCCGCGGCCGAGGCTCGGCTTGCGGCCGCGCAGGCTGCCGCCGCGCAAGCCACCACATCCCTGGCCGACACCGAACTGATGGCACCCAGCGACGGCACCATCATCGCCCGCGTGCGCGAACCCGGCAGCATGGTTGCAAGTCAGAGCACCGTCTACAGCCTGAGCCTGGACAAGCCGGTGTACGTGCGCGCCTACGTGGGCGAGTCGGACCTGGGGCGCATCGCACCCGGTACCACGGTACGGGTCAGAAGCGACTCGTCGGAAAAGGTCTATCGCGGTCAGATCGGCTTCATCTCACCACGCGCCGAGTTCACCCCCAAGACAGTGGAGACGACGGATTTGCGCACCGCCCTGGTGTATCGCCTGCGCATCGTCATCGACGAAGCCGACAGCGACGCTGCCTTGCGCCAGGGTATGCCGGTGACGATCGATGTCGATGCCCAGCCAGCCGCAGGTGCACGCGCGGGAGAGCGTTGAATGCAGGCAAACGCAGCGATGGCCGCCACGCCGACAGGCCCCAGCGCCGATGTCGCTGCCGTCGTCATCGAGGGGGTGAGCAAGCATTTCGGCAAGGTGCAGGCCCTGCGGAACCTGAGCGCGCATATCCACTATGGGCGGCTGACAGGTCTGGTCGGCCCCGACGGGGCCGGCAAGACGACGCTGATGCGGATTCTGACCGGCCTGCTGGTGCCGAACGCCGGCCGTGTCACCTTGGCCGGCTATGACGTGGTCAAGGACAACGACGCCATCCACGTCGCCAGCGGCTACATGCCGCAACGCTTCGGGCTGTACGAAGATCTGTCGGTGATGGAGAACATGCGTCTGTATGCGCAGTTGCGCGGCATGGATGCGGATCGCAACGCCGATCTGTTTGCCGAGCTGCTGGACTTCACGCGGCTCGGACCCTTCACCAGGCGCCTGGCTGGCAAGCTCTCCGGCGGCATGAAGCAAAAGCTCGGCCTTGCCTGTGCGCTGATGGCGCGGCCCAAGGTGCTGCTGCTGGACGAGCCTGGCGTGGGTGTCGACCCGGTCAGCCGCCAGGATTTGTGGCGCATGGTGCAGGCGCTGACTGACGAAGGTATGGCTGTGGTCTGGTCCACCGCCTATCTCGACGAGGCCGAACGCTGCGAGAGCGTGCTGCTCCTGAACCAGGGGCAGCTCCTGTTCGATGGTCCGCCGCACGCACTGACCGCGCAGCTCGAAGGCCGCAGTTTCCGTCTGGAAGACGTCGGTGCCGAGCGCCGAGCGGTCCTGACCCAGGCACTCGACCTGCCCAGCGTGAGCGATGGCGTGATCCAGGGCGCCGGCGTGCGCGTGGTGTTGCGCGAGGGCGCTCAAGCGGAGCAGCTCCAGGCCCTGTCCGATCAGGCGCGAGTGGAGCTGGCGCAGGTGCCCGCGCGCTTCGAAGACGCCTTCATCGATCTGCTCGGTGGCGGCCCCGGCGGCACTTCGACGCTGGCCGAGCGTCTGCCGCCGGTTGAGCTGGGTTCCGACATTGCCGTGTCGTGCCGAAACCTCACCAAGCGCTTCGGCGAGTTCACCGCCACCGACAACGTCAGCTTCGAGGTGCAAAAGGGCGAAATCTTCGGCCTGCTCGGCCCCAACGGCGCCGGCAAGTCCACCACCTTCAAGATGCTGTGCGGCCTGCTCAAGCCGACTGCGGGCGAGGCGCATGTGGTGGGCCATGATCTTCGCCGCGCCACCGGCGCGGCCAAGAGTCGGCTCGGCTACATGGCGCAGAAGTTTTCACTTTATGGACTGCTCTCGGTACAGCAGAACCTGGAATTCTCGGCTGGCGTCTACGGGCTGGAAGGCAACGCCCGACGCGAGCGCATCGAGGAAATGATCGCCACCTTCGATCTGGGCGGATGGCTGTCCGCGACACCCGATTCCCTGCCGCTGGGGCACAAACAGCGCCTGGCGCTGGCCTGTTCGCTGATGCACCGACCCCCCGTGCTGTTCCTTGACGAGCCGACGTCAGGCGTGGACCCGATCACGCGGCGTGAATTCTGGACCCACATCAACGGCCTGGCGCGCAAGGGCGTGACCATCATGGTCACCACCCACTTCATGGACGAAGCCGAGTACTGCGACCGCGTCGCCATGCTCTCGCGTGCGCAACTGATTGCACTGAATACGCCCGACGCGCTGAAACGTTCGGCGATCAGTCCCGAACGACCCGACCCGACGATGGAGGACGCCTTCATTCATCTGGTGGAGTCTGCCGACCGTGAAATGGAGGCCGCCCCATGAGCGCCGCTGCACCACACAAGGACACGGGGGGCACCGTGCACGCCGATTTGCGGCGCTTCGACCTGCGGCGCCTCATCGCCCTGGTGACCAAGGAAAGCCACCAGGCATTGCGCGATCCTTCGACATTGCTGATCGCGTTCGCGCTGCCGGTGGTGTTGCTGCTGCTGTTCGCCTATGCGGTGTCGCTCGATACCAAGGCGGTTCGCGTCGGTGTGGTGCTGGAGTCACGCGGCGCCTCGGCTCAGTCCCTGGTCGCGGCGTTTTCCGGCACACGCTTCCTGGACACGCACTTCGTCCATGAGCGACGCGAAGTGGCCGACCAGCTCGTCTCGGGCACGCTGCGCGGCTACGTAGTGATTCCGCAGGACTTCGAGCAGCGTCTGGCCCAGCGCGGCAGCGAACCGCTGGTGCAGATCGTCACCGACGGCTCTTACCCCAACACCGCCAACTACGTCGAGAACTATGCCCGCGGCGTGGTCCAGTCCTGGCGCGCCGGACTGGATGTCGCAGCGCCGGCGCAGGCCGTCGTGCTGGAGCCGCGCTACTGGTTCAACCCCGAGCTGGAAAGCCGCCGCGCACTGATTCCCGGCGCCATCGCCATCGTCATGACGATCATCGGCACCATGCTGACCGCGCTGGTGGTGGCGCGCGAATGGGAGCGCGGCACCATGGAGGCGGTGCTGTCCACACCGGCCTCGGTGGCGGAAATCCTGATCGGCAAGCTGCTGCCGTACTTCGTGCTCGGCATGCTGGCCACGCTGGGCGCGGCGGCGCTGGCGGTGTTCGTGTTCGGCGTGCCGATGCGGGGCTCGCTGGCAGCGCTGCTGCTGCTGTCGGCGGTGTTCATGGTGCCGGCGCTGGGTCAGGGTCTGCTGATCTCGTCACTGGCGCGCAACCAGTTCCTGGCGGCGCAGATCGCGCTGTTCACGGGCTTCCTGCCGGCTTTCATCCTGTCGGGCTTTCTGTACGAGATCGACGCCATGCCGACGCCGATCCGGGCCATCACCCTGGCGGTTCCGGCGCGCTACTTCGTCGATTCGCTGAAGACGGTGTTTCTGGCCGGCGACATCTGGGCGGTATTCCTGCCCAACCTGGCGGCCATGATGGCAATCGGAGCGCTGTTCTTCGTGATCGCCAAGCGCGCCACGCGCAAGAACCTGGAGTGAGACCATGTTGAGCTTCGCGCTCTCGCTCACCCGCCTGCGCGCCCAGTTCATCAAGGAAGTGCTGAGCGTCCTGCGCGACCCGCGCAGCCGCATGGTGGTGCTCGTGCCGCCCATGCTGCAACTGCTTGTCTTCGCCTTTGCCGCGACGCTAGAAGTGCGCAATGTCGATATCGCCGTCTACAACCAGGACGTCGGGCGCTGGTCGCACGAGCTGGCGCAGCGCCTGGACGGCGCCCGCTTCATCACCCACGTCCGGCATGTCGACAGCCAGCAGCAGTTGCACGAACTGATCGAGCGCGGCGAGGTGATCGCCGCGCTCGCCATTCCCGTCGATTTCTCGCGCACCATCGCCGCCGGTGACAGCGGCAGCGTACAGGTACTGGTGGATGGCCGGCGCAGCAACTCCGGACAGATCACCGTCGCCTACCTGTCCACCATCGCCGCCGATGTCGGCGCCGAGATCGTGCCCGACGCCCAGGGACCGACGCCCGTGGTCGTGCGCCACTGGTTCAATCCGAACCTGGTCTACCGCTGGTACATCGTGCCGGGCCTCACCGGCATCCTGGCGCTGTTCAGTTCGTTGATGATCACAGCATTGTCGATCGCGCGCGAACGCGAACTCGGCACCTTCGACCAGTTGCTGGTATCGCCCACCTCGACGCCGGAAATCATCATTTCCAAGTCACTGCCGGCGCTCGCGATTGGCGCCGCGCTGGGCCTGTTCATGATCAGCGTGGGCGTCTTCCTGTTCGGCATCCCGTTCACGGGCTCGTTCGTGATGCTGCTCGCCAGCCTGGTGCTGTTCATCGCCTCGGTGGTCGGCATCGGTCTCATGATCTCTGCGGTCAGCATGACGCAGCAGCAGGCCATTCTGGGTGCATTCGCCGCTGGTATTCCGGCGGTGCTGATGTCCGGCTTTGCGACGGCGGTGGAAAACATGCCCGTCGTCCTGCAATGGCTGGCCCAGGCCATTCCGCTGACCCACTTCCTCGTCATCGTCGAAGGCAGCTTTCTCAAGGCCATGCCGCCAGGCGACATTCTTTCCAGCCTGTGGCCGCTGGCGCTCATCGCGCTGACATCGCTCACCACGGCCACGTTCTTCGTTCGAGGGCGATTGCAATGAAACTCGCGACCCACACCAGCTTCTCTTCCCGCGAACAGTCGATGCATGGAACACATGGATGCCTGCACCTGCGGGTGCTGGTGCTGGTCCTGACCTGCACTTTCTTGTCCGCCTGCACTGTTGTTGGCCCGGATTACCGGGAGCCTCCGCCAGTCGATATCGGTGACGGATGGACGCTACCACTGCTGGACCAATCCAGTGCGGACCGCCTGACCCGTTGGTGGTCCGAGCTGGGCGATCCAGTGCTTGAGCGCCTGGTCGATACCACCCTGGAACAGAACCTGGACCTGCGCCAGGCGATGGCACGCATCGATGAGGCCCGGGCACTGCGCGATCGCGTTGCCGGCAGGCAGTTACCCGCCGCTGGCGCCAGCGCGAGCGTCAACCGGCGAAGGCAGAGCGAGAATGGCCCGCTGCCCGTCGGCAGCATCCCCGGGCTCGATGTGACGCAGACGATTCACGACGCTGGCTTCGATGCTGCCTGGGAGATCGATCTGTTTGGCGGCCAACGACGCGCACTCGAGGGGGCCAATGCCCGACTGCAGGCAAGTAGAATCGACGCCGAAAGCGTGCGTCTGCGCATCGTCGCCGAGGTCGCACGCAATTGGTTCAGCGTCGTCGGCGCAGCTGAAGAATTACGCGTACAGCGGGCCAAGGTCGATACCTTGCAACAGACATTGGATCTCGTGCGCTTGCGCCATGCTGCGGGTGATGCTCCTTCTTTCGAAGTGGATTCAGCCTACGCACAGTGGCTCGGCGCCAATGCCTCGTTGCCAGATATTCAGGCGAACCAACGCGCCGCTGTGCTCGCGCTTGGCGTGCTGACAGGGGTAGCACCTGAGCGCGAACTGGCATTGCTGGATGCCGAACCACATCCGCTCGTCTTGCCTATGTTGCCGGTGGGCGAACGCGTCGATGTGTTGCGCCGACGCCCCGATGTACTGGCGGCGGAGCGACGTCTGGCTGCGAGTACGGCGGATGTGGGCGTTGCGACAGCCGAGCTGTTTCCCAAACTGTCGATCGGCATCGGTGGCGGCTTTCAGACACTTGACTCGAGTGATTGGTTCGAATCGCCGAGTTCGCGTTTTTCTGTCTTGCCACTGATCTCCTGGCGACTGTTTGACGGCGGGCGTGTGCAAGCCGAAATACGTGCACGCGAGGCGTCGGAACGACAGGCTGCGCTCGCCTACGAACAGACCGTATTGACTGCACTTGCTGATGCCGAGCGTGCTCTGAACGACTATCAGGCAGGGTTGGAAGCACTGCAACATCGCACAGCTGCCCTGGCGTCGGCGCGTGCAAGTTACGGTCACGCCAAGGCACGTCATGACGCAGGCGATATCGCGCTGGTCGATCTGCTGGTGGCTCAACGTAGCCTGCAGGAGACCGAAATTGCAGCCGTTCATGCGCATACCAATGCAACCGTGCGGTTGGTAGCACTGTACAAGGCGCTCGGTGGCGGCTGGGATCCAGCAAAGGTGAGTGCGCCATGAAACTGAAACAGCAAGAAGCGCAGGCCGGTCATCAGGTCTGTGCGTGACCGGTTTTGTAGCGCGCCAAACATGAACGGCATATGAACAAGCGCTTCAGTTCGCGTTCATGTCGGTTGTGGAAAATGGCCTCAATGCGCTGGCGTGGTGCCAACACACTTGACGAGAGGGAATGAACCTAGCCCACACGCAGCATCTTCATTCGCCGCTCCCTGATTGCAAGAGTCGGTGATCGCCGCGCCAACCAGCACCCTCGACATCCGGGAGATCTGTCATGAAAGCACGCTCGACCATGCAACGAAGCCTCGTTGTCCTGGCGGCAGGCATCATCGCACTCCCTGCCCTGGCCTCGGATGACTGCGAAGTTCCCCTGCAGCGCTGGCAGTCGCGTGATGCGGTGATGCAAATGGCCGTGCGCCAGGGCTGGGACGTGAGCCGCCTGAAGATAGACGACGGTTGCTACGAGCTGTACGGCACGGACGCCGAGGGGCGCCGCTTCAAGGCCAAGCTCGACCCCGAGACGCTGCAACTGGTGAAGATGAAGCTGCGCGACGAGAAGAAGGACCGGCATCGCTCGCAGGAACGCGACCATGAGCAGCACAGACACCCAACACCCTGACCGGAGTAAGCACATGTCCAAACCCATCCTGACCACGATTGCCGCCACCTGTGCGCTGACCCTGCCGCTGCTGGCACACAGCCGACCGGTGACGATTTCGACCACGCTCAACAATTACGGTGGCGACGGCGCCTACCTGGCCGTCTACCTCACCGATGCGCAAGGCGCCTACGCCGGCACGCTCTGGGTCGCCGGTGGCAAGGCCAAGTTCTACAGGCACCTGCGCGACTGGGCGCGTCTGTCGGCGAATGACACAAAACGACTCGATGGCGTCACTGGCGCCAGCGTCGGCGCCGGTCGAACGTTGAAGGTAACCGCCGACCTGGCCGATGCACTCATCGACGCCGGGTACGAGATCCACATCGACGCCGCTGCCGAGGACATGCGCGAGAGCCCGTCGGAGGTGCGCCTGCCACTGACCAGCGACGGCAGTGGCAAGGCTGTCGCCGGCAAGCAGTACATCCAGTCCGCGGCCTACCTGCTCGAGTAGGCCGGGGCCACCGACTGACCAGGAAAGGACCGCACCATGATCTGGCGTTTCATGCACCGCTGGCTGGGACTGACGTTGGGCAGCGTGGCACTGCTGCTCGCACTGACCGGCGTCATTCTGGCCACCTATCCGGCGATCGACGCGTTCAACGCCCTACCGGCCGCAAGCGAGCTGTCCGTCGCCACGCTGGCCGAGCGCATCACCGGCCGCATTGCCGGTGTCGAGCAGATCCGTCGTCTGCCATCGGGCGACATCGTCGTCTACTCGTTCGACGATGGGCAGGCGCAGGCGGCACGCATCGACCCGGAGGACGGCAGCGTGCTGCAGAGCTGGCAGCCATCGGCGTTCTCGCGCTGGGTGAAGAATCTGCACCGCAGCCTCCTGCTCGGCGATGCCGGGCGCATGATCGCTGCAGCCGTGGCGCTCGGCATGCTGTTGATCTCCGTCTCCGGCCTCGTGCTCATGGCGCGGCGCCAGGGCGGCATGCGGCATCTACTCGCACGCGTGCGCGGCAGCAGTCTGCAGCGCCTGCACGTGGTCAGTGGTCGCATCGTGTTGCTGGTCCTGCTGCTCACATCGCTCACGGCGCTCTACATGAGCGCGGCCACCTTCGGTTGGGTATCGGTGGAGAGCGATTTCGACCCCGACGTCGTTTCGCAGATATCACCAACCACCAACGGTACGGACCTGGCGCCCCGGGAACTACCGCTGCTGCGCGATCTGCGTATGCGTGATCTGCGCAAGCTGAGCGTACCCGCTGCCGATGATCCCGAGGACACCTGGCTGGTGGCGACCGACCACGGCGAGGGCTGGATCGACCGCCACACCGGCCAGACGCTGGCCTGGCAGGATGCATCTGCCGCACAGCGCGTCTACGACTGGATTCTGCTGCTGCACACCGGCGAGGGTGCCTGGGCCTGGGCTCTGGTGCTGGGTGCCATGGGTACCAGCATCCCCATGTTCTGGGTCACCGGACTGCTGCTTTGGCTGCAGGGTCGTCGGCAATTGCCCAGGATTCGCGACAACAGCGCGGTACGCGACGCCGAGGTGTTGATCTTCGTCGCCAGCGAGACCGGTTCGACGTGGGGGTTTGCCGAGGCGCTGCACCGCGCTTTCGTGCACGCAGGCCAGCGCGTGCATACCGGTGCGCTGGAGCACTTTCAGGCGAATACGACGGCCCAGCAGGTCTTCGTGCTGGCAGCCACCTACGGCGACGGCCAGACGCCGGCGCACGCGGTGCAGGCCATCGAGCGCATCCGGACGCAACCGGTGGGTACGGCAGCAGTGACCGTGCTTGGTTTTGGTGACCGCCAGTTCACCGCATATTGTGGCTATGCCGAGGCCGTGGACAACGCGCTGCGCGCACGCGGCTGGCCACAGTTGCTGCCACTGGAACGCATCCACCAGCAGTCGGCACAACAGTTCGCGCTCTGGGCCGAGGCGCTCAGCGCTGCCCTGCTGCCCGGGCTCGGCCAGCCGCTCGTGGTCGACTATGTGCCACGCGTGCCGGCAACGACGACGCTCACGCTTGTCTCACGGCAGGACTTCACGGGCGAGCTGGGTTGGCCGGCGGCGATTCTGCGCTTTGCCTGGCCCAGGCAAAACGGGTTCATGCGTCTGGCTGGACGCGGCCTTCCACGCTTCGCCGCCGGCGACCTGGTTGGCATCGTAGCGCCAAACGTGCACGCACCACGCTACTACTCACTGGCATCGAGCTGGCGCGACGGTTTCCTTGAAATCTGCGTTCGCAAGGTCCCCGATGGTCAGTGCTCGCCCTTTCTGCACGCCCTGCAGCCGGGTGATGTGATCCAGGCATTCATCAAGACAAACCCCGGTTTCGCGCTCGAACGTGCACGCGTCCCTGTGCTGCTCATCGGCGCTGGTACCGGCGTCGCACCGCTGGTCGGATTCATCCGTGACAACCGCAGGCACACGCCCATGCACCTGTTCTTCGGGGCACGTGATCCGGCACGGGATTTCTACTTTGGTCCGGAAATGGAGCGCTGGCTGACCGCCGGGCAATTGGCCACCCTGCGCACGACTTTCTCGCGCGTCGATGCGGGTGGTGGCTACGTGCAGGATGCGCTGCGCCGCGACGCCGTGCGCGTGCAGGAGCTGATGCGCCAGGGCGCCATCGTGCGCGTCTGTGGCAGCCGGCCCATGGCGCAGGGTGTCACCGAAGCGCTCAACGAGATCCTGGGTGCGGTCAAGCTCAACGTGCAACAGCTCAAGGCCAGGGGGCGCTATGCGGAAGACGTGTTCTGAAGCGCCAATGCGGCGCCTCAAGCTGCACGGGCCGACCATGGCCACGCGCTGGTCACTGATCTGCGACGCCGGCCCGGAAGTGGACGAACCAGCACTGCGTCGCAACCTGGCCGTGGTCGTCGACGAGGTAGACCGCCAGATGTCGCCGTGGAAGCCGAAAAGCGACCTGACGCGGCTGAATGCATCGCCTGCTGACACCTGGGTATCGCTGCCCCCGGCAATCCTCGAGGTGCTTGCTCGCGCACTGGAGATATCGCGTTTGAGCGACGGGGCGTTCGATCCCGCCGTCGGCACGTTGGTCGATGCCTGGGGCTTCGGCGCCGCCCGTGGCGAGCCCGACGTCCAGGCCATCGGCTGCGCCCGCAGCGAGGATGGGCGTCCGGCGCACAACTGGCTCGAGCTGGACCTGACGGCCGGGCGTGCCCGCAAGCACGCACGCATGCAACTGGATCTGTGCGGCATCGCCAAGGGCTACGCTGTCGATCGCATGATCGCCGTAGTCCAAACCCACGAGGTGGAGCATGCACTTGCCGCGCTGGACGGCGAACTCCGTGCACTCGGCCACCAGGGCAACGGGGAACCATGGGCGATCGCGCTCGAGAGTCCGCAGTACACACAGCGCACGACACGCAGCGTGATCGAACTGGCGGATCTTGCCGTTGCCACTTCGGGCGACTACCGGCACTGGCTGCAGATCGGTGGCGTGCGCGTCGCCCACACCATGGATGGGCGAAGCAGCGTCCCGGTGCACAACGACGTTGCCTCGGTCACGGTACTGGCCAGGGACGGCATCAGCGCCGACGCCTGGGCCACGGCACTGCTCGTCAGCGGCCCCAACGCTGGCCTCGCGCTGGCGCAACGCATGGGACTGGAAGCGCTGTGGCTGTTGCGTCGTGAGGGAAGTCTGGTGGAGCTGGGCCTGGGGCGTTTTGCAAACCCGTTGTGATGGAAATCAGGGCACCTGCATCTGCTCATCCGTTAAGTACAGGTTAAGCGTTGTGAACGACGATGAATGTTGGCAGAGGTTCTTCTGGAAAGGCGACATGCGAGTAGATCCAGTCACATTGATTTTTTATTTCTTGCTCGCACTGGGCACAGTGTCGGTTTCCGCTGTCGAAAAAGAGGATTCGCTGACGACATACGTAACCACTGCTTCTGGCCTCACCTTGCACGACGTATATGTTGCTGCGCTTGCTAATGATTCACGTAACGGTGTCGCGAATGCCTATCGCCTCGAATCAGAGGCGCTGGCAGTAAAGGCCGACGGAATGTTCGCCGATGCACCGGCCTTGAGCCTGCGCCAACAAAGCGATCGTACGGGTACCGACCGCGGCTTGCGCGAGTGGGAGGCCAATGTGGAGATGCCATTGTGGCGTCTAGGTCAGCGCTCAGCAACGCGTAGTGAGGCAACGAGTATGGAGCTGCTGGCAAGCGCGCAGGCACTCGCCCTGCAACTGGATGTGGCTGGACGAGTGCGCACCACTTTGTGGGAGCTGGCACTCGTCGAGCAGCAGCGTGACCTGGCATCCCGATCCTGGCTCGCCGCTCAGGAACTAGAGCGGGACGTGCAGCACCGCGTAGAGGCAGGAGATCTGGCACAGGCCGATCTGCTCTTGGCACGCGACGAGACATTGGGCAAACATGACGAGTATCTGTTGGCACTGGATGGCGTGCGTGCGGTGAAGCAACGCTACCTGTTGCTGAGTGGCATGCAGGAACCACCAGCGGAATTCAGAGAAACGCAGAGTCCACGCGAGCGTATCGAACCCGATCATCCTCTGCTGCTGGAAGCGCAACGGCGTGTCGAAACAACGCAGGCAGAGCTGCGCCGGGTACGCGCGGCAGGTAGTGGCAATCCACTGCTGATCGTAGGCAGCCGTCGTGAACGTGAACCGGTGACGCAGATCGAGCACGACAGTATCGGTGTATCACTGCGCGTGCCTTTCGGTGGCGTCCGGTACAGTGGTTCGACAATTGCTGCAGCCAACAGCAAGTTGGTGCAGGCGCAGGCTGAACAGTTGGCGCTACAGCGCAAGCTCGAGCTGGAGTTGCACGACGCAGTGCGCGCACTGGACACCCTGCGCGCGGAGCTGGACCTCGCGGAACAACAGCACACAATGGCGCAGCAAAGTCTGCACATGGCTCGCATCGCCTTCGATTCGGGTGAGATCGATCTGGTGCAACGTCTGCGCGTCCAGGCCCGCACCTACGCTGCGGAACGAAGCATGAACCTGCGCAAGCTGCAGTTGCAGCAGGCGGTTGCCCGCTACAACCAGGCTGTCGGAGACCTTCCATGAAGTACCTGTCATCCGCATTCATGCTTGTGGTACTGGTGTCGCTACGGGTATGGGCGGCGGATCTGCCCGCAAAGGATGTGACGATGACACCAGAACAGCAGCAAATCCTGGCAATCACGACCATCCTCCCGGAGTTGGTGGCTGCGGTTCCAGGCCGGGAATTGCCGGCCCAAGTCACTGTTGCGCCAGACCAGGTTCACCTGCTCACGGCACCTCAGCGAGGGCTCCTGGAGTACATGCCGATCGCAGTTGGCGACGAGGTGCTTGCGGGTCAGGTCGTCGCACGTCTCGCAAGCCCCGAATTGGTGAGTCTGCAGCGTGACTTTCTGCAGGCATTCAGCCAGCAGCGGCTGGCTCAAGCCGCGATGACCCGCGACGAAATGCTGCTCGCGGAAGGCGTGATCGCCGAACGTCGCTATCAGGAAACACGCAGCGGCTTCGATGAAACTAATGCAGCGTTGGAAGAGCGTCGCCAGGCGTTGTTGTTGGCTGGGATGAGTGTCGAAGACATCGAGAAACTGCGCCAGGACCGACGCCTCGGCACTACGCTGGAAGTGCGCGCACCGATCACCGGTGTGGTGATCGAGCGGCTCGCCGAACCGGGGCAACGCCTGGGACTCAGTGACCCCATCTATCGCATCGCAAACCTTGATCCGCTATGGCTGGAAATACGCGTTCCATTGGAATTGCTACCGGGGGTGAGCGCCGGCGCCGAGACCAGCGTTATAGGGATCGGTGCGTCAGGACATGTATTGAACGTGGGGCATGAGGTTGATGCGGCTAGTCAGACGGTGCGTGTACGCGCCGAGCTCACATCCGGTGGCGGAGCACTGCGACCGGGCCAATACGTGCAGGCATCGATCGCGAGCGTGGCTGGGGGGCAGCACTACCGGCTGCCCACCGCTGCAGTGATGCGTAGTGGGCAGCACAGCATCGTGTTCGTGCGTACCGAGAACGGATTCTCGCCACGCATCGTCGATGTGATGGGCACACAGAACGGTAGCACCGTAGTCACCGCAGCTTTCAACGGGCAGGAACAGGTGGCGATAACCGGCCTTGCCGCGCTGAAAGGAGCTGCGATGGGTCTCGGAGGGAGCGAATGATGCTGGTGCGCATGATCCAGTTCGCTCTGACCCAGCGTCTGCTGATGCTGCTGGGGATTCTGGTGCTGGTTGGTGCTGGCACGCTGGCATTTCGCAGCATTCCGATCGATGCATTCCCCGATATCTCTTCCACACAGGTCAAGATCATCATCAAGGCGGCCGGGATGACACCGGAAGAGGTGGAGCAGCGAATCACTTCCCCCATCGAAGTGGAATTGCTCGGCATTCCGCGCCAAGTGATGCTGCGTTCGGTGGCGAAGTATGCAATGACCGATATCACGGTCGATTTCGAGGATGGCACCGACATCTACTGGGCCCGCCAGCAGGTTGCCGAGCGACTGAACAGCCTTTGGGCCGAGCTGCCTGAAGGCGTCAGCGGCGGTATTGCACCGATGACGACACCGCTCGGCGAGATGTTTATGTTCAGCATCGAAGGCAGTTCGCTCGATGCGATGGGAAAGCGCAGCCTCCTCGATTGGGTAATCCGACCCGCACTGCGTACTGTACCGGGTGTGGCTGACGTCAACGCGCTAGGCGGTCTGGTGCGCGCCTTCGAAGTTGTACCGGATCCGATGCGCATGAACGCGCGTGGTGTCAGCATGAGCGAGCTGGTCGAGGCGCTGCAGCAGAACAACCGCAACGATGGTGCCGGGCGTCTCGGCGAAGGCGACGAAGCGCTGCTGGTACGCGCCGAGGGAAGCATCCGCTCGCTGGACGATGTGAATGCGGTCGTCGTCAGGGTAGTGGCCGGTGTGCCGGTTCGCGTGGGCGAAGTGGCGACAGTGCGCCTCGGTGCGCTCACGCGCTACGGTGCAGTGACGCGCAATGGCGAGGGCGAGGCGGTCGAGGGCCTGGTGCTGGGACTGCGCGGCGCAAACGCGCGCACCGTCGTAAAGGGTGTGCAGGCCAGGCTTGATGAGCTAGCACCCTCCTTGCCGAAAGGCATCACGATCGAGGTTTTCTACAACCGCGGCGATCTGGTCGCCAAGGCAATTGCGACTGTCAGCAGGGCTCTGACCGAGGCCATCGTCCTGGTGGTGGTGCTATTGGTCCTGTTCCTGGGCAATTTGCGAGCTGCGCTGACCGTGGCGCTCGTGCTGCCGCTGGCAGCGCTCGCCACATTCATTCTGATGCACTGGTTCGGCATGTCCGCGAATCTGATGAGTCTGGGGGGGCTTGCAATCGCCATCGGCATGCTGGTAGATGCCGCAGTCGTCGTGGTGGAGAACATCGTCACTCACCTCACACACGACGAGCAGCAACGACGGGTGCCGCGGCTGCACGTCATCTATCGCGCCGTGCGTGAGGTTGCTGTGCCGGTAACCTCCGGAATTTTGATCATCATCATTGTCTTCCTGCCGCTGCTGACCCTGCAGGGTCTGGAAGGCAAGATGTTCATCCCAGTTGCGCTCACGATCGTGTTTGCGTTGGCCGCATCGCTGTTGCTGTCGCTGACGGCAATTCCAGTACTGGCGTCCTTCTTGCTAAAACAAGTGAGCCATGAGGATCCATGGATTGTCCGCCGCTTGACACGGATTTATATGTCGCTGCTGCACCGCTGCCTGGAACAACCGCGCGTAGTCATTGTGATTGCGTTGGTGCTCCTGTTGTTGACCGGTGCGGTCTATACCCGGATCGGCAAGACTTTCATGCCGACAATGGACGAAGGCAGTCTGCTGGTTCAGATCGAAAAGCTGCCGTCGATTAACCTGGAGCAGTCCGTAGCGCTTGATCTGCAGGTGCAACGTGCACTGCTTCAGAAGGTGCCGGAGATCGTCGGTGTCGTTGCGCGCGTGGGATCCGACGAACTTGGCCTTGACCCCATGGGACTCAACGATACTGACAGCTTTCTGGTGCTCCAGCCACGCGACAAATGGCGGATGCGCAGCAAAGAGGAGCTGGTCGATACGATTCGGCTGGTGATGAACGATATTCCCGGCATCAATTTTGGTTTTACCCAGCCAATTGAAATGCGGATCTCGGAGATGCTGACCGGTGTGCGCGGCGATGTTGCCGTGAAGATCTTCGGTTCAGATGTTGAAGAGCTCGACAGGCTGGCGCGGCAACTCAGTCAGCTGCTGGGTGGCATCGCGGGTGCCGAAGACGTACGCACCACCGAGAATTCCGGCGTACAGTACTTGCAAGTGACCATCGACCGGCTGGGCGTCGGACGCCTTGGCTTGTCGGTTGATGAACTGGAGCGCGTGCTGCGGGCACAAGTCGAGGGTTTGAATATTGGCAAAATCCATGAGGGAGCACGTCGTACCCCACTGATCTTGCGCGGTGGCGAGGTGCTGCGCACCGCGCCTGAACGGTTCGCTGCCATGCAGATAACTCTGCCCGACGGCAGCAATGTTCCGTTGTCGACCATTGCCACGTTGCAGCGGGTCGAAGGTCCGGTGAAGATATCGCGTGAAAACGCTGCCCGCTACACAGTGGTGATGGCAAACGTGCGTGGACGTGACCTGGTCGGATTCGTCGACGAAGCGAAGTCGACGGTGGCACAACAGGTTGAACTGCCGACGGGCTATCGCATCGAGTGGGGCGGTCAGTTCGAGAACCAGCAGCGCGCCGCGAGACGCCTGTCGATCGTGGTGCCGGTGGCTATCGGGTTGATTTTCCTGCTGCTGTTTTCCACCTTTGGAACCGTTCGTCAGGCCGTGCTTGTTCTGACGAACATTCCATTCGCGATGGTGGGTGGCGTTTTCTCGCTGTGGCTGACCGGGGAGTACCTGTCGGTTCCTGCGTCGGTCGGTTTCATCGCACTGCTCGGCATTGCTGTGCTGAACGGTGTCGTCATGGTGACGTACTTCAACCAGTTGCAAGCGCACGGCATGGCCTTGGCCGATGTGGTGGTCGAAGGAGCTCGTCGACGCCTGCGTCCGGTGTTGATGACGGCGAGCATCGCGGCGTTCGGACTCGTGCCCATGCTCTTCGCCAGCGGTCCAGGATCGGAGGTCCAGCGCCCATTGGCGATCGTCGTGATCGGCGGACTGGTCAGTTCGACACTGCTGACGCTGATTCTGTTGCCTATCCTCTATCGACG
This sequence comes from Pseudomonadales bacterium, assembly GCA_024234165.1. Lineage (NCBI taxonomy): Bacteria > Pseudomonadati > Pseudomonadota > Gammaproteobacteria > Pseudomonadales > Pseudomonadales bacterium. The sequence goes on from JACKOP010000001.1 coordinate 452,694, forward strand.
TTTCGGCGTGCAACACTAGGACAAGATCATGTCGCAATGTCTCTTGGTGATCGTAACGACACCGTCGTTGGAAGAGTCGATGGCAGACTGGCTATTGATGAAGGATGGGTTGTCGGGCTTCAGCAGTATGCGTATCGATGGTCACGGTAGCAGGCTGTCTGACTTGTCATTGGCCGAACAGGTCCTCGGGCGCCAACGCAAAGTGATGTTCCACGTACACGCCGAATGTATCGCGCTGAGCGCGCTCCTTGAAGAGTTGCGTCACGATTTCGGCGGCACTGGCCTCCATTACTGGCTGATGCCGTTGCTGGACGCCGGGGTTATCGAGTGAGCAGTGCGGATAGTCGATCGATCGGATGCGGCAGCCACATTACTGCTTCAGGGCATGACGCAGGTAGCCACCAGCAACGCGCAGCGTTTCCAGCAGACCGTAACGTCCACGCACGTTGCAGCCCTCGCAGAGATCCACAAGCTCCGGCATCCGCTCACGTCGTTGCAGGGCCTCGCGCACACTCATTTGGGCGACGTGCCCGATCGGATGGGCGTGGGCGACATCGTTGAAGCAGTACTGGTAGCTGCCGTCGGCGGCAACCGGCAACACCGTGTTGCGAGGCAGGCAGCGAAAGCGGTTGCAGCGCCACTGACCAAACACGTCATGGAGCGAAGGGATGAAATCGAATTCCTGGCTGCGAAGCCCGTACTTCGCGATGATCTGTCGCAACTGCAGTCCCGGATCGGCTTCTTCGTGCATGGCTCCGGCACGGTCATAGAGCGTTGGTGACATCGTCAGCAGCGTGACGCCACGCCCGCGCAGCCAGGCGATGGTTTGTTCCAGCGATGCAAGGCAGGCAGTGAGCGGAGTCAGACTGATTGCCAGTCGTGTGTGCTGCAGTCGCGCCTGCGCAAGTTCGATGTTGCGCATCACACGCTGATGGTCGAGGTTCACATGCACGCTTTGGTACACCTCGGGATCAACGCTGGAAAACGATATGACCAGCATGTGCAGCAGCCCATCGAGTGCCAGGAGCCGCTCTTCATCAAGCAAATGACCGTTGCTCACCATGTCGAGACGCACCCGCGCACCGCGCAGGATTTCGATGCAATCACGCCAGCGCGGATGCGTGGTGGGTTCACCGTAACCGGCAATCACGACGCGATACACATCCTGCGGTTCGAGTCGTTCGACCACCCGCTGCAGGACGTCGAGCTGCATGGGACGTGGTGATGCAACTGTCTCGCGCGGACACATCACGCACAGAGCGTTGCACTTCGCCGTCAGTTCCAGGTTCACCGTGACACGGTAGCTGCCCATGAATCACCTCAACCGCGTGTTGCCGCCGGCACCAGACGGGGTACGTGCGCTGCGCAGTTGGGCACCACCTGTTCCACCTGCACGCGCACCACCCGTCGCACGTGTGGAAGACGCGAGAACAGTTCGAGCTGGGCAATGCCATCGTGGATGGTGGCACTCCCGTTCACGCGCAACCGTGCGCCATCGGCGAAGTCGATGAACAACAGGCCGACGTACGGGTTGTCGAGGATGTTGCCTAGACTCATGAACGCATGATTGCCGTCGAAGTCGGCGAAGACGAGCGTGTGTGGATCGATGATGCGCACCAGGCCGGGGCCGCCGCCCTTGAACGAGCAGTCGCAGTGGCCGTCGCGATCACTGGTCGCAAGGAAGAAGAACGGCACCGCCTCGACGCGCGTGTGGTACTGCGGCGGGATCTCGGTCCATAGCAGGCGGGTGATCCGCGCCTCGTCCCATACTGCCGGATTGCCCCAGCGTCGTTGTGCATCACGTTCGCTGTCGCCAAATACATCATGCCAGTCGTGCATCGTTCCTCCTGCCGGATCGTCCGGACGATGCCCCTTCAGTCCGGGCGCGGGGCAGATGATGCACCGCGCTTGCTTAACCGGACCTTAGGCTGCGCACGAATGCCGGGTGCCGGACGCTTAAGCCGTCGTTAAGGTCCGCTGTCTAGTCTGTGCGTCGATACGGGTACACCGGGCGAGCGTCCAGGCTGCAGCAATGATGTTGGTGTCGGTGGATGGTGAGCGGTCCGAACGGGAGCAGCGGGTGTTCGTGCGTTCGCTGGAAAGATTCGGTGAAAACAGATCGCACTTCGACCTGCTGCGGCCTGGTGAACCCGGACGAGTCGAGCTGGAACATTTCATCTACGAACGCTTCGAAGCCATACACGGTGCGCGCGTCACCAGCTTCATGCCGTTGCTGCTCGGCATGTGGTCGGGCTCCGCATGCCGGGCGGCGCTTGGAATCCGTCGGGCCAGCGAAGGGCGACTGTTTCTCGAAGACTATCTCGACCAGCCAGCGGAACAGGTGATCGCGGGCATTCGCCACATGCCGGTACTGCGTACGACGCTGGTAGAGATCGGCAATCTGGTCTCTGGCCCCGGCGCCTCCACGCCGTTGCTGTATCTGTTGTTGCTGGCGGTGCTCGCCCGCGCTGGGTATCGCTGGCTGATGTTCGTGGCGACACCGGAAGTGCAGCGCGGCATCCGTGCGTTGGGACTCGAGATCGACGCGGTGTGTCCAGCCGACCCAGGCCGGATCGCGAATGTTGCGGCATGGGGCAGCTATTACGCCGTTCATCCGCAGGTGATGCTGGGTTGTGTCGAGGATGGCATGCGGCATTGCACTGCTGATGCGCATCTTGCTGACGCCCTGATACGTGCGGACGCGTCGATTGCGACACTTGCGTCGCGGCTGGGTGCACCGTGAGCAGTGAGGCCGACAATCTGTGCGCACGGCTTCCAGGAGACGCCGACAACCGTATGCGGTTGAGCGCGGACAACGGTGATTCACTGTCGCTGAGCGAACTGGCGCGCGAGGCTGCTGCCCTTGCCTCCGCCATCCGCATTGCGGGTGGCACGCGCGTCGCCCTGCTGGCTCGAAATGGCATCGCGTGGATCGTCGCCGATATTGCCTGCCAGATCGCAGCGGTGCCGCTGCTGCCGGTACCCGGCTTCTTCTCGCCAACCCAGAGTGCGCACGCCTTGCATGAGGCCGGGGTGGATCTGCTGCTGTGCGACCACCATGCTCGACACGATCAACAGCGTCTGCTTGCCGAACTCGACGGACATCTGCAGCCTGGTAGCGGGTGCTGCGGACTGCGTGTGTTGCGACTGGCAACGAACTCTCCAGATGGCAACGAATCGCTGCCCTTGGGTACTGGCAAGATAACCTATACCTCGGGCTCGACGGGTGCGCCCAAAGGCGTCTGCCTCAGCAATGCGCGGTTGCTGCGCCAGGCCGCCGCACTGGCGCAAATCGTGGGCGTTGAACGCCCGCGGCATCTGTCGCTGCTGCCCTTGTCGGTGCTGCTGGAGAACGTCGCCGGTGCCTACGCAGCCCTGCTTGCCGGTGGCGAAGTGCTGCTGCCGGACCTGGCACGTATCGGGATCCGCGGCAGTTCTTCCGTCGCTGCGCCAGCCTTGCTCTCTGCGCTCGATGAGCTGCAGCCGCAGACCCTGATTCTGATCCCGCAGCTGCTGAAAATGCTGGTGCACGCGTGTGGTCGCGGCTGGCGGCCACCGTCGAGCCTGCGTTTCGTTGCAGTCGGCGGTGCACACGTGGCCGCCAGCCAGATCCTGCGGGCACGCGAGTACGGCATCCCCGCCTACGAGGGCTACGGCCTGTCGGAATGCGTATCGGTCGTCACACTGAACACCCCGCATGCTGATCGGCCCGGCAGTGCCGGCAGAGCGTTGCCGCACCTGGATGTGGTGACTCGTGACGGTGAGCTGATGATTTCCGGCAACCCGTTCCTCGGCTATGTCGGGAAGCGTGCGAGCTGGCATCCGCGCACGATCGCCAGCGGTGACCTCGGGTATCTGGACGATGAGGGTTTCCTGCATCTGCAAGGACGGCGCAGCAACGTATTGATCAGCAGTTACGGGCGCAATATCAGTCCGGAATGGGTCGAAAGCGAACTTGCTGCAGACGCAGTGATCGACCAGTGCATCGTATTTGGCGAGGCGCGGCCGTTTCTGGTAGCACTGGTATGGGCAGATGCCAGTGCGACCGACGCGATGATCGCAAGCCGGATCGAAACCACCAACGCGATGCTTCCTGACTACGCACGGGTGCAACGCTGGCTGCGTCTCGAAACGCCATTGACACACGCAGACGGGTTGCTGACTGTCAACGGCAAACCGCAACGTACAGCGATCGCTGAAATCTTCGAGGCGCAGATCGCGCGGCTGTACGGTGAATCGACGGAGCTTTGCCGAACATGACGTTTTATGAAGAACTCGCGCGCGAGACAGCGACCGAACGGCAGTACCTGCTCTCCTCGCCAATCATCATCCATGCCCTGGAAGGCAAGGTCGACCTGGTCGACTATATGTCGTTTCTGACGCAGGCGTACCACCATGTTCGGCATACGGTCCCGTTGCTGATGGCAACCGGTGCGCAGCTGCCGGACGAAAAGGAGTGGCTACGCGAGGCCGTCGCCGGGTATATCCGCGAGGAGCTGGGGCACCAGGAGTGGGTGTTGAACGATATCGCAGCCTGCGGTTTCGACCGCGAGGCTGCGCGTCGCAGCACGCCGAGTGCCGCCACCGAACTGATGGTCGCCTACGCATACGACACCATCCAGCGCGTCGATCCGCTCGGTTTCTTTGGCATGGTCTATGTGCTTGAGGGAACCAGCATCACGGTTGCGTCGCAGGCGGCTGGCATCATCCGCGAACGACTCGGGCTGCCCGAGAGCGCATTCACGTACCTGAGCTCGCATGGTTCGCTGGATGTCGGACACATGCGCTTCTTCGAGTCACTGATGAATCGCATCGACGATCAGTGTGAACGCGCGATCATCGTGCATGCTGCACGGATGTTCTTTGCACTGTATGCAAACGTGTTCCGCACGCTGCCGCTGCCGGATTTCGTGCGCGACGCGACGTCTGTTGCCTGAGCCAGGAGGAAGTGCAGATGGATGGATCCGGCCGGAAGGTGCTGCTTACCGGAGCCAGCGGCGGTATCGGGCGCGCGATCGCACACCAGCTCGCGGATACGGGTGCGCGCCTGTTGCTGAGCGCACGTGACGCCATACGACTCGCTGAACTCGCACGCGAACTGCCGCAGGACACGGTTACAGTCGTAGCCGATATCACGTCGACCATCGACAGGGCTGCGTTGGTGCAGGCGGCGCACGAGATGGGCATCGACATGGTCATCCACAACGCCGGGGTACAGGAGTTCGGCCTCTTCCAGCAGCAGGATCCCGGGGTGCTGCAGCAGCAGCTCGAATTGAACCTGTGCGCACCCATGCTGCTGAGCCGCGAGCTGTTGCCGCTCTTGCTGCAGCAGGAGACGGCTGCGCTGGTGTTCATCGGATCTACTTTCGGCAGCATCGGACACCCCGGCTTTGCCGCGTATTGCGCCAGCAAGTTCGGGCTGCGTGGTCTGGCAGAGTGCCTGCGGCGAGAGCTGGCTGATACCGGTGTACGTGTGCATTACCTGGCACCGCGCGCGACCCGCACTGCGCTGAACGGACCGCGTGTGGACGCACTGAACAAGGCGCTGGGCAACGCTACGGATGAGCCGGAAGTCGTAGCTGGCGAACTTCTGCGCTTGCTGGCGCATGAGCGCAGTTCCGAGCGCTTCGTTGGCTGGCCCGAAAAGCTGTTCGTTCGCATCAACGCCGTGCTGCCACGCATCGTCGATTCCGCGCTGGCCGGCAAACTGGCCATCGTTCGTCGTTTCGCATCGCCTGAGACGTCTTTTGAGAGGACCGACACATGAAACGCATCGCCTTTCTTTTGTTCATCCTGTGCCTGGGAACACTACGTGTTGGCACGGCATCCGCCAGTCTCGAGGACGACATCACCCATCTGCAGACGCGCTGGGCAGAAGTCAATTACCAGTTGGAGGGCAAAGCACAACTGTCGGCGTTCGAGCAGCTTGTGGCGGAAGCGGATAGTGTTACGGCTGCATACCCCGAGCGTGCCGAGGGCTGGATCTGGAGCGGCATCATCAAGTCCACTTACGCGGGTGCGAACGGAGGGCTCGGCGCCCTGTCACTCGCGAAGGCGTCAAGGAAGGACCTCGAACAGGCCATTGCAATCGACCCACAGGCTCTTGCAGGAGCAGCCTGCACAAGCCTGGGCACCTTGTATTACAGTGTCCCGGGCTGGCCTGTCGGGTTCGGTGATCGGCGCAAGGCCGAGCAACTGTTGAAGCGCGCACTGAGCATCGACCCGCAGGGAATCGACAGCAACTACTTCTATGGCGATTTCCTGTTACGCCAGAAGCGTTACGATGACGCGAGAAAACATCTGCTGCTGGCGCAGCATGCAGCGCCACGCCCCGGTCGTGAAGTGGCTGATGCGGGCAGGCAACGGGAAATTGCTGCGGCGCTCGAGCGGATCGTGAAGGAAACTCGTTGAGGAAATACACGGATCCGTTTGTGGATGCCGTTGGACACGGTCGTTTGTGATGCGGATTCTCCTGGTCGAAGACGATGCAGCACTCGCGAACGGTCTGGCACGAGCGTTGCGCGCGCATGCCCACGTGGTGAACCACGTAAGCGAAGGTCGCGTTGCACTTGCGGCGCTGCGGGCCGAGACTCCGGATGTCGTCGTACTCGACCTCGGCCTACCGGATCTGGACGGATTGCAGGTGCTGCGACGTATCCGTGAACGTGATCGCAGCCTGCCGGTGCTGGTACTCACGGCGCGTGCCACGGTCGAAGATATCGTTGCGGGACTTGACCGGGGTGCAGACGATTACCTTGCGAAGCCGTTCGAGATGTCCGAGCTGCTGGCACGCTTGCGTGTGCTCGAACGACGTCTCGGGATTGGCGACAGCAGCGAGATCCGGATTGGCAACGTCAGCCTGGACACTGCACGACTCGAGGTTCGCTGTGATGGAGTTCCGGTGGAATTGTCGCGACGCGAGTACATGCTGCTGAAAACCCTGATGGAAAATGCAGGCAAGGTGCTTGGTCGCTCCAGTCTGGAATCGCGGCTGTACGGGTGGGGCGAGGAGGTGGCGAGCAATGCTCTCGAAGTGCATGTGCATCACCTGCGCCGCAAGCTCGGCGCGCAGCTCATCCAGACGGTGCGAGGCATAGGCTATCGGATCCCTGTGCCTTGAGATCGATCCGCATCTTTCTGGTCGGTGCGACACTGGCGATGCTGGTGCTGGTGGTGTTCGTGTCTGCCGTGCAGGGTTACCGCGCAGGGATGGCCGAAACGGAGCGCGTATTCGACAGTCAACTGCAGGAGCAGGCACACCTTGCCGCCAGCGTGGACGACAGCCGATTCCCTGTGCTTGCCAACGCGACCAGTACGGCATTCCAGCGCTGGCTTCTGGCCCCGGGACAGCCACCTCAATTGCTGGCGCACACGCATAATGCCCCCGATACGGTGCTTGGCGTATTCGAGCCAGGCTTCGGGTATGCAAACTTCGGTGGCTATCGCTGGCGAACCTACGTTCACTTCGTTGCAGCCGGTGATGTCGTGGTGGCAGCAGCACGCATGGACATTCGCTATCGCCTGGCGGATGACGTAGTCGTCGAGACCATCATGCCGATCGTGCTGTGGTTACCCCTGTCAGCCTTGTTGATCTGGTTCATTACGCGCCGCGGACTGCGACCGCTTGGATTACTTGCCGCGCAACTGCACGACAAACAGTCGCACGACCTGTCGGTAGTGGCGCTTGCAGAATGCCCGCAGGAACTACAACCAGTGCTGGATTCGGTGAACCAGTTGCTGGAACGGCTGTGTGCGGCGTTCGAACGCGAAGAGCGTTTCGTCGCAGATGCCGCACACGAATTGCGAACACCGATTGCCGTACTCAAGGTGCAACTGCATAACTTGCGTGAGCAGTTGACGGAGCACAGACCGGAACTCCAGGAGCTGGAGTCTGCAGTGGAGCGTATGCACCGTCTGGTGGAACAAATCCTGATGCTGCATCGACTGGGCCCGGAACAGATGAAGCGGCGCTTCGAGGTGCTCGATCTGCACGCGCTGGTGCAAGGTGTGGCGGCCTCATGCTACGGCAGCATCGAGGCCCGTAATCAGCGCATGGAGCTCGTTGCCGACTCCGAGGCGCGTGAGGGTCGCGCAACGATTGCAGGCGATCCCTTCTTGTTGGAGACGCTGACACGCAATCTGCTGGACAACGCGAACAAGTACACGCATGCCGGTGGGCAAATTCGGGTTTGCCTGTGCTGCGCGGAAACCAACGTCGTTCTTTGTGTAGAAGATGACGGGCCCGGCATTCTGCAGACGGCGCGCGAGCATATCTTTGATCGCTTCCACCGTGCCGGCGGCGATATGCACGCCTCGGGTGTGAGTGGATCCGGACTCGGGCTGGCGATCGTGCGTAACATCACCGAGCTGCACGGGGCACGCATCGAGGTTGGCGATTCGACGTTTGCCAGTGGAGTCAGTTTCACGGTGGTGTTCCGCCGCTACGCTGGCGTGAGGAATTGAATGATGCGCGGCTTCACTGCGGTTCTGCTGGGTTGGTTCTGGCCGGTTGCGGCAGTCGTGGCAGGTCAGGCAGAGTTCCAGCTCGAGATCCGTGACCACCTGTTCTTTCCATCTGAACTCGTGGTGCCGGCGAACACCAAGATCCGCCTGCTGATTACCAACCATGATCCAACCGCCGAGGAGTTCGAAAGCTATGAACTGAATCGGGAAAAGATCATACCGGGTGGGCGCACGGCGGTGATTTTCGTAGGTCCACTTGGACCCGGCGAGTATCCGTTTTTCGGTGAGTTCTTTCCGAATACTGCTCAAGGAAGACTGATCGCGAAATGAGGCGTGCATGTTGCTGACCACTGCAGTGCTGGTACTGCGCGAGACACTCGAAGCCACCGTCGTGGTGAGCGTGTTGCTCGCCTGGTCCGTGCTGCATCGGCGCAGTCGTGGCTGGGCATGGTGGGCCTTCGGCGCAGGTATTGCCGGTTCCGCACTGTATGCGGCGCAGGTAGACGTTGTCTCGGAATGGTTCGATTTTGCGGGTATGGAAGTCGTGAACGCGGGCATGCACGTGCTGATCTGCGCCATGCTGTCGGTGCTTGCGTGGCGACCCACCGCTCATCCAGCACCGACCTCGCCGATGTTGGTGGTGGTGGCACTGGCTGTGGTCCGTGAAGGATTCGAGATCCTCCTGTACCTCTCCGGATTCGCAGCCGATCATCGGGCATGGGGTACGGTGCTGCTCGGCTCTGTGCTTGGTGCAGGTATCGGAGTCAGCATCGGTGCGCTGCTGTTTTATCTGGCAGTCGGAATGCCGCGCGAGCGCGCACTGTGGTTTGCCCGGGTGCTGATCGCGCTGTTTGCAGGGAACATGGCTGCGCAAGCAGTGCTGCTGCTGATCCAGGCGGACTGGATCAGCACTGGCGCGCCACTGTGGAACACTTCGCATCTGCTCGCCGAGGACAGCATCGTCGGACAACTCCTGTACGCGCTCATCGGTTACGAGGCGACGCCCTCGGTGTGGCAGGTGGTTGCTTATGGCGCTACGTTCTGTTTGATGTTGTGGCCATTTTTTGGTCGACCACTACGCAAGCACAGCTCCGACGGAGGAAGCTGACGCAATGAATCTGCACCGGGGTGTCTGTTTTTGTGTGATGGCAGCAGGGGTTGCTCCAGCCTGGGCTGACGGCCTTTCTCTTGACCGGATCTATCACCCTTACGTCGAGCCAATGGAGCGCGAAATCGAATGGCGCACCTACGGATACCCGAAGGACCGTGATGTAGGCGACCGTACGCAAGTACATCAGTTCGGATATGGCCAAGCGCTCGGTGAACGCTGGCTTGTCGAGGCATACGCGCTGGTCGAGAGCAAGGGAGACGATACGGCTACAGCCGAGGGTTGGGAACTGGAACTGCGTCGTCAGTTGACCGAACAGGGCGAGTACTGGGCCGACTGGGGATTGATCTTCGAGATCGAACGCGAGCATGGCGATCGTTGGGAGGCGAGCTCGGGCGTACTGATGGAGAAGGAGCACGGACAGTGGAGCACAACGCTGAACGTAGTGCTCCAGGCCGAGAGGGGAAAAGACGTGGACAGCGAATTGGAAACGCGTCTGGCTGTGCAGACACGTTACCGATGGTTGCCGCTGTTCGAACCAGCGATCGAGTTGCATGCAGCCGAAGACACGCTGGCCGTCGGCCCCGTGGTACTCGGTACGTTGCACCTGAGAAACCGCCGCACACTACACTGGGAAACGGGCATCTATGCCGGACTTCGCAGCGACACGCCTGATCGGACATTTCGCGCAGGGATCGAGTTCGGATTCTGATCTATGTCGTTACTGGCGGTGAGGGAGGGATTCGAACCCTCGATACGCTGTTAACGTATACACACTTTCCAGGCGTGCTCCTTCAACCACTCGGACACCTCACCGGGACCTGGACGTCTCACCGACGGGCGGTGCAACGAGCCGCGTACTTTATAGAAGCGTCCGGGGGCTTACAAGCGATGCGGGGGACGTGCGATACGGAGACGTGTGGCCACGCTCGCTGCTCCTGCCACCACCTGAACTTGTTACGATGGTTCTACTGACGCGCGAGACGCAGTTGATGCGATGGTGATGCGTTCACGGTGCTGCGAAACGGGTTGATGTCGATGCCACCGCGACGATTGTAGCGGGCATAGACACTGAGTTCCCGTGGGCGGCAATGATGAAGGATGTCGAGAAAGATGCGCTCGACGCACTGTTCGTGAAAGCCCTGGTGTTCGCGGTACGACACGATGTAGCGCAGCAGTGCTTCGTGATCGATACGCATACCGGAATAGCTGATCTGGATGCTGCCGATGTCCGGCTGCCCGGTCACCGGACACAGTGAGCGCAGCAGATTCGAATACACGGATTCGGTGACGATGCGGCTGTTCTCGACTACGCCCAACAGTTCCGCGTCCGGGCGATAGACATCCACGGTCACGGGCAGCGTGTCGAGACACTCGCCGGTGAAGTTACCAATCCCCGCGTGTTGCGCATGAACCAAAGTCAGCAGATCGACAACCAATGGCATGCCCGCAGTCACCGACAGATCCGATTCCAGCGTGCGTGCCACATCGTAGGCACTCGCGAATGCGGTCTGGCTGAAGGAGTTCAGGTAAAGCTTCAGGGATTTGGATTCGAACACCGCATACGACCGGCATGGCACACGGATCTGCACCACGCCGACCTCGGGTTTGCCGTCACGATCGAGCCAGCTCAGCTCCCAGGCAGTCCACAGGTCACAGCCATCGAACGGTAACCGTTCAGGGTCGGGCAAAAGCCCCTCCCGCAGGCGTTGCCGCTGGATCGGATGCAGCAGCGAGGGCGTATAGCACGAAACCGCCTCTACCCTGCGCCCGAGCGGAGTGTCATCAAAATTGCCGTCGCTCATCGCCCGCGCTGCACACCCGTCATACGATCGATCTTCATCGCAAGTGTAGTCGATCCCTGCGGTCCGGGCTGACAGCCTCACTGCCGCAGGCGTTTTCCCGATTTCAGCAGCTGAAGGCTGTAGGCCCACAACACCACGATGAACAGCGCGATCATCGTGAGTGCAAATCCGACGTTCACGTCCGACACACCCAGTACGCCATGACGAAATGCATTGACCATGTGCAGGATCGGATTCGTCTGTGACAGCGCACGCCAGAACGGAGGCAGCAGATCGATCGAATAGAACACCCCGCCAAGATACGTGAGCGGTGTGAGAACAAAAGTCGGGATGATCGAAATATCATCGAAACTGTTCGCATAGACTGCATTGACCAGGCCTGCCATCGAGAACAGCATCGAGGTCAGCAGCACCACCAGCATGGTCAACCCGGCATGCGCCACATGCAGGCGTGTGAACGCGAGCGACAGCAGCGTGACGATGAACCCGACACAGATCCCTCGAGCCATACCGCCCATGGTGTACCCGAGCAGGATGATCCATTCAGGGGTGGGTGATACCAGCAACTCCTCGATACTGTGCTGGTACTTTGCACCGAAGAACGAAGACACCACGTTGGCATAAGAATTCGTGATCACTGCCATCATGATCAACCCCGGCACGACGAACTGCATATAGTCGAAACCGCTCATCGGTCCGATGCGTGAACCGATCAGATTGCCGAAAATCACGTAGTAGAGCGCGATTGTGATCGCTGGCGGCACCAGCGTCTGTGGCCAGATGCGGAAGAAGCGACGCACTTCCTTGACCAGGATCGTCGCAAACGCCACGAACATTTCGTTCCGGCTCATGTCGTGGCACCCTCCTCCTTGTGGCGGGCCAGCAGAGAGACGAACAGCTCCTCGAGCCGGTTGGCCTTGTTGCGCATGCTGTGCACTGCAATGCCGCGTGCAGTGAGACCTTCGAACAGCGCGTTCAGTTGTCCGGCACGCTCGACCGTCACCTCCAGCGTGTGTGTGTCCACGACCCGTGTGATATACCCTTCGAGCGTGAAATCACCCGCCAACTCACCACTGATGTCGAACACCAGCACTTCGCGGTCCAGGCGGCGCAGCAGCGCGCGCATGCTGGTGTTTTCGATGATGCTGCCGCGATCGATGATGGCGATGTTGCGGCAAAGACTCTCGGCCTCCTCGAGGTAATGCGTGGTCAGGATTATCGTGGTGCCGCTCGCATTGATTTCACGCAGGAAGCCCCACATCGAGCGCCTGAGTTCGATATCGACGCCAGCCGTTGGCTCATCGAGGATAAGCAGCCGCGGCTCGTGCACCAGCGCGCGCGCAATCATCAGCCTGCGCTTCATCCCGCCCGAAAGATTGCGTGCCGGTTGCGCTCGCTTGTCCCACAGATCGAGCTTCTTCAGATATTTCTCGCTTCGCTCGCGCGCCAGCACCAACGGCAAGCCGTAATAACCGGCCTGCTGGACGAGGATGTCGCCGACTCGCTCGAAATGATTGAAATTGAATTCCTGCGGTACCACGCCGAGATGGCGCTTGGCTGCCGCAAAATCACGATCGATGTCGATACCGAAAACCGTGACGCTGCCGGCGGTCTTGCGTACCAGCGAGCAGATCACGCTGATCGTCGTCGATTTTCCGGCACCGTTGGGACCAAGCAGCGCAAAGAAGTCGCCTTCGCCGACATCGAGATCGATGCCATCAAGCGCAACGAAACCGTTGGCGTAAGTCTTGCGAAGCTGACGAATGGAGAGGGCATTGCTCATCGGCACGATGGACAAGCAGTACAACGGGGAAGCTGATGCAGCGAAGATCCGCTGAGGGCGGGCCACCAACGGCAGCCCACCCGGTTCGGCACACGCAGGCTCAGTGCTGCTGATGCGCTTCGTGCGTTGCCGCGTCCATCGCCTCGGTAGCCTTCTCCTTCACAGCCGCTGCGGCGTCACCCGCTGCGTCCTTCGCAGCATCGACCGCCTTGCCGGCCGCTGCAGCTGCATCGGCACCGATCTGTTCTGCAGCGGTTGCAGCGTCGGATGCCGCATCGGAAGCCGCGTCAGCCGCTTCGTCGGTGGCTTCGGCTGCAGCATCGGCCGCATCCGTCGTGGCATCGGCGGCTGCCGTGGCAGCCTCGCTGGTTGCCTCTGCAGCCTTGTCCGCCGCCGTGCCAACGGCGCCAGCAGCTTCCTGCGCGGCACCGGATACGCTCTTCGCTTCTTCCTTGCCACAACCGGTGAGGGTGAAGGTCAACATCACGGCCGCGATGGCCGCAGGAATCTTTACGTGTTTCATGATCATTCCTTACATGAGTACTGCGGGCGACGATACTGTTCCCGCGATGCCTGGTTTCGTTCGCCCCCCCCTGCATGACGCGAACATGCCGCCCCAAGACTAGCCATGTTTGCATCGGACGTAAACGGGAACAGGGCGATAACGGGGAAAGTGACACACACGGACCGAGAAGCCGGCCGGCACCCACCTGGGTGAATACCGGCCCGCAGGGGAAGCCGCCTCAGAAGCTGCGGCGACGCGGCGCGCTGTCGCGCTCCCGGCGCGGCTCGGCCTGGTTGACCTTCAACGCGCGGCCATTGAGCTGCTGTCCGTTCAGCGCCTTGATCGCTGCATCTGCCTCGGAGTTGTTGGGCATTTCGACGAAGCCGAAACCCTTCGACTGGCCAGTGGTGCGATCGATGATCACGGAGGCGGAAGTGACCTTGCCGAACGCTTCGAAAGCGCTGCGCAGATCCTGGTCGGAAACACTGTAAGCCAGATTGCCGGTATAGATATTCATACGAGTCCTGATAGTGCGTGCCGTGCGAAAAATGAAAACACTATCGAATATGCACGAGCACGAACTATCGGATAGCGGTCAGGCGCGGGGTTGCCGCGCGAGTCACGAATGACGATGCAACATCGTATTCACCATGGCAGTCTGACACATGTCAGCGCATCTGTCTGTAACCAACGCACCGTACAAACTGCACGCGAGCGAATGCGGGCAGCAGTCATGCAACAAAAAAGCCGGCACGAGGCCGGCTTTTTCGTATGGCGTCCCCTAGGGGATTCGAACCCCTGTTACCGCCGTGAAAGGGCAGTGTCCTAGGCCTCTAGACGAAGGGGACTTGAACCAGTCATCGCTCCAGGACGGCGCGCATTCTATGAATGGCTTCCTGCAGCGTCAAGCTGCGAGTGTGGATGATCACGGCATTAGTGCCGACGACGGGCACGGGGCCGCGATCATTGCCCGCCATGCTCCTCAAGCTCCAGCGATACCGAGTTGATGCAGTAACGCAACCCGCCCGGCGGCGGCCCATCGGAAAACACATGGCCGAGGTGTGCATCGCAATTGCGACACAACACCTCGGTACGCACCATGCCACACGACATGTCGGCCTCGGTGCGCAGCACCGCATCCGCAACCGGCTGCCGGAAACTCGGCCAGCCGGAACCCGAATCGTACTTGCTTGCAGAATCGAACAGCGCGTTGCCACAGCACGCGCAGCGGTAGATACCCGCCGCCTTCGTGTTCCAGTACTCGCCCGAAAACGCCCGCTCCGTCCCCTTGCCACGACAGACCCGATACTGCTCCGGCGTCAGGCGCTGGCGCCACTCGTCCTCACGCGTTGGATCCATTCCAGCCACTCCTGTCGGCGCTCACCGGGAACAATTCCGCACATCGTACTCGCACCCACCGTCTGCGCGCGACCGCCGGGGCAGCGTTCCCCTATACTTGGCGGCCCTGACCCACGCGCCAGAAACCGTACCATGCTCGAATACCTGAAGTCGCACAAACTTGCCAACGTCTGCTACGACATCCGTGGCCCGGTACATGCGCGCGCGACGGCAATGGAGGAAGAAGGCAACCGCATCATCAAGCTGAACATCGGCAACCCTGCGCCATTCGGCTTCGACGCACCCGAAGAAATCCTCATCGACGTAATCCACAACATCCCCAATTCCGAAGGCTATAGCGAATCGAAAGGACTGTACTCGGCGCGCAAGGCAGTGATGCAATACGCCCAGCAGCTGTGCATCCCCGGTGTGGAGGTCAATGACATCTACCTCGGCAATGGTGTCAGCGAACTGATCGTGATGGTGATGCAGGCGCTGGCAAACAACGGTGACGAGGTGCTGATACCCGCACCGGACTATCCGCTGTGGACAGCGGCGACCACGCTGGCGGGCGGCAAGCCGGTGCATTACCGCTGCGACGAGCAATCGGACTGGATTCCCGACATTGCGGACATCCGTGCCAGGATCACCGACCGCACCCGGGCGATTCTGGTCATCAACCCGAACAATCCGACCGGAGCGGTCTACCCTCGCGAGATTCTCGAGAAAATCGTCGAGATCGCGATCGAGCACCGCCTGGTCATCCTGTCCGACGAGATCTACGACAAGATCCTCTACGACGACGCACAGCATACTGCCCTCGGGAGCATCTCGAACGAACCGCTGTGCATCACCTTCAACGGCCTGTCGAAAAGCTACCGCCTCGCAGGATTCCGTTCCGGCTGGATGATCATCTCGGGAGCCAAGCATCGCGCGCGTGACTTCATCGAGGGCGTGGATATCCTCTCCTCGATGCGCCTGTGCGCGAACGTACCTGCGCAGCACGCGATCCAGACGGCACTTGGTGGCTATCAGAGCATCAACGACCTGGTGCTGCCTGGTGGCCGCCTTCGTGAGCAGCGCGATCGCGCGTGGGAGGTGATCAACGCGATTCCCGGCGTGAGCTGCGTGAAACCGCGTGGCGCAATCTACCTGTTTCCGCGTCTGGACCCGGCGGTGCACCGCATCCTCGACGACGAAAAGATGATCTTCGACCTGCTGACCCAGGAGAAAATGCTGCTGGTACAGGGCAGTGCCTTCAATTACCCCGAGCCGGACCACTTCCGCGTGGTATTCCTGCCTCGCGTGGAAGACATCGAGGAAGCTTTCGCGCGCTTTGCGCGATTCATCAGCGGCTATCGGCAGGCGTAGGCTCGTAGCCTACCGGGTACAGAATCGCTTCACGGTAACCGGTGATCACGCGCAGATAGCGCCGCAGTTCACGATCGAGCCCGGCATCGTTCGTGTCTACGAGCAACGGGCGCCCCGCCAGTGCGGCAATCTTGACCGGTGCGGCGACGATCGTGATGTTGCCGATGCCTACGGCATGTATCACCGGCGCACTGATCTGCTGGTTGCCGCGTCCGAATACGTGCCCCTGCCCTCCGATCGCCGTGACGACGATACGCGCGGGCCCCTTGTGCGCATCCAGCAACGCGAGCAGCTCCCGTTCGCCGGCGTCACGCGCCAGCTGAACGCCGTCACGACACACATCGACGCCGAGCAAGGTACCGTCGATACCGAGTGCCTGCTTGACCGCAAACGTCGTGGTGCCGGGCCCAAGGATGCACAATTCCCCCGGTTCGAGCTCCTCGACCACTTCAGCCGCGATATCTGTCAGTCGCTGCGCATCGGGTGCTGCCCCACCCTCCTTCACGTGTTGCACATAACGACTTTCCTCTGGCACCAGCAACTCGCCGAAATAGCGCGAGCTCACGCGCCCGGCACGGAAAGCATCCTCGTCGAGATCACGCACCTCAGCGAGCGTGACACGCACCGGATCGCGCCGTACCAGTTGTTGCACGATTTCGCCAGCCGCCTCCGGCGACACCGCGTAGACGCCGGAATGCATCTTGACCCCGGCCGGGATACCAAGCGCGGGAATTCGGGTGCCGATCGCGCTGCACACATCACGCGCCGTACCATCACCACCGGCAAACAGCAGCAGGTCGACCGGCAGCCCGGCAAGCCCACGCGCAGCAGCAACGGTGTGCTCGGCTGCGGTTTGCAACGGAACCTCGAGTGGCAGCAGCTGCGCAGCGAAACCCGCCTCGCGCGCAGCATCAGCCCCCATCTCGCCCGCACAGCAATGCAGCTCGATCTGCTGCGCCAGCGGAAGCAGCGTGCGCAATGCACGCACCGCACGCGCATGTGCGCGTGGTTGTGCACCGCGCGCTCGCGCCTCGGCGACGATTGCCGCACCATCGCTGCCCTTGAGCCCCACTGCACCACCGATTCCGGCCAGCGGGTTCACGATAAGCCCGAGCCGGAAAATGACACGACGCTCCACATCACTCACGGTGAAAACCCTGCGGCGAGCAGCTCGCGGTAGCGCACCGAGTCGCTCGGAACCGCGGCACCGATTCGCCACGCCGAAAATTCGCGCCGCTGCGGGTAATCACGTCGCAACCTGTCGAAGGCTGCGGCACGCACCGTGTGCTCCTCGTCAAGTGTTGCTGCACGCAGCCTGGCATCGTCACGACGCGGGTCATAGCAGGCTAGCACCCCGTCCTGCCAGCAACCGCAGCAGCCGGCATGCAGGTCGCCGGCTGGCGACGCCTCCAGACCTGCAGCCACGTCGGCGTCGATAACGACACCGACGAACGCAGCCAGTGCCTCGAACACCTGTCGCGCACCGCGCAGCTTGCCGTCCCATGCGTATCCGGCGATGTGCGGCGTCCCGATCAGCACGTGTGCCTGCAAGCTGCGGTCCGGCAGCGGCTCACCCTCCCACACGTCGAGCGCGGCACGCAGCCGCGGACGAGCGAGCAACACATCTCGCAATGCCTCGTTGTCCACGATGGCGCCACGCGCTGCATTGATCAGCAGCGCGTCCTCCCCCAATGCATGCAGTTCACGCGTACCGATCAGATGGTGTGTCGCATGCACGCCTTCGCGCGTCAGCGGTACATGCAGGCTGACGACATCGGCTGCGAGCACGTCGGCGAACGATGCTTCCTCGGGTGGCGCTGCATCACCAAGCAGTGGATCATGGACCAGACAACGTATGCCCAGGGCACGCAGTCGACGCAGCAGCCGCCCTCCGACCTGCCCGCAACCGACGATACCGACGCTGCGTCCGCGCAAACCCGCCGGACCGGGAAATGCCAGTGCCAGCACGGCAAGCACGTAATCCACCACGGAATCGGCGTTGCTGCCCGGCGCGTGCGCGAACGCGATGCCCAACTCCGCAAGCGCCGGCGTGTCCACGTGGTCGATGCCCGCAGTCGCGCTGGCGACGAACCGTACCGGAGTGCCCGCGAGCAGTGCGCGGTCGACGCGGGTCACCGAGCGTATCAGCAACGCATCGATATCGTGCAGCACCGCACGTGTGATTGCCCGTCCGGGCAGCGTACGCACCTCGCCAAGGCAGCCAAACACACTGGCGGCACCCGGTATGTTTTCGTCGATCAGCAACTTCATGACGACAGCACTCCATGCCGGACTGCCCGTACCTCAACCACCCTTGCGGATGCGATAGCGGAACTCGCCCTCACCGCACTCCTCGGACAACAACGCGTGGCCGAGGAACTCGCAGAAACGCGGGATATCACGCTGCGTCGACGGATCGCTGGCCAGCACGGTCAGCACATCGCCCACCGCGATGGCACGAATACGCTTGTGCAGCAACATTACCGGTTCCGGGCAAAGCAAGCCACGCGTGTCGAGCTCGCCTTCGCTCATGGGTCCGTCTCCACGATGCTTCGCAGTCGCACCGCCTGCTCGTGCGTCAGCAACTGGCAACTCCCGGACACATCATCGAAGAAGATCGAAATCTCTCCACGTTCGAGCTGGCGACGGATCTGTTCGACCTTCACGGCAAGCGAGACTTCCTGCTCGCCGTACTCGGTCCCCTCGCGCGTCGCGAACTCCTCGATGACGCCGAGCAGCGCTTGCGAGGAAAGCGCACGCCAGGGAACCTGGACGACGCTCACCGCACCGGCTTGCGGAAGCGCAAGGTCATGCGATCGCTCTCGCCGATCGCGAGATAGCGTGCGCGGTCGGTGTCTCCGAGCGCGAGCGTGGGTGGCAGCGTCCAGACGCCCTTCGGATGGTCGTGCGTGTCACGCGGGTTTGCGTTGATCTCGCTGCTCTCCTCGAGTTCGAACCCGGCAGCACGCGCTGCCGCGATCACCGCCTCCTCGCTCAAGTAACCGCTCTTCTTCATCTGTTCGGGCGTCGCACCTGCGCTGGCGCGGTGCTCGACCACTCCCAGCACGCCGCCAGGCTTCAATGCCGTGTAGGCGGCCTTCAGCACCGCCACGTCCGCACCCTGTCCATACCAGTTGTGCAGGTTGCGGAACGTGAGCACTGCATCCGCGCTGCCGGCAGGGGCGATTTCCAGTCCCGCGGGCGGAGCGAGTTCAGTGACCTTGACCCGATCGTAGAGCTCCGGGTGCGCGGCAAGCCTGGCTTCGAACGCAGCGCGACCACGCCGGTAGTATTCCTGTTCGCTCTCCCGCGGGAAATGCGCGGTGTAAAGCAAACCGTTCTCGCGCAGGTACGGTGCGAGAATTTCCGTATACCAGCCTGCACCGGGCCACAACTCGACCACGGTCATGTCAGGCCGGACGCCGAAGAACTCGAGTGTCTCGGCGGGATGGCGCCACACATCACGTGCGCGGTTCTCTGCGCTGCGATGCTCACCGGCAATCACCGCCGCCAGATCGGGAGCAGCCTGTGCAGCAGAGCACAGGATGACAAGAGAACATACGATCACGTGGAACCAGGGTGCGACGGAAAATGGTGACTTCATGCAGATACCCCCATGGAGAGTCGATACAGCGGGATCCCGCTCGTGTGCCCCATACGCAACGGCCATACAGTCGGGCGGCTGGTATTATACGCAGCGACGGCTTCCCCAGGACCACACACATGCAGACACAGCTTCTGATCAGCTTCATCGCGGACGATCGACCCGGACTCGTGCAGAGCATCGCGGAAACCGTATCGGCGCACGGCGGAAACTGGCTGGAGAGCCGCATGACGCATCTCGGCGGCAAGTTCGCCGGAATCGTCAACGTGGAGCTGGCACCGGCACGCACGGAGGAACTGCAGCGTGCACTGCGTGCGCTCGAAGCACTGGGACTCACGCTGCGCATCGAAACGCCTCCGCAGCCGCTCGCCGCCGTCCCGCACACATCGTGGCGACTCGACATCGTCGGTCAGGACCGTCCCGGTATCGTGCACGAGTTCTCGGCTGCGCTGGCCAGCCGGCGAATCAACGTGGTGCAGTTGCGCAGTGACATCACCAGCGCGCCGATGAGTGCCGACCCGCTGTTCACGGCCAGCGTGATCATCCATGTGCCGGCCGAGATCGATATCGACGAACTGCGTGAACGCCTGGAGGCGATTGCCGAGGAACTGACGATCGACTATGCGCTGATCGAGGCCGGCTGAACCTTCATTTGGCACCGCGCCCGAACAGGGCACGCAATGCGAGCAGCAGACCGAACAGCACGCCCGCGCAAAGAATGATCGCGCCGATCATCAGCATGGTCTGCCACAGAAACGCCACTATCGCACCGATACGAAAATCGAAGACCAGGGCCGTCGACGCCGCCAGCGCGAACATGGCCACGACGCCGAACAGCAGCAGGCGATTGCGTCGCAGCAGCCGCAGGACTTCCATCACACGATCCTCCCTTCCGCTTGCATTCCCTCTGCCGCATGTACCGTTCCGGCCAGAGGTCCACGCACTGCGACAAGCACCAGCGCCCAACCCGCAAACGCTGCAAGTGCAGCGGCTACGTATGCGAGCTGTGGCTCGACATCCCACAGCACGCCGCTCGCCAGCGCTCCGGCTGCGCCGCCGGCGCCAAAACTCACGGCCGCATACAGTGCCTGTCCACGCCCCTGTTGCGCCGGTGCGAAGTGACGGCGGAGCAGCTCGATTCCCGCAGCATGGAAGCTGCCGAAGCTCGCTGCGTGCA
Source organism: Pseudomonadales bacterium (assembly GCA_024234165.1). Classification (NCBI taxonomy): domain Bacteria; kingdom Pseudomonadati; phylum Pseudomonadota; class Gammaproteobacteria; order Pseudomonadales; species Pseudomonadales bacterium. The sequence goes on from JACKOP010000001.1 coordinate 473,848, forward strand.
GACACTGCGCAAGCAACAACACCGGCGTGTAACGCGCACCGAAGCCGATCATCAACCAGCGCAGCGCGGCGAGCAACAGGCTGGCGAGCAAGATGCTGCGCAAACCGTGGCGAGCCAGCAGCCGGTGCGCGAACGCGAACACTCCGATTTCGGCGACCACGCCGAGAGCCCACATCTGTCCGGTCGCGGCACGGGTGTAACCGTACTGCTCCAGATACAGACTGAAGAAGCCGTAGTACGGTGCGTGCGAAAATTGCAGCAGGAACGACGCTGCGAGAAATGCCACCAGCGCTGGCTCGCGCAACCTGCTACCGATCCCCTGCACGTCGCGCGTGCGTGATCCGGCATCCGGATCCCGGATCAGCCAGGCGCCGGCTGCGATCAGCATCAGCAGCGCAAGCAACAGCCACGGCACCCGAATCACGTCGACGTGATCGAACAACATTCCGCTGCCTACGACCGCGACGATGAAACTCACCGAACCCCACAGCCGCACCAGACCGTAACGCTGCACCGCATCGCGCAGCGATGCCAGCGTGATCACCTCGAACTGGGCGAGGATCGCATTCCAGAACACCGAGTGCACGAGCACCACAGCCACGATCCACGCGACGCTGCTGCGCCACGGCAGCGCTGCAAAGCTCGCCGCGGCGAACAATGCACCGACACGAATCAGTCGCAGATGGCATCCGCTGCGATCGGCGATCCAGCCCCACAGGTTGGGCGCCACGATACGCGTTGCTGCCATCACGGCGAGCACGACGCCGATCGCCGTGGCATCCAGCCCGACCGCCTGCAGGTACAGGCTCCAGTAGGGCATCATCACCCCGAGGAACGCGTAGTACAGGAAATAGAATGAAGACAGACGGACGTAGGTCGACCGCCCTGGAATCATCGAGCAGTCGGAGCGGGAACGGATGCCGGAACCACAGGCGTCACCGACTGCACATCGGCATTCTGGGCCCGGTGACGCAGCCAGTGATCCATCAGCACCAGGGCCAGCATCGCCTCCGCGATCGGAGTCGCGCGGATGCCGACGCAGGGATCGTGGCGTCCGTGCGTGACCACCTCGAGCGGATTGCCTGAGCGGTCGATCGACGGGCCTGGCAGGCGGATGCTCGAGGTGGGCTTCAGGGCAATCGAGACCACGATATCCTGGCCGCTGGAAATGCCACCGAGAATGCCACCGGCGTTGTTGCTGAGGAATCCCTGCGGCGTGATCCCGTCGCGGTGTTCGCTGCCCTTCTGGTCGACGACTGCGAAGCCCGCACCGATCTCCACGCCCTTCACTGCGTTGATTCCCATCATCGCATGCGCGATATCGGCGTCGAGGCGGTCGAACACCGGCTCGCCGAGTCCGGGCGGAACACCACTCGCGACGACATTGATACGCGCCCCGATCGAATCACCCGACTTGCGCAGCGCAGCCATGTACTCCTCGAGTCGTGGCACCAGTGCCGGATCGGGGCAGAAGAACGGGTTCTCGCCTACCGTGTCCCAGTCGAGCGTCGCTGCCGCAAGCGGACCAAGCTGCGCCAGATAGCCACGCACCGAAACACCGAGACGCTCGCGCAGGTACTTCTTCGCGATCGCGCCGGCAGCAACCCTCACAGCGGTTTCGCGTGCCGAGGAACGGCCTCCACCACGGTAGTCACGCATTCCGTATTTTTGCGTGTACGTGTAATCCGCATGATTCGGCCGAAACGCGTCCTGAATCGCGGCGTAGTCCTTCGAGCGCTGATCGGTATTCTCGATCAGCAATCCGATCGGTGTACCCGTAGTCACACCTTCGAACACACCGGAGAGGATACGCACACGATCGTCTTCGCGTCGCTGCGTGGTGAAGCGCGAACTGCCGGGACGACGCCGGTCCAGATCCGGCTGCATGTCTTCCTCCGCCAGAGGCAGCCCCGGCGGGCAACCGTCGACGACGCCTCCGATGGCTGGACCGTGGCTCTCACCGAAGGTGGTCAGCGTGAAGAGCCGTCCGATGGTATTGCCTGACATGGAAAATCCGCGCTCTGTGGGTGAAGCGCGATTATACGGAGATTGCGGCGCGCATCGCTCGCAAACAGCTTTGCCTCCGTGTCAGGCAGGCAGCGTTGCCCCGCCACTGGCAAGCTCGGCAGCATGGATCAGCGCAACACCGTGCCCTCCGTGCTCCAGATCCGGCCACACGAAGGCAAGCTGCGGAAAGGTGTGCTCGAGCGCATCGGCACTGTTGCCCACTTCAAGCACCAGCAGACCGTCGCAATCGAGATGCGGCACCACATCGACGAGAATGCGTCGCACAAGATCGAGTCCGTCGGCACCCGCTGCCAGTCCGAGCTGCGGCTCATGCCGATACTCGGCCGGCAGCGTCGCCATATCGGCAGCGTCGACGTAGGGTGGATTGCACAGGATCAGGTCGAAGCATTCCCCTGCCAGCGCCGTGAACAGATCCGACTCGACCACACGCACGCGCCCGGCCACATCGTGCAGCGCGACGTTCATGCGCGCCACCTCGAGCGCCTCCGGTGACACATCGGCAAGTACCACCTCGGCATCCGGCCACGTCAGTGCTGCAGCGATGCCGATGCAGCCGCTACCGCAGCACAGGTCGAGGATACGCAGCGGAGCTCTCCCGTCCAGCCACGGTTCACAGCCTCTGGCAAGCAGCTCCGCAATCGGCGAGCGTGGCACCAGCACCGCGGGTGTCACACGGAAACGCAGTCCGCCGAACCACGCTTCGCCAAGCAGATACGCGGTCGGCACGCGCTCACCGATACGCCGTGCCAGGAGCGCATCCAGACGCTGGCGTTCCCGCGCAGCCAGGCGAGCGTCGAACACCCAGTCGGGACTGTCGAACGGCAGGTGCAGCGCACCCAGCACCAGCCAGCGTGCCTCGTCCCACGCGTTGTCGGTTCCGTGCCCGAACGCCACACCTGCGGCATTGAAAGCACTCACCGTCCAGCGCAGGAAATCCCGGATCGTTGCCAATTCCACCGGGGCCCGGTGGGTATCGTCACGCTTGCCCACATTCCCTCCAGAGACGCCCAACGCGCTCGGCGATCACCGGAGCCGCCTCGAGCATATGGCAGTGATGACAGCCCTCGACCGTCTCGCGCTGCAGGCCCGGATACCAGTCGAGCGCACCATGACGCGGCAGCCGCCTGGCCATGCCGGCGCCAGTCGTGAAGATCAGTGTCGGCACCGTGATGCCTGACAGTATGTTGCGGACCTGCGCCCGCGTGAACTTCAACGCCGACGCGTAACGCAGCCGCGGGTCGGTGCGCCAGCGAAAACCGCCGGCAACCGGATCCAGGCTGCGCGGCACCAGCAGGCGCGCTGCGCGCGGATCGATTCCGGTCGCCGTGCAGCGCGCCGTGATCGCTGCTTCCACGTCCGGGAACACTGGCGCATCACGTGAACTGCGCTTCGCGTAATCGTGGGTGAAGCTGCGCAATTGCTGCAAGGTCTGTGGTCCCTCGAGCAGCGGTATCAGCGCACCATCCAGCATTACCAGACTGCTCACAGCCGGTACTTCTGCTGCGGCCAGCAGCGAAGCAATCGCAGCACCACGCGAATGTCCGAGCAGGTCGTAACGCTCGAGATCCAGCGCCGCCGTGAAATGCATCAGTGTCGGCAGATCGTCCCAGATGTTGTAGGTGCCATCGACACCACGATGTGCACTCAGCCCGTGGCCCGGCAAATCGAGCGCAATGATCCGTCGCTCGCCCAGCAACGGCGCCAGCGTGTCGAACGACGCCGCGTTGTCGAGCCAGCCATGCAGCGCCAGTACCGGGTACGCATCCCTGTTCCCCCATTCACGCCACGCAAGCCGCACGCCGCGCACCTCACGGCTGTATTCCCGAGGCTGGTGTGCACCCGTGTTCACGGCGACAGCGTGTCAGGCAGGACCGGCATCGACAATCGGCTGCGCATCACGCCTCAGGCGCCACTCAGCTCGAGCAGAAGCCGGTTCAGTCGCTGCACGTACGCTGCCGGGTCTTCGAGATCATCGCCGGAAGCGAGCTGCGCCTGCTCGAACAGGATCATCGTCAAGGTCGCAAAACGATCCTCGTCGACCTCTCGATCGAGCCGCCCGACCAGCGGGTGATCCGGATTGATTTCCAGAATCGGTTTCGCGTCGGGAACCTGCTGGCCTGCCGCCTGCATGATGCGGCGCATCTGCACGCCCATATCGTAGTCACCTACCACCAGGCAGGCAGGCGATTCGGTCAGCCGTGCCGTAATGCGCACATCCTGCACACGCTCCCCCAGCGCCTTCTTCACTCGATCGACGAGGTCCCTCGCTTCTTCCTGGCGCTTCGCGCGTGCTTCCCGGCTCGTGCTGTCGTCGAGGTCACCGAGATCCAGATCACCACGTGCCACATCCTTCAGCTTCTTGCCGCCGAACTCGCCGAGGTAGGTGATCATCCACTCATCGATGCGATCGTACAGCAGGATCGCTTCTATGCCCTTCTGGCGCAGCAATTCCAGGTGCGGACTGCTGCGCGCGGCAAGGAAGCTGTCCGCGACCACGTAGTAGATGTCCTGCTGCCCGTCGCGCATGCGCGCCACATACTGCTCGAGGCTCTGGTCCTGCACCGCCTTGTCGGAATGCGTGGTCGCAAAACGCAGCAGCTTCGCGATCCGTTCCCGATGCGCGAAATCCTCTGCCGGACCCTCCTTCATGACCTGGCCGAATACATCCCAGAATTTCTGGTAATCATCGGGACGCTGATCGGCGACATTCTCGAGCATGTCGAGCACCCGCTTGCTCAACGCACCTCGCATCGCGTCGACCGCCGCGCTGTTCTGCAGGATCTCGCGCGAGACGTTCAACGGCAGATCGGTGGAATCCACCACGCCCTTCACGAAACGCAGGTACAGCGGCAGGAACTGCTCCGCGTCGTCCATGATGAACGTACGCTGTATATACAGCTTCAGGCCACGTGGCGCATCGCGATTCCACAGGTCGAACGGAGCATGCGACGGAATGTACAGCAGCGAGTTGTATTCATAACGGCCCTCGACCCGGTGATGGCTCCATGTGAGCGGGTCCTCGAAGTCATGCGCGATATGCTTGTAGAACTCGCGATACTCCTCGTCGGTGATTTCGGTGCGCGCACGGGTCCACAACGCCTTCGCCTGGTTGACCGTCTCCCATTCGGGAGCACCGGCTTCCTTGCCATCCTCGTCCTCGCCATGGTGCTCCTTCTCCATGCGCACCGGCAGCGAGATATGGTCCGAATAGCGCTTGACGATGCTGCGCACTTGCCACGCATCGAGGAATTCGCCCGCGTCTTCCTTCAGGTGCAACACCACCATGGTGCCACGGCGCTCGCGCACCACGTCCTCGACCGTGAACTCGCTCTCGCCAGCCGACTCCCAGCGCACCCCGGCACCCGCGTCCAGTCCCGCGCGCCGACTGAATACCTCGACGCGATCCGCCACCATGAAGGTGCTGTAGAAACCCACCCCGAACTGGCCGATCAGCTGCGAATCCCGGCGCTGGTCACCCGAGAGCTGCTGCACGAACTGCGCCGTACCCGAGCGTGCAATCGTTCCCAGATGGCTGATCGCCTCCTCGCGTGACATGCCGATACCGTTGTCGCTGATCGAGAGCGTGCGCGCGTCCTTGTCGATCGCGATACGGATCTCGAGTTCGGTATCGTCTGCGAGCAGCTCCGGGTGTGCGAGTGATTCGAAGCGCAGCTTGTCGGCGGCATCGGATGCGTTCGATATCAGCTCGCGCAGGAAGATTTCCCGCTTGCTGTACAGCGAATGGATCATCAGGTGCAGAAGCTGGCGAGCCTCGGTCTGGAAACCCATCGTCTCCCGGTGCGCTGCAGTCATGAGGTGTTCTCCCTGGTTATGGACGGCGATTCCAGGCATATGGGGTCGGCTTCGTCCCTTTCAAGACTTCGTCCGTGACCCTGTTGCCCGCGATGATCGTCTGACTGAAGCTCGAACGAACCGGTATCGCGGTTCAGGCAGGTGCTGCGGGATCGAACCAGCGCAGCAGCGCTTCGTTGCCGGCGTCGGTGAAATCACGGCGATTGCCGGGTACACGCCACGCACGCGACGAGTGCAGGGTGCTGTAGCTGTAGCAGGAATCCGGACGCATCGGATACTGCGAGGCGGGTCCAGGTGGCAGCACGTCTTCGTCGAACCTGCGTGACAGTGCAACCAGAAAGCCGCGCTGCAACAGAAACGAGTGCTCGAATGCGTCGTCGTCGAGCGTCTCGCGCGCCCAGCCCGTAAAGCCGCCGAACACCTTCTGCCCCGCGTAGCGCTCGGGTGCAACGATCACATCGTGCTCCAGCGTCCACGAGAGCACGCGCTCGCCATTACAGTCCAGCGTCGCGACGGTACGCCCCTCGACCACATCCGGGATCGCCACGTCATAGCGCTGCACACGCGCGGCACGCCGTGCATGTACCATCGCCAGCGCCGCCAGATCGTACAGATGCGTGCAGTGCGTGCGCGGATTCTGCCAACGCGAGAGCGTACGCAACGGATCCGTCAGTGGCGCACCGATCAGCGTACGCAATTCCCGAGTGGCTTCCGGGCAGGTCGTCAACGGATAGCGCCTGGCTTCGGCGGCAATCCCGAGCACACGCTCGCCATCGTGCTCCAGCGTGACCGCGAACGCATGCGGATCATCCTCGACCGCGGCGCGTACGCACGCCGACGCATCACGCTGCAGCACGATCGCACGGCGATAACAACCGCTGCCGTAGTGCGGATCGAAAATCGCACTCGGATAGCGGTTGCCCTGTACGGCGTCGATCATCGCCGCGCTCCTCGTACAGGAGCACGGCGACTGCTGCGACGGCAGATCACCAGCCGGTGATCGACTTCAGCGCGCTGCCGATATCGGCCAGGCTGCGCACGGTCTTGACACCGGCAGCTTCGAGCGCAGCGAATTTTTCATCCGCGGTACCCTTGCCGCCTGCGATGATCGCTCCCGCGTGACCCATTCGCTTGCCCTTGGGCGCCGTGACTCCGGCAATGTAGGACACCACCGGCTTGGTCACATTGGCCTTGATGAAGGCAGCGGCTTCTTCCTCGGCAGAACCGCCGATCTCGCCGATCATCACGATCGCCTCGGTTGCCGGATCCTGCTGGAACATGCCGAGGATATCGATGAAGTTCGAGCCGGGAATCGGATCGCCACCGATGCCGACGCAGGTCGACTGGCCCAGTCCCGTATCGGTGGTCTGCTTGACCGCTTCATAGGTCAGCGTTCCGGAGCGTGACACGATGCCGACGCGTCCCGGCTTGTGGATATGGCCCGGCATGATGCCGATCTTGCACTCACCCGGCGTGATCACGCCGGGGCAGTTCGGTCCGATCAGGCGCACACCGAGTTCATCGCACCTGACCTTGACCTCGAGCATATCGAGCGTCGGTATGCCCTCGGTGATGCATACGATCAGGCGGATACCGTTGTTTGCGGCCTCGAGAATCGAATCCTTGCAGAACGGTGCCGGAACGTAGATCACGGAAGCATCGGCGCCGGTGGCGGCCACCGCATCGGCCACGGTGTCGAACACCGGCAGTCCGAGGTGAGTCTGTCCGCCCTTGCCGGGCGTTACGCCCCCGACCATCTTGGTGCCGTATTCGATCGCCTGCTTCGAGTGCGACGTTCCCTGCGAGCCGGTGAAGCCCTGGCAGATGACCTTGGTGTCCTTGTTGACCAGAATGCTCATCGAATTACCCCTTCGCTGCCTTGACGACGGCCTGTGCAGCCTGGGTCAGGCTCGTTGCCGCGATGATGTTGAGTCCACTCTCGGCCAGCATCTTCGAGCCGAGATCCGCATTGTTGCCCTCGAGACGCACCACGACGGGCACCTTGACGCCCACTTCCGAAACGGCACCGATGATGCCCTCGGCGATCAGATCGCAACGCACGATGCCGCCAAAGATGTTGACGAGCACCGCGCGCACGCTGGTGTCGGAGAGAATGATCTTGAACGCCTCCGAAACCCGCTCCTTGGTCGCACCACCGCCGACGTCGAGGAAATTTGCCGGACGTCCACCGTGCAGGTTCACGATGTCCATCGTGCCCATGGCGAGACCCGCACCGTTGACCATGCAACCGATGTCACCGTCGAGCGCGACGTAGTTCAGCTCCCACTTGGACGCGTGCACCTCGCGCGGGTCCTCCTGCGTGGTGTCGTGCATCTCGCTCAGCGCCTTCTGGCGAAACAGCGCATTGCCGTCGACGCCGAGCTTGGCGTCCAGGCAGTGCAGGTTGCCGGCTGTCGTGATCACCAGCGGGTTCACTTCGATCAGCGCCAGATCCTTGTCCTGGAACAGCTTCGCCAGACCGAGGAAAATATTCGTGAACTGCTTGACCTGGTCACCCTTGAGCCCGAGTTTGAACGCGAGTTCACGCCCCTGGTACGGTTGCGCACCGGTCAGCGGATCGATCGTCGCCTTGAAGATCTTCTCGGGCGTCTCGTGCGCGACCTTCTCGATATCGACACCACCCTCGGGTGAAGCCATGAACACGATGCGGCGCGAACCCCGATCGACCACTGCACCGAGATAGAGCTCTTCCGCAATGTCGGTGCACGACTCGACCAGAATCTTGTTGACCGGCTGGCCCTTCTCGTCGGTCTGGTAGGTCACGAGGTTGCGGCCCAGCCAGTGCGCTGCGAAGTCGCGAATCTCGTCCTTGCTCTTCACCAGCTTGACGCCACCCGCCTTGCCGCGCCCACCGGCGTGTACCTGCGCCTTGACGACCCACTGGCTGCCGCCGATCTGCTCGGCGGCCTCGACTGCCTGCTTCGGTGTTTCCGCGGCAAAGCCCTTCGACACGGGCAGCCCGTACTCGGCAAACAGCTGTTTGCCCTGGTATTCGTGCAAATTCATGGCGTATTACCGTCCTGAAGTGTGAATGGATGTATCCCGGCGCGCCGGCTTCCAGGTCTGCGTCTCACCCGCGTGCCGAGCTGGCAGGGGGGGGCAAAAGCGGGCGCAATTATCACGGAAATCCCCCGCGAGGCATACCCTTCAGCGGGACTTGCGATTGGGAATATGAATTGCGTGCCCGAGCGCCGCGAGCGCGGCCTCGTGCACCGCCTCCGACAGGGTCGGGTGCCCGAACACGGTGAGCGCGAGATCTTCGGCACTGGCACCGAACTCCATCGCAATCACCACCTGCTGCACCAGATCCGCTGCGCCGGGACCCACGATATGACAGCCCAGCACGCGGTCTGTACGCGCGTCGGTCAGCAACTTCACCATGCCCAGCGCATCGTTCGCCGCCAGTGCGCGGCCACTCGCCGCAAAAGGGAATACACCGGTAGCGAACTCCTGCCCCGCAGCCTTGAGCTGCTGCTCGCCCGGTCCGACCCAGGCAATCTCTGGATGGGTATAGATGATCGCGGGAATGCCGTCGTAATTGACCTGCGTCTTGCGACCGGCGATGCGCTCGGCGACCATCACGCCTTCCTCCATCGCCTTGTGCGCCAGCATCGGCCCACGCACGATGTCCCCGATCGCGTAGACGCCCGGCATATCGGTTGCGCAGCATTCGTTGACGTGAACGAAGCCTCGCTCTTCGAGATTCACGCCGCTGTCGGCTGCGAGCAAGCCTTCCGTCACCGGTCGCCTGCCGACTGCAACGATCAGACGATCGAACTCCTCCTGCTTCTGCTGTTCGACCTCGACGTAGTTCACGCGCACGGGTCCCGTACCGCCGCCGCCGACCTCGGTGGAAGTGACGCGTGCATTCAGCCGGATATCCAGCCCCTGTGCCCGCATGATCTTCTGGGCCTCCTTCGAGACCTGACGGTCCACCGCGAGCAGGAAGTCGGGCAAGGCTTCGATCACGACGACCTCCGCCCCGAGGCGCGCCCAGACGCTGCCGAGTTCGAGCCCGATCACCCCGGCCCCGACCACACCGAGACGGCGTGGCACCTCGGTGAATTCCAGCGCTCCGGCCGAGTCGACGATCGGTCCGCCGAACGGTGCAGCCGGGATCTCGATCGGCGCGGAACCGGTGGCGAGAATCACGTTGGCTGCCTCGATCGTCTCGACCGTGCCGTCATGCGCGGTCACCTCGACCCGACGCCCCGCCAACAGGCGGGCGCTGCCGGCAAGCGTCGCCACACCGTTCGCCTTGAACAATCCCGCGATGCCGCCGGTGAGCTGCTCGACGATGCGACGCTTGCGCGCCTGCATCGCTGCCACATCGACGGCAACTCCCTGCGCACTGATGCCGTGCACCGCCAGTCCGTGTGCTGCATCGTGGAAACGATGCGAGCTGTCGAGCAATGCCTTCGACGGAATGCAACCGACGTTGAGGCAGGTACCACCGTATACCGGCTTGCCGTCGGCGCTGCGCCACTTCTCGATCACCACGGTCTTCAGCCCGAGCTGCGCAGCACGAATCGCTGCCACATAACCACCAGGACCGGCGCCAATCACGACCACGTCGAATTGCTGGGCCATTTCATGTCTCCATCGTGTGTGTCGCTGCGTTTTTCGAGCAGAAGTCGGATCTACAGGTCCAGCAGGATCCGGGCCGGATCCTCGATCATCTCCTTGATCGCCACCAGGAACTGCACCGCATCCTTGCCATCGACCAGGCGGTGGTCGTAGGACAGCGCCAGATACATCATCGGCCGGATCACGACCTGCCCGTCCAGCGCAACCGGGCGCTCCTGCACCTTGTGCATGCCGAGGATGGCCGTCTGCGGCGGGTTCAGGATCGGCGTCGACAGCAGCGAGCCGAAGACGCCGCCGTTGGTGATCGTGAAGGTACCGCCGGTCATCTCCTCGATCGAAAGCTTGTTGTCGCGCGCCTTGGTGCCGTACTCGCGCACCCTGGCCTCGATCTCGGCCAGCGTCATCGCATCGGCGTCACGCAGCACCGGCACCACCAGTCCGCGCTCGCTGGACACCGCAACACCGATGTCCTGATAGCCGTGGTAGACGACATCGGAACCGTCGATCGATGCGTTGACTACCGGAAAACGCTTCAGAGCCTCGACGCTCGCGCGCACGAAGAATCCCATGTAACCGAGTCGGATCCCGTTGTGCCGTTTCTCGAACAGCTCGCGATACTTCGCACGCAGATCCATCACCGGCTGCATGTCCACTTCGTTGAACGTGGTGAGCATCGCGGTGTTGCGCGATGCGTCCAGCAGGCGTTCGGCGACGCGCGCACGCAGCCGCGTCATCGGCACCCGCCGCTCGACCCGTCCTCCGGCAAGTGCCACCGACGGCGCGGTCGGCGTCTGCGGTACCGCGGTGTTCGCCTGAGTGGGTGGCTGCGCCGCGTGTGCGGCCACGTCTTCGCGGGTCACTCGCCCGCCCTTGCCGCTGCCGCTGATGGCTGCCGGATCGACCCCGTGCTCGGCTGCCGCCAGGCGCGCGGCAGGCCCGGAGCGCGGCAGAGCAGCACCCTCATCCCTCGCCGCCACCGCAGCCGTCTGCGCAGTCGGCGCGACGGCTCCGGCCGTGAACCGGCCGATGATCTCCTCTCCAAGTACCGTCTCGCCCGTATCCTTGAGGATTTCGCTCACGCTGCCGTCCGCCGGCGCCACCACTTCGAGCACGACCTTGTCGGTCTCGATGTCGACCAGCACTTCGTCACGGCGACAGACGTCTCCCGGGCGCTTGTGCCAGTGCGCCACCGTGCCTTCGGCAACCGACTCGGGAAACTGGGGGGCCTTGATGTCCATGCTCATTGCTGCGATTTCCTGTCGGGTTTGCTGTCACGCGGATCACGGGTTCGGCCAGCGCGGCACCTGCATGCCGAGCGCATCACGGATCAACTTCTCCTGCTGTGCGAGGTGCAGCGCCGAATATCCTGCTGCCGGTGCCGCAGACGCATCGCGCCCGGAGTATTCCAGGTACAGGTCACGATTGTGTTCGCGAACCGCCTGTCGCATGTGATGCTGGCTATTGAACCAGGCACCCTGGTTCTGCGGCTCCTCCTGACACCAGGCGACCTCGAGCAGGTTGCGGTACGGTGCGATCGCCGCCACCAGCTCCCGCAGCGGGAACGGGTACAACTGTTCTATGCGCACGATCGCCACATGCCCGAGACCCTGCCGGTTGCGCAATTCGTGCAACTCGTAATACACCTTGCCGCTGCACAGCACCACCCGCGTCACGGCCTGCGGATCCAGTGGATCACCTTCCGGAATGACCGTCCTGAAGCTGCCGCCCGCCAGTTCGGGCAACTCGGAAATCGCATCCTTGTGGCGCAACAGGCTCTTCGGCGTGAACACCACCAGCGGCTTGCGCAGCGGCCGCAGAGCCTGGCGGCGCAGCAAATGGAAGATCTGCGCCGGGGTCGTGGGCACGCAGATCTGGATGTTGTGCTCGGCACAGAGTTGCAGGAAGCGCTCGAGCCGTGCCGAGGAGTGTTCCGGCCCCTGTCCCTCATAGCCGTGTGGCAGCAGCAGGGTCAGTCCGCACAGGCGCCCCCACTTGTGCTCGCCGCTGGTAATGAACTGATCGATCACGATCTGTGCGCCGTTCGCAAAATCACCGAACTGTGCTTCCCACAGGATCAGCGCCTTCGGCGTCGTCGTCGCGTACCCGTACTCGAATCCGAGAGCAGCCAGTTCGCTGAGCAGGGAGTCGTAGATATGGAATTTCGCCTGGGCATCCGAGAGGTGCTGCAACGGCACGTGCACCGCCCCGTTCTTCTGGTTGTGCAGCACCGCGTGCCGGTGTGCGAACGTGCCTCGCCCCACGTCCTGTCCGCTCAGGCGTACCGGAAAACCTTCCTCGAGCAGCGTCGCGTACGCCAGCAGTTCGGCAAATCCCCAGTTGACCGGCGTGGCCGCTGCACTCATCAGGCGTCGGTCCTCATAGATCTTCTGCACCTGGCGCTGCAGCACGAAGCCGTCGGGCAGCATCGACATGCGTGCGGCAATATCCTGCAGGCGTGCCAGTTCGACACGCGTATCGGCCGTCGATGTCGTCATGTGACCGAGGTACGGTTGCCAATCGACGTACAGTGCCTTGTCTGGTTCCGTCACCACGCTCCTGGCGACCTGTTCCCCCGCTTCCACCGCCGCACGGTAGCTGTCGATCAGCGCACGTTCCCCGTCCTTGTCGATCACACCCTCCGTGATCAGACGCTCGGCGTAGATCGCTCGCGTCCCGGGCTGGCTGCGGATCTTCTGATACATCAGTGGCTGCGTGGCCGCCGGCTCATCGGCTTCGTTGTGTCCACGACGGCGGTAGCACACGAGGTCGATCACGACGTCCTTGCGAAAGCGCTGACGGAAATCCACCGCGAGCTGCGTGACGAACAGCACCGCCTCGGGATCGTCACCGTTCACATGGAAAATCGGCGCCTGCACCATCTTCGCCACGTCGGTGCAGTACTCCGTCGAGCGCGCATCGCTCGGGCAACTGGTGGTGAAACCGACCTGGTTGTTGATCACGACGTGCACGGTGCCGCCGGTACCGAAGCCGCGGGTCTGTGACATCTGGAACGTCTCCATGACGACGCCCTGCCCCGCAAAGGCCGCATCACCGTGGATGATCACCGGAACCACCTGATCGCGCTGCGCATCGCCACGCCGGTCCTGGCGGGCGCGCACCGAACCCTCGACGACCGGTGCCACGATTTCCAGATGCGAGGGATTGAACGCGAGCGCGATATGCATCTCGCCACCGGGCGTCATCACGTTCGACGAAAAGCCCTGGTGGTACTTCACGTCACCGGACCCCTGATAGATCGCGCGCCCTTCGAATTCCTCGAACAGGCTCTCGGGGTTCTTGCCGAAGATGTTCACCAGCACCGCGAGTCGCCCGCGATGCGCCATGCCGAGCACGATCTCCTGGACCCCGTAACCACCGCAGCGCTGCACCACCTCGTCCAGCAGTGGAATCAGACTCTCGCCGCCCTCGAGCCCGAAACGCTTCGCACCCGGATAGCGGGCCGCGAGAAACTGCTCAAGTCCCTCTGCAGCCGTCAGGCGCTCGAGCAGATGGCACTTCATGTGCGCGGTGTATACCGGTGCAGCACGCACGCTTTCCATGCGATTCTGGATCCAGTGCCGCTCCTCGGTCGAGACGATGTGCTTGAACTCGGCGCCGACCGCATTGCAGTAGGTGCTCTCGAGTGCCGCGACGATCTCGCGTAGCGGTGCCTCGGACTTGCCGATGTGCAGCGATCCAGTCTGGAAGACCGTATCGAAGTCGGCTGCGGACAGCTGGTGGAACTGCAGATCCAGGTCGGGCACATCTTCGCGCACGGCGAGACCGAGCGGATCGAGGCGTGCCTTCTGGTGACCACGGTGACGGTACGCGCTGATCAGTTGCACCACGCGCACCTGCTTGCGTTCGTACTCGGTGCTGATGCCGGGGTGGGGAACCGGCGCCGGCCGGGATTTCTGCCGTCCCAGCAGTGCGAAGTGCTCCTGGATCGTCGAATGGGGCACATCGATCGTGGTGCCATCGACCCGCGGCAGGCGGTCGAAATAATCACGCCATTCGGGCGCTATCGCGTTCGGGTCGCGCAGGTACGTCTCGTACATCGCCTCGACGTAGGCGGCGTTGCCACCCGATATATGGGAGCTGCCCCAGAGCAACTCCATGCTCTCCTGCTGCATATCGCAACGCCTCCACGCCGGTCCACCGCGACCGGAACGGGTTGATTCCACATCAACTCCCGGCCCACACCCGCATCGACGGATGCAGCGACTGTAGCCGGGCTGTGGCTCAGTGCCCGGCCCGCCGAATTCAGGTTCCGCGCACCAGCAGCATGTTGCGGATGTGCCCGATCGCCTGCGTCGGATTGAGGCCCTTGGGACAGACCGCAACGCAGTTCTGGATTCCATGGCAGCGGAACACGCTGTACGGGTCATCGAGTTCCGCGAGCCGTTCCCCGGTTGCCGTATCACGGCTGTCGATCAGGAAACGGTAGGCCTGCAACAGACCGGATGGACCAACGAAACGGTCGGGATTCCACCAGAACGACGGGCACGCAGTCGAGCAGCACGCGCAGAGGATGCACTCGTAGAGCCCGTCGAGTTTGGCACGCTCTTCGATCGACTGCAGCCGCTCGATCGCAGGTGCCGGCTCGTCGTTGATCAGATAAGGCTTCACCTTTTCGTACTGACGATAGAACATCGTCATGTCGACCACGAGATCGCGGATCACCGGCAGCCCCGGCAGTGGCCGGATCACCAGTCGGTCGTTCCTGACGATCGAGGACAGTGGCGTGATGCACGCCAGTCCGTTCTTGCCATTCATGTTCACGCCGTCGGAGCCGCACACGCCTTCACGACACGAACGACGGAAGGTCAGCGAGGGATCCTGCACCTTCAGCAACTCGAGTACGTCGAGCACCATCAGATCCCGGCCCCCGGTGTCGAGTTGCACCTCGTGCATCGAGGGTTCCCGATCGCTTTCCGGGTTGTAACGATAAACACTCACTGTCAGCATGTTGAAAAATTCCCGGTCAATAGGTGCGCTTCACGGGCTCGAACGTGTCGACGGTCTTCGGCGTGAAATTCACACTGCGCCGCCCCATGCGCTTTCCGTCCGGGAAGAACAGCGAATGGCACAGCCAGTTCGCGTCGTCGCGTTCCGGGTAGTCCTCGCGCGCGTGCGCGCCTCGGCTCTCGGTGCGCACCTCGGCCGCAACCGCAGTCGATTCAGCCACTTCAAGCAGGTTCTGCAGTTCGAGCGCCTCGAGGCGAGCCGTATTGAACGCCTGCGACTTGTCCCTGAGGTGCAGGTTTTCGATGCGGGGCCGCAGCGCAGCCAGACTCGCCACACCCTCGCGCATCTTTTCTCCCGTGCGGAACACGCCGAAGAAGTTCTGCATCACCGTCTGCAGCTCCTTGCGCAGCGGTGCCACCGCCTCGCCGTCCTTCGATGAGTTCAGGCGATCGAGGCGGCCCATCGCCTGGTCCACATCCGAATCGGATGCATCGCGATATTCGATCCCTTCGCGCAGCGCCTTCTCGATGAACAGGCCCGATGCACGTCCGAAAACGATCAGATCGAGCAGCGAGTTGCCACCAAGGCGGTTCGCGCCGTGCACCGACACGCACGCCACCTCGCCGCAGGCAAACAGCCCCGGAATCACGCGGTCTGCGCCGGAGAGATCCTGGGTCAGCGCCTGTCCGTGCACGTTGGTCGGTATGCCACCCATCATGTAGTGGCACGTCGGTACGACCGGGATCGGCTCGCGCACCGGATCGACGTGTGCGAAGGTCTTCGAGAGTTCACAGATGCCCGGCAGCCGCGATTCCAGCACCTCGGCTCCCAGATGATCGAGCTTGAGGTATACGTGATCGCCCTCGGGACCGCAGCCACGCCCTTCGATGATCTCCTTGATCATCGAACGCGCAACCACGTCACGGCTCGCGAGGTCCTTGGCATTCGGCGCATAACGCTCCATGAAACGCTCGCCGTCCTTGTTCAGCAGATAGCCACCCTCCCCGCGGCAGCCTTCGGTGACCAGCACACCTGCGCCAGCGATGCCGGTCGGGTGGAACTGCCACATCTCGATGTCCTGCACCGGGAAGCCCGCCCGCAGAGCCATCCCGACGCCGTCGCCGGTGTTGATATGGGCATTGGTCGTCGATGCGTAGATCCGCCCGGCACCGCCAGTGGCAAGCACCGTTGCCCGCGACTTCACATACACCGTTTCGCCGGTTTCCATGCAGATCGCGATCACACCGACCACCGCGCCGTCCTGGTTCTTGACCAGATCGACTGCGAACCACTCGTTCAGGAATGCAGTACGGCTCTTCAGGTTCGCCTGGAACAGCGTGTGCAACAGTGCATGTCCGGTACGGTCTGCCGCAGCACAGGTGCGCGCAGCCTGACCGCCCCGACCGAAATCCTTGCTCTGTCCGCCGAACGGACGCTGGTAGATACGACCTTCCTCCGTGCGTGAAAACGGCAGCCCGAGGTGTTCCATCTCGAATACCGCCTGCGGCCCCACCGAGCACATGTACTCGATTGCGTCCTGGTCACCGATGTAGTCGGAGCCCTTCACGGTGTCGTACATATGCCAGCGCCAGTCATCACCCGGATCGGCACTGGCGATCGCGCAGGTGATGCCCCCCTGCGCCGACACCGTGTGCGAGCGCGTCGGGAACACCTTCGAAATCACCGCAGTACGGTAACCCGACTGGGCCAGTTGCAGCGCGGCACGCATCCCGGCACCACCGCCACCGACGATCACACCATCGAAACTCAGAGTGCGGATTCGCGTCATTTCTCAATTACCCCACAAGATCTGTGCGCCCCAGACGAGGTACGCGAACAGCACCACACCGTATGCAGCCTGGAAAACCCACCGGAACAGATTGCCTTTCGGACCAAGCAGCCGCTCGGTGAAGTAATCGGTACTCACCGTCCACAGGCCGATCCACGCATGCACCACGCTCGAGACGATTGCCATCATGCTGAAGATCTTCATCGGCGTCCCGGCGAAAGCCGCGCGCCATGTCGCGTAGTCAAGACCAGGCGTGAAAGCCAGGATACCGATGATGCACAGCACGTACGCAAGCAGGATCAGTGCCGTGACACGCTGCAGGATCCAGTCGTGCAGGCCGCTGCGGCCGTAATTCGTGACTGCAGTTACCATACCCACACCCCCGCGAGAACGATGAGAAGTCCGGCCACCACCAGCGTCGCACGCGCCGCCAACCTGCCGCCCTCGAGCGATTCGCCGTAGCCCAGATCCATGATCAGGTGCTTGACGCCCGCAGCGCAGTGATAGGCCAGCGCCGCCAGTACCGCCCATACGAGCAGCTTCGCCGGCACCGAGCCCAGCAATTCCGTGGCACGCGCGAAACCCTGCTCGTCGGACAACGAAAGATCGAACAGGTACAAGAGGATTCCCAGCCCGACCAGAAGCGCCACACCGGATACGCGGTGCAGGATCGATACGTAGGCAGTTATCGGCAACGCAATCGTGCCGATGTCCAGGTTGACGGGTCTGTTTGGCTTCACGGATCAGATTCCTTTTCGAGAAATTCCGTTGGAAGGAAGCGTGTCCACGCATAGCATCGCGCCCCGCGTGGGCCAGGTGGCGACAGCAACGTGAACCGCTGCGGATTATAGGGAGCCACCCCCCCGAATACAAACGACGATCACGACGCAAACCGCCATCTGCAGCCGCTGGCACGGCGATTTTTTCCGTGTGATGAGCGCCATCCCGTCGCGACAGTCGCGAATTGACAATGCGCGTGCGCGGTCTATAGAGTTGACGCCCGCGCCGCACCGCGGCCCCACGATCTAAAACCTTACAAGGAGCCGTAGAGCCATGTCGGGAAAGACCGCCAGACTATCGATACCGGGCGCCACGACGGAGCTCGAACTGCCGGTTCACACCGGCACCATCGGTCCTGACGTCGTCGACGTGCAGGCACTGAGCACCAAGGGTTATTTCACCTACGACCCCGGTTTCGTTTCGACCGCCGCCTGCGAAAGCAAGATCACCTACATCGACGGTGATCGCGGCATCCTGCTCCACCGTGGCTACCCGATCGAACAGCTCGCCGAACGTTCCGACTACCTGGAGGTGTGCTACCTGCTGATGTACGGTGAACTGCCGACGGCAGCACAAAAGAAAAATTTCGTCGATGTGGTGATGCGCCACACGATGGTGCATGAGCAACTGCAGTTCTTCTTCCGGGGCTTCCGCCGTGATGCCCACCCGATGGCGATCATGTGCGGCGTCGTCGGCGCGCTGTCGGCCTTCTACCACGACGCGCTCAACATCACCGACGAGGAGCATCGCGAGATCGCCGCGTACCGGTTGATAGCGAAGATGCCGACGCTGGCGGCGATGTGCTTCAAGTATTCGATCGGCATGCCTTTCATGCACCCCGACAACTCGCTCGACTACGCATCCAACTTCCTGCACATGATGTTCGGCAATCCCTGCGAGACAACGAAGATCAACCCGGTTCTGGCCCGTGCGATGGACCGTATCTTCCTGCTGCACGCCGACCACGAGCAGAACGCTTCCACATCGGCGGTGCGTCTGACCGGCTCCACCGGCGCCAACCCGTTCGCCTGCATAGCAGCCGGCATCGCCGCACTCTGGGGGCCTGCACACGGTGGTGCGAACGAGGCCGTGCTGAACCAGCTCGAGGAGATCGGCGACGAATCACGCATCCCCGAGTTCATCAAGCGTGCGAAGGACAAGAACGATCCGTTCCGGCTGATGGGTTTCGGGCATCGTGTATACAAGAACTTCGACCCGCGCGCGAAGGTCATGAAGCAGACCTGCGACGAAGTGCTTTCAGAACTCGGCCTCGAAAGGGACCCCTTGTTCCGCATCGCGCAGAAGCTCGAAAAGATCGCCGTCGAGGACGACTACTTCGTCGAAAAGAAGCTCTATCCGAACGTGGACTTCTACTCCGGCATCATCCTGCGTGCGCTCGGCATCCCGACCAACATGTTCACCGTGATGTTCGCGACCGGACGCACCGTCGGCTGGATCGCACACTGGCACGAGATGATCAGCGCCAGCTACAAGATCGGTCGCCCGCGCCAGCTCTACACCGGTCACACGCAACGCGACTACGTACCGATCGACCAGCGCTCCTGATGAACTCACCACTGCAGCCGGCGCTACCGCAGCGCCGGCTGCAGCAACACCTTCCGATCGATAAGATTCCTGCGCCCGGGGAATGCCAGCTCAGACCCTGGCTGCATTACTGCCGCGACGAATCGCATAGAGTCGATGCGGTGGCGGTTCACGCGCAAAATCCGCATCGATGCTGCGCGCAGTCAGATCCTGCACTTCCAGGTCTGCAAGAGCCTCGCCATCGAGGCGAAAGCCGCGGCGGTTGGTCGAGAACAGCAACAGGCCATCATCGCCAAGCACGCGCACGGCTGCACGTATCAGCGCAACGTGGTCACGCTGCACGTCCAGAGTACCGCGCATGCTCTTCGAGTTCGAGAACGACGGCGGATCGAGAAACACCAGGTCCCAGCGCTGTGATTGCTGCGCCAGCCAGGGCAGGCAGTCGGCACGCACCAGTTCGTGGCGCATGCGGGCCAGCCCGTTCAGCTCGAGGTTGCGCCGCGCCCAATCCAGATAGGTCACAGACAGATCCACGCCTGTGGTCGTGCTCGCACCGCCCAACCCGGCAAATACGCTGACCGAACCGGTGTAGCAGAACAGGTTCAGGAAGCGTTTGCCGCACGCTGCAGCCTCGACCATGCGACGCACTGGCCGATGATCGAGAAACAACCCCGTATCGAGAAAGTCGTGCAGGTTGACCAGAAGCTGCGCCGGGCCTTCGCGCACCGTCACGAAATGATTCTCGCGTGCCAGACGCTGGTATTGTTGCGTACCACGCTGACGCGTGCGCGTCTTCAGCACCACATTCCGCGCCGGCACCCCGAGCAGCGACGGCAGCATCGCGCACACGTCGGCAAGCCGTGCACGCGCCGTATCTGCATCGATCGATGCGGGTGGTGCGTACTCCGCGACATGCACCCAGTCCTCGTAGCGATCCACGGCAACCGCATACTCCGGAATGTCGGCATCGTAGATGCGATAGCAGGTACAGCCGCTGGATGCGAGCCAGCCTTTCAGCCGGCGCAGGTTCTTGCGCACACGGTTCGCGAACATCACGGCGCCCGGGCCGGGTTCGTACTGATCCGTCACCGTCGCGACGGTCGGGGGTAGCTCGACGGCAGGAGCATCCTGCCCGCCGGCAGACGCAGGTTTCGGTATACGCACAGTCCGCGACTCGTACACCAGCAGACAGCAATCGAGCGCACCGTTGCGCACCCGGTAGCGTCGCTGCCAGCGCAGGCCCGGCGCGTCCTCGAGCGGGCCTTCCATGGTCAGGATCGCTGCTCGCCAGTCACCGAATTCCTCGCGCACCAGACGTCCGAGCTCCGCGTACAACGCCGGCAACGCAGCCGTGCTGCCGAGACGTTCACCGTACGGCGGGTTGCAGATCAGCAGTCCGCTGCGCCCCACCATCGACGCCGGCCGCCGCTGCAACGCCAGCGCACAGGCATCGAATGCAATCTGTTCGCCCAGGCCAGCCGCAAGCGCATTGCGTCGCGCATGCTCGAGCACGCGCGCGTCCTGATCGGCACCCGCGATCGGTGGCAGGGTCGGCACTACTGCCTCGCGCTGTGCACGTGCCTCTCGCAGCATGCGCTCGTACAGCGCCGCATCGTGTCCGCACCAACTGCGTGTCGCCAGCGCACGAAACTCCCCCACTGCAGCGCCTGCCGCGATCAGTGCCGCCTCGATCAACAGCGTCCCGGAACCGCACATCGGATCGTAGAGTGCGCCACCGCCGGCAGCGATCGCTGGCCAGCCGGCACGCAACAGCAGCGCCGCAGCCAGATTCTCCTTCAGCGGTGCAGCGCCCGCTGGACCACGCCAGCCGCGACGGTGCTGCGTTCCGACCAGATCGATCGCAAGTGTCAGCCGGTCACGCACAAGATGCGCCACGATGCGGATATCCGGATCGCGTACGTCCACGTCGGGGCGCAAACCACTCACCGCGCGCAAGCGGTCGACCACGGCATCCTTGACCCGGCGGGCGCCAAACAGGCTGTTGCGCAACGCTTCGGACACGCCGTTGAAGTCGACCGCAATCGTGGCACCGGGAGCGATATGCCGCTCCCACGGCAGATCGAGCGCACTGGCGTAGAGTTCATCGGCATCACGCGCGGGAATCTCGGCCAGCATCACCATCACCCGACTCGCGACGCGCGACCACAGGCACGCACGATACGCATCGGCGAGGCAGCCCTTGAAGCGGATGCCACCGCGAGCGCTGCGTGCGTCCGTGATGCCGACCGCGTGCAGCTCTGCCAGCAACAGATCCTCCAGTCCGCGCGGGCAGCTGGCGAAATAATGTGCTTGCGCTGCGGCGGTGCGCGCCTGGCGGGTGCGAGGCTTCATTGCGGGCAGCGCCGCGTCAATGCTGCACGTTCGCGCGCGATCGCACTGGCTGCGCGGGCGATCAGCGCAGGCCCGTGATAAATGAAGCCGGTGTAGAGCTGCACCAGGCGCGCGCCGCTGCGCATGCGCTGCGCCGCCGCCTCCGCGCTCATGATGCCACCGGCGCCGATCAGCGGCACCTCGCCCCCGAGACGTGCAGCGAGCCGGGCCATTACCGCATCGGCACGCTGCGTGAGCGGTGCGCCACTGAGCCCGCCGGCTTCCTGCGCTCCGGGGAATCCTTCCACTCCGGCGCGCGCCACGGTGGTGTTGGTTGCGATCAGCGCATCGATACGCGCGCGGCGCACGGCATCGGCAATGTGGTCGATATCCTCGTCCGCAAGATCCGGCGCCACCTTCAACGCCAGCGGAACCGACTTGCCGTGGCATTCGGCAAGTTCGTCGCGCCGGCGCACCAGTACGCCCAGCAGGCGCTCCATCGGCTCGCCGAACTGCAGGTCACGCAAACCCGGCGTATTCGGTGACGAGAGATTGATCGTGATGTACGAGGCAAGTGGATACACCTGTTCCAGACAGTACAGGTAGTCCTCGTCCGCGCGCTCCAGAGGCGTGTCCTTGTTCTTGCCGATATTGATTCCGAGCACGCCGCGGTAGCTCGAAGCACGCACGCGCTCGCACAGATGGGCAACACCCCGGTTGTTGAAACCCATGCGATTGATCAGCGCCTCGGCCTGCGGAATGCGGAACAGCCGCGGCTGCGGATTGCCAGGCTGCGGCCGCGGCGTCACGGTACCGATCTCGATGAATGCAAAGCCGAGTGCGGCGAGCGCATCGATGTATTCACCGTTCTTGTCGAATCCTGCTGCCAACCCGACTGCATGCGGAAATTCGAGCCCCATGCAGCGTATCGGATCGGGGGGGGGCTGTACCGACAACAGGCCGTGCAGGCGCAGACGCAGCAGCGCATCGAGCCCGTGCAACCCGAGCTCATGCGCACTCTCGCCTGGAACCAGGAACAACAGCTTGCGCAGCACGGGGTATGGCAGGATCACGTCTGGGACCGATCGATTCGAATGGGGCGCCAAGGATAACCGATCGAACGCGCCGCGGGCTGCGGTTCAGGGCGCCAACGGCTGCGGCTGCGCCAGCGCGAGCAGCGCACGCACGGCAACCGCGTACATCGCGTAGTCCTGCGTGCGCGCATCACGGATCTGCTTCAGCAGCAAGCGCCACCGCGCCACGGCTGGCGCCCGCGCGGATTCCCAGCACTCGAGACAACGCTCGATATCCTGTTCTGCTGCCGCTTCCCGCGCAGTCTGCGCCACCTGTGCAACGACCGCACGCAACTGCCAGTCGAGCTCATCCAGATAGGACTCGCGCGCCATGGCCTGCCAGTAGCCGTCGACCGTGAGTGCACTGATCTGCTTGCCGAACCAGTAGAAATCCAGGCGCTCGTTCAGCGCAAAGGCAATCCGTGCCGTACGTTCCACCGCTAGCCCCTGCATCCGCGCTACATCGACCATCCCGAGCGCCGCAACCAGCATCGACGAACCGGCGAGCCCCACCGCCACTGGCTGCGGCAGCCCTGCAGCCAGCAGCTCGTCATGACGCTTGCGCCATGCGAGCTGCTGCTCGCCACGTGCGTACTCGCCCATCGCCACCTGGATATGTGCCACCGGCGCTGCCAGTGCCGCGACCTCGGCGCCGAGGTCGAGGTTGGCGCGCCGATTGTGAAGGAACCAGCGCGTGGCCAGACGCAGCAGCCGCTGCAGATCCGCGAACACCTGGAGCTGCACACGTGCATCCACCGCATGATCCAGCCCTTCCACCACGCTCCACCATTGATGCAGCCCGAACACGTCGCGTGCCTTCGCATACGCCTTCACGATTGCTGCAATGCTGGCGTTGGTGCTTTGCTGCAGACGCTCGATGAAGGTGATGCCCATCAGGTCCACGAGATCATTGCCGATCTGCGTCGCAATGATTTCGCGGTGCAACTCGTGCTGCAGCAGCCGTTCACCGAAACGTTCGACCAGACGCGCCGGGAACGCCCGCGCGATGCTTCGCGCCAGATACGGATCCTCGGGTAGATCCGAGGCGAGGATGTCGCGTTTCAACTGGCCCTTCACATAACACATCAGCACGGCCAGCTCTGGCCGGACCAGGCCCTTGCCCCGCGTGCGCCGTTCCTCCAGGGCATCGTCGCCGGGCAGGAACTCGAGGCGCCGATCGAGCACGCCACGGGCTTCGAGCGAGGATATCAACGCACGATGTTCGTTGATGCGCGCGGGCGCATCATGCTCCGCAATACTGACCGCCTGTGTCTGGCGACAGTTGTTCGCGAGTACCAGGCACGCAACCTCGTCGCTCATGTCTTCGAGCAACGCCGCGCGCTGCTGCGACGTCATCTCGCCGGATGCGACGATCCTGTTCAGCAGAATCTTGATGTTGACTTCGTGGTCGGAGCAATCGACCCCACCCGAATTGTCGATGAAGTCGGTATTGCAGGCGCCGCCGGCCGCCGCAAACTCGACACGCGCACGCTGCGTCAGTCCAAGGTTGCCACCCTCGCCGATGACGCGCGCACGAATCCGGGTTGCATCGATGCGCACACCATCGTTCGCCTTGTCGCCGACCGAGGCGTGATCCTCGTCGCTCGCCTTGAACCAGGTACCGATGCCGCCATTGAAGATCAGATCCACCGGTGCCGCGAGCAGCACGGATATCAGTTCGGCAGGAGTCAGACGCTCGGCATCGGTGGCAAGCAGACGGCGCATCTCCGCACCGAGTGCAATCGATTTCACATTGCGCGCGAATACGCCACCACCGCGCGAGATCAGCGCCGGATCGTAATCCGCCCAGCTCGAACGGGGCAACGCGAACAAGCGTTCACGCTCGGCGCACGCCGCCGACGGATCGGGGTCGGGATCAATGAAGATGTGCCGGTGATCGAAGGCAGCCACGAGCCGGATGCTGCGCGAGCACAGCATGCCGTTGCCGAACACGTCGCCCGACATGTCGCCGATCCCGATCACGCTGACCGGATCCTGCTGCACATCCACCCCGCGCTCGCGAAAGTGGCGCTGCACCGCGACCCACGCACCGCGCGCGGTGATCGCCATCCGCTTGTGGTTGTAGCCTACGCTGCCACCCGAAGCGAAGGCGTCGTGCAGCCAGAATCCGTAGCGTTCCGACAACGCGTTGGCGATATCGGAAAACGCCGCGGTACCCTTGTCGGCCGCGACCACGAGATAGGGATCCGGCTCATCGTGGCAGACCACCTCCGGCGGCGTCACCGTCACGCCATCGATCACATTGTCGGTGAGATCGAGCATCCCGCCGATGAAGATCTCGTAACAGGCCACACCTTCGGCCTGCACGGCATCGCGCCCCGCTTCGGCGCACAGCCGCTTCGGCACGAAGCCACCCTTGGCACCTACCGGAACGATCACAGCGTTCTTTACCTGCTGCGCCTTCACCAGACCCAGCACTTCAGTACGGAAATCCTCCAGGCGGTCCGACCAGCGCAACCCGCCACGCGCCACGCGTCCGTAGCGCAGATGCACACCTTCGACACGCGGTGAATAGACCCAGATCTCGTACATCGGTACCGGTCGCGGCAACCTCGGTACGCGGGCGCAGTCGAACTTGAACGAGAAATGCTCCCGCGCGACATCATCGCCAGACCGACGGAACCAGTTGGTCCGCAGCGTGGCGCGGATCAGCGCGAGATACGCGCGCAGCACCTGGTCATCGTTGAGCTGTTCGACCGCCTCGAGTGCCGCCTGGATCCGCGTCGCAACCTCCTCCTCGAGCCGACCGCGCAGCGAGTCATCGCCAGAGGGATCGAAACGCACGCGAAACAGTTCGATCAGCGCGCGCGCAAGCGGCAGATGCCGGCCCAGCACTTCGGCGACGAACTGCGGTGCGACGTTGTAGCGCACCTGCTTCATGTAGTGCGCGTACGCACGCAGGATCGCGATTTCGCGCCACTCGGACCCCGTACCGAGCACCAGACGATTGAACGCGTCGTTCTCGGCACGCCCGGCATGCACCGCGACGAAGCAAGCCTGTACCGCCGGTGCCACCGCAGCGATGTCGATCCCGGCGGCAAGCGCGTTGCTCAGCGTGAAATCGTGCAGCCAGAACTCACGTCCATCGGCGCGCACGAGTCGATACGGCCGCTCACCGTGCACTCGCATGCCGAGGTTCTCGAGCATCGGAATCACATCCGACAGTATCGCGCCATGATCCGGACAGTAGAGCCGGAAGCGGAGCATCGATTCCTCGTCCTGGCTGGAGCGATAGAAGCGTACCCCCGGCATCACGCCGGGTGCGCAGCGCTCGAACTCGCGGATGTCTGCCACTGCCGTTGTGGCATCGTTGTCGTCACGATAGGCACCGGGAAAGGCCTCCCCCCACAGGCGCATGTGGTGCATGCCCTCCTCTTCGTCGAACTCTGCGAGCAGCGACTGCTGCAGTTGTTCCTGCCACCGTTCGCACAGACGTACGACCCTGGACTCAAGCTCATCGACGTCGGGTTCGGTGGGGAGCGGGGAGCCGAGACGCATCACGAAATACGTGCCAACCAGCACCGACTCGGAAAAGAACGTGGTGCACTCCGAGGCATCGGCACCGAGTACCTGCATCAGCATCGCTTCGATCTTTTGCTGGATCTCCGTGCAGTAGACGTCGCGCGGCATGTAGACGAGGCACGACGCAAAGCGTCTGCGCGCATCGAAACGAATGAACAGTCGGGTCTTGCGCCGCTCCTGGATGTGGAAGATGCGCATCGCCGTGCGGAACAACTGCTCCTCGTCCGACTGGAACAGTTCATCGCGCGGCAACAGTCCGAATACGCGGCGAAGAGTCCGTTCGCGGTGGCTGCTGGCATCCGGGCGTGCCCGCGCGATCAGCCTCGCCACCTTGCGGCGCACGATCGGAATCTCTTCGGGATCCATCGAGTAGACCGCAGCGGCAAACAGCCCAAGGAAATTGTGCTGCGTCACGACCCGGCCTGCGGCGTCGTGACAGCGGACGGTCACATAATCGGGGTGTGCCGAGCGATGCACGCGCGAGCGCTGCGTCGACTTGAAGAACAGCGCCTGCGGACGTTCGCGCAGCACCTGCGGTCCGGATCCGGCCAGATCCTGCGCAAGAAAGTCCGCTCCCGGCGTCCTGCGAGTGCGCAACAGCCCAAGCGCCGAACCTGCGCGCACCTCGACGCGTGGGCCCGCCTCGCCCCACTCCACATCGAGCACCTCATGGCCAAGAAACGTGAAATTGTGCGCCAGCAGCCACTGCAGCAACGCACGGTTCTCCTGCCACTGTTCCTCGGCAATGCCCGTGGAACATCCGGGCAGACGCTCGATGAGCTCGAGTACCGATTCACGCATCGCAGGAAAGTCGCCGACTACACAGGCGACCTCGGCAACCACGCCAGCAAGCACCCCCACCAGTTCCGCACGCGCGACCGGGTCACCGATACGCGAGATTTCCATATACACCAGCGCCTCGCGCCGACGGCGCACACCGTCAGCGGTTACGGTCGCCGGCAGCATGCGCTGCAACCGATGGTTCGTGTCACGCTCCACGGTGAGGTCCGAACTCAGCAGCACGTGGATCACGATGTTGCGCCGGTTGAGCTCCAGCCGCAGTGATTCCGAAACGAACGGAATGCCTTCGGTGAGTACCAGCACCGCCGTATGGCGCGATGTCCAGCCGTGCTCTTCGCGGCGCGGATCGAAGACCGCGAGCTTCGGGCCGGCGTGATCGTAGTGCTGCAGATAGCGCCATGCGTAGTCGATGGCCGCGAACACATCCTGTGGATTTCGGTCGCGGATGTCCTCGAAGTCGATATTGCCGATCACCTCCGCCGCAAAAGCCTTCAGCGACGCGACTCCGTTCACGGTTGCACTACGGTCGATCAGTTCGTCAATCGACACCAGAAACCGCTCTCTGCCCGCCGAATCATTCATCTCGCCACCTGCACTGCGCCATATCCCGCCACGGAAGCCGATTCGCGCAAGCATAGTACGGAACCGTCGCAGTGCAGGTGCCAGTCAGCAATGTCAGCAGGAGCCAGTCAGTAATGGTGTCGGTACGGAACCGTCGCGGCCACAGGCGGTCGAAACGAACCGAAACATCCGGCGTACACTGGATCGTCGTTGTGGCTGGCTACAATGCACGCCGTCAAAGGCACGCCGCAGGTAGAAGGAGATATGGCTTGAGCACGCAGAGCGAACCGGTCGCGCAACTGCGCAACTGGCTGAGACAGGAAATCATCGGCCAGGAGCGACTGGTCGACGGGTTGCTGATTGCCCTGCTCGCCGACGGCCATCTGCTGGTCGAAGGCGCTCCGGGTCTTGCCAAGACCCGTGCGATCCGCCAGCTCGCACGCGGCATCGAGTGCGATTTCCAGCGCATCCAGTTCACGCCGGACCTGCTGCCTGGCGACGTGACCGGTACCGACATCTATCGCCCCGAGGACGGAAGTTTCCGTTTCCAGCGCGGCCCGGTGTTCCACAACCTTGTGCTCGCCGATGAGATCAACCGCGCACCGGCCAAGGTGCAGTCAGCGCTGCTGGAAGCCATGTCGGAGCGGCAGGTCAGCGTGGGAGGAACGACTCACGCACTGCCCGCACTGTTCCTGGTCATGGCGACACAGAACCCGATCGAGCACGAAGGCACCTATCCGCTGCCCGAAGCGCAACTCGACCGTTTCCTGCTGCATGTACAGGTCGATTATCCGCATGCGCAGGCCGAACGCGAGATCCTGCGTCTCGCGCGTCGCGAGGCTGCACATGCCCCGGCCCCGGCACCATCCATACTCAGCCAGCAACATATCTTCGCGGCGCGTGCAGCGGTCCTCGAGCTGCACATGGCACCGGCGGTGGAGGAGTACATCGTGCAGCTCGCACTGGCAACGCGCGGTGACGGCCCGCTGCGACGCTGGGTCGACTACGGCGTCAGTCCACGCGCAACGATCGGCCTCGATCGTGCTGCACGTGCCCACGCATGGCTTGCAGGGCGTGATTTCGTTGCTCCCGACGATGTGCAGACGGTGCTCTGCGACGTGTTCCGGCATCGCCTGATCCTGAACTACGATGCGGAGGCAAGCGGAACGACGCCGGACCGCGTGATCGACGAGCTGTTGAACGCGGTCCCCGTAGGCTGATCGACCATGCGAAGACGGATTGCGACACCGGCGTCGCACGCCCAGGGAGCCTTCTGCGACCTGCACGAACTGATCCGGCTGCGCGCCGAGGCGGCACGAATCAGGCTGCGCGCCCCGCCGGCACGCAATGCAGCCGCCGGCATGCACACCGGTTCCCGGCGCGGACGCGGCATCGAATTCGAGGAACTGCGTGCCTACGCGGCCGGCGACGACGTCCGCAGCATCGACTGGCGTGTCACTGCCCGCAGCGGACGCGTACACACCCGCGTATTCCGCGAGGAGCGCGAACGTCCCGTATTCCTGCTGGTCGACCAGCGCCGCGATATGTTCTTCGGCAGCCGCCGCACGCTGAAGTCGGTGCAGGCTGCACACGCTGCGGCATTGCTTGCGTGGGCGACACTCGCCGCCGGCGATCGCATCGGCGGCCTCGTCATCGGCGAACACGGACAACACGAGGTCCGCCCACGTCGCGATCATCGTGCCGTGCTCGAACTGCTGCGGAGCTGCCACGAGTTCAACCACCGCCTGGGCATTCCCTCTGCGGCGCAAGCGGCTGCACCGCTTGCACCCGCCTTCGCGGCACTGCGCCGCATCGTGCGTCCCGGCAGCCTGGTGATCACAATCAGCGATTTCTCCGGCTGGGATGCCGCCAGCTCCAGGGAGCTGCACCTGCTTGCACGCCATACCGAGAGCTGCGCGATCCACGTATACGACGTGCTCGAACGCGAACTGCCGCCCGTCGGTGCTGCGCCTGCCAGCGATGGGCTCCGACGCGTTGTGATCGATACCGACGACGACCGAACCCGGCAGCACCACACGGCACGGTTCGAGCGCAACGCAGGCGACGCTGCGCAGGCATTCGGGCGGCTCGGTGCGGCATTCATCGCACTGCCCACCGACCAGGCTGCCGCGACCACCCTCGCCAACGCGTTCCGCGGAACTGCACGATGAACGCCGCTGACCCCCTCGCCGGCCTGCAACCAATCCACTTCCCTGCACCGATCGGCTGGTGGCCGCCCGCCTTCGGCTGGTGGCTCCTTGCTGCACTGGCCGCGATCGCCCTGGTGCTGGTGTGCGTGCTGGCAACGCGCCACCGGCGACGCAACCGCTACCGGCGCGCTGCACTCGGCGAGCTCGAGGTGCTGTTCGCAAGCCTGCACGCACACGCCGATCCCGCAGCGTTTGCCGCCGCCGGCAACGCCTTGTTGCGCCGGGCGGCACTGTGTCGTTACCCGCCGGCTGAGATTGCAGCGCTGACCGGAACGGACTGGCTTGCGTTTCTCGACCGCAGCGGGCGTACCGATGCATTCAGCCACGGACCCGGGCGTGCACTGGCCGACGCACCGTATGATCCGGCATGCCGATACGATGCCTCCGCCCTGTACTGCGTGTGCCGCAGCTGGCTGAGGCGGCACCGGTGATCGAGTTCGCCCAGCCATGGGCCGCGGTGCTGCTGCCATTGCCACTCGTGTTGCGCCTGCTGTGGCGGCGCGCCCCGTCGTACGACGCGGCGCTCTATTTCCCGCACGCGGTGAGCAGTGCCGTCACGCCGGATGGCAGATCGCAACGCAGGCGGCTGCCGCACGTGCGCCTCGCGCTGATGTCGCTGGTGTGGCTGGCGCTGGTAGCGGCTGCGAGCGCACCTCGCCAGGTCGGTGATGCCGTCGCCACTCCGGCCAGTGGTCGCGACCTGATGCTCGCGATCGATATTTCCGAGAGCATGCTGACCGAAGACCTCGAACTCGACGGACACACCGCCGACCGTCTTGCCGTGGTGCGGCGGGTTTCACGCGATTTCATCGGCAGACGCACTGCTGATCGTATCGGGCTGATCCTGTTCGCGAGCGCCGCCTACCTGCACGTACCGCTCACCTTCGACCACGCCACGTTGCAGCGGCTGCTCGACGAGGCGCGCATCGGATTCGCCGGACGCCAGACCGCGATCGGCGATGCGCTGGGGCTCGCCGTGAAGCACCTGCGCAACCGTCCGGAACACGCGCGCGTGCTGATACTGGTCACCGACGGTGCCAACACGGCCGGCGAGCTGCCGCCACTGCAGGCAGCCGAACTCGCGGCGCGGGCTGGCCTGCGCGTCTACACGATCGGCGTCGGTGCGGAATCGATGAGCTTGCCGGGGCTGCTGGGCGGCATGTTCGGGGCGAGACGACTGAATCCATCCGCAGACCTCGACGAAAACACCTTGCGCCGGATCGCGGAACTTACCGGCGGGCAGTATTTCCGCGCACGCGATGGCAGCGAACTGCAACGGATCTACACCGAACTCGATCGCCTCGAGCCGGTGGAACAGAACGCGCTCTACTACCGTCCACGGGTCTCGCTGGCGCACTGGCCGCTGGCGCTTGCACTGACGGTGACGCTAGTGCTCGCTGCCAGCCTGCTGCGGCCACAGCGCAGCACATCGCCACGTGGAGGCTGACCCGGTGCATGCCCTGCTGACCGACTTTCACTTCCTGCGCCCGTGGTGGCTGCTCGCCCTGTTGCCGTGCGCGCTGCTCACGCTGTGGCTCGCACGCCGGCACCGCCGCCCGCCGGTGTGGGGCGAGCTGATCGACCCGATGCTGCTGCCACACCTGTTGCTGCCGAGCGACGCGAAGCGATCGAAGGCGCTGCCGATGCTGTTGTTCGGCGGCTGGACGCTCGGCGTGCTGGCGCTTGCCGGACCAGCCTGGGAGCGGCTGCCGGAGCCGGTGGAGCGCAGCAACGATGCGCTGATCATTGCACTCGAACTCGACGCCAGCATGCGCGCCACCGACCTTGCCCCGTCACGGCTGCAGCGCGCACGCCACAAGATCGCCGACATCCTCGCCGCACGCCACGACGGCCTGACCGCGCTGATCGTCTACGCGGGCGACGCACACGTGGTCACTCCGCTGTCCGACGACGTCAACACGCTGGCTGCCATGCTGGCGGCGCTCGACCCCGCGATCATGCCCGAACCCGGTAACGATCCGCGCACTGCCGCGGAGCTGGCCGCGCAATTGCTGCATGGTGCGGGGCTGAACGAAGGTCGCGTGCTGTTCGTCGCCGACGCATTTCCACGCTCCGCGCAGGCAACGGTCGCGCATACCCTCGCTGGCGCCAGACTCGGCTTCTCGCTGCTTGCGGTCGGCACCGCGCAAGGCGCACCGGTTCCGCTACCCGACGGCGGGTTCCTGCGCGACCCCGATGGTGGCATCCGCGTTCCCGGAGTCGATCTTGCAACGATGCGCGATGCCGCGGCCACGGCGCGCGGGCGCTTTGCGCAGCTTGGTGTGGACGACAGCGATATCCGTTACCTGCTGCCTGCCGAAGCAGCGGTACCGGCACGCACATCCGCGGACACGAACCGCCGCTTCGATCAGTGGCAGGACCGGGCGCCGTGGCTGGCTCTCGCGCTGCTGCCACTGGCAGCGCTGGCATTCCGGCGGGGCTGGCTGCTTGCGCTGACGCTGGCGGCACTGCTGCCCGCACCACACGCCGACGCGCTCGAATGGCGCGATCTGTGGCTGCGCAAGGATCAGCAGGGAGCGCAGGCTCTCGCTGCCGGTGAAGCCGAACGCGCCGCGGGACTGTTCCGCTCCCCGGCATGGCGCGGTGCAGCGCAATATCGGTCAGGAGACTACGTCGGTGCAGCCCGGAGCTGGTCCCAGCAGGACGATGCGACGGCGCACTACAACCGTGGCAACGCGCTGGCGCGTGCCGGTCGGCTCGACGCCGCGATCGCAGCCTACGACGCCGCCCTCGCACGTGACCCGCAGCTTGCCGACGCAGCCGCGAACCGTCGTCTGGTCGAGGAACTCGCACGCCAGCGCAACGCCAACCCGCAGACTGGCGGCAACGATCGCAACGGCTCACCGGCGGACTCGCAGGATCAGGCAGCCGGAACCCCGCAAGCCGACACCGCGCAGGCGCCGTCCGCACCCCGGCCGGGATCGAGCGGCGGTAGCGATTCCGCAAGACCGTCCGGACCCGATGCCAGAGCCGATTCCGCAACACACCCCGGAGCCGGCACCAACGGAAGCCCAGCGACCGAACCGAGTGCCGCAACCGGCGCAGACTCCGCAGCCGTGCAGCAACTGCAGGAACACGATGCTGCGGGTGCGGGCGACGAGTCCGGCCAGACTCGAGATGTGCAACCGCAGGCAGAAGGCAGTGCAGCGTCGGCGCAATCGCCAACACACGCCGCAGAAGACACAGAATCCGTCAGCGGCGCCGCTTCGATTGCGCCCGACCAATCCGCAGACAGCGAAGACGACCAGGCGATGGAGCACTGGTTGCGGCGCATCCCGGACGACCCGGGCGAGTTGCTGCGGCGCAAGTTCGAGTACGAGAACCGGTCACGTAACGACGAATCCGGCAGGAGCAAGTGGTGATGGAATCGCTGACGCTGTGGCGCTTGATCCTGCTGCTGCTCGCGTTCGGTGCCGCAAGCGCGTCTGCCGGCGTCACAGCCCGCGTCGACCGCGAGCATCTGTCCCTGTCCGAAAGCCTGCAGCTCACGATCCGCGTCAGCGGGAGCCTGGACGCCGACGCTCCCGATCTCACGGCTCTGGAGCAGGATTTCGAAGTGCTGGAAAGAAGTCGCAGCTCGAGCTTTTCGATCGGCGGTGGACAGCGTGAGACCGCCACCGAATGGCAGATCACGCTGGCACCACGACGCAGCGGTCAATTGCAGATTCCCTCACTCGCGGTCGACGGCGAAAAAACGGATCCGATCACCGTCACGGTCGACACCGACTCCGCGGCAGCCGCTGGAAGTGGCGACATCAGGCTCGAAGTCGAGGCCGATGCCGACGAGCTGCACGTGCAACAGCAACTGCTGGTCTCCGTTCGCGTGCTGCATGCCGTGAACCTCGAACGCGGTGCGACGCTGGAACCACTCGTGATCGATGGCGCCATCGTCAGCGAACTCGGCGAGAACACCCATACCAGGACTATCGGCGGGCGACGCTTCGCGGTATTCGAGCGCCGCTACGCCGTTTTCCCTCAGCGCAGTGGCGAGCTGCTGATACCGTCGATCGGCTTTCGTGCCGCAGTCGGCCGCGCCGGCGGTGGCTGGTTCGACCAGTTCGGCGCACGCGCCATCCGCCTGCGCTCGCAGGAGAAGCAGCTGCGTGTGCTGCCTCCGGTGGATCACGCCACGCCATGGTTGCCAGCACGCGTGCTGACGCTGGTCGAAACCTGGGACAAGGACCCGCAGCAGCTGCGGGCCGGCGATTCGGCAACGCGCACGGTCACGCTGAGCGCACACGGATTGACGGCGGCACAACTTCCCTCGCTACCGGCGACAGCGACACCCGGGTTACATTTCTACCCCGACCAGCCACGGCTCGAAGACACCCCGGGCGAAGACGGCATCACCGGCACCCGCACCGAAAGTGCCGCCGTGATCCCCGAGCACGCCGGTACCTTCGTGCTGCCTCCGGTCGAGTTGCGCTGGTGGGATACCGTCAATCGGCGCTTCGAAGCCGCCCTGATTCCGGAACGCACGATCGAGATCCAGCCTGCAGTAGCCGGGGCCGGCACACCGACAGCGCAACCGGCTACGTCAAGGCAGGTAGGCGAAACGGATCCGGCAACCAACACGACAGATGCATCCGGTCTTCCCGGCTCAGGCGAGTCCGCCGCTGCGAACCCGTCGCTGCCGTGGATGCTCGCGACGCTGCTGTTTGCGCTCAGCACCCTGTTCACGAGCTGGCGGTGGCGGCGAGCCGCGCGCAGTCCGCGCCCGAGCCTCCCCGCGGCGCCGGCCCGGAACGTCCAACCGGACGAGGACTCCGCGTTTGCCACCCTGCAGGCCGCGTGCACCGGCGCGGATCTGGCACGCATCCGCACCGCCTTGCGTGCATGGGGCATGGCTGCATTCCCGGACCGGCACATCCTCAGCGCCAGCGACGCGCTTGCAGCGATCGCGGACGCGGCCGTGACAGCCGAATACGAACGCCTCCTCGCCAACACCTACCGAGGCGACACCAGGCTGATCGATGCTACCGGGTTCCTGGCCAGGCTTACGGCGCATCGCACGCGACTGCGAGGTCCGCGCGGGTCCGACGACCTTCATGCGGGCGATCTGCCACCGCTGTACCCCCACGGCAGGTCGGCATAGTTCGACGGCAGAGCTCGTGTGCAGCCGCGACGGCGGGTTGTCCTGATCAGGCCAGGCTCTTGGACACCACCTCGAAACAGTCCCGTGATAAGCCACGGTGTTCCAGCAGTTTCTCGAGTTCGGCACGCATGCCGTCACGATACGGTGCCGAAAATCTGCGCCAGCGTGTGAGCGGCACCAGCAGGCGCGCCGCGATCATCGGGTTCAGCGCATCGATCTCGGCAACCTGTTCGCCAAGAAAGCGATACCCGGCATGGTCGGGCAGATGAAAGGAACCCGGATTGGCGTTTGCAAAACTGCCGATCAGCGCACGCACCTTGTTCGGATTGCGTACGTCGAACTCCGCGCTCACACGCAGGCGCTTCACCTCGTCGAGCGTATCGATGCCGCTGCGCGTCGCCTGCGCCTGCAGCCACAGATTCATCGCCAGCGGTTCGTGATGCCAGCGTGCACGGAAATCGAGCAACATTTCCTGCGCCATTTCGCGTCCGATCGTGCCTGTTGCCTGCAGCATCGCGTGCAGCGCAGCGAGCACATCGGTCATGTTCTCCTGCGCGTGGTACTGCTGGTATGCCAGATCGCGCACCTCCTCGTCGTCGAGCAACAGCAGGTACGAAAGACAGGCGTTCTTCAGGCTTCGCCGTGCAATGTCGGCTGCTTCGACACGATACGCCGAACCACCCACGTTCCCCAGGCAGCATCGCAACAGCGGGTCGCGCAGCGTCGACGCAATGTCCCTGCGCAGACTGCTCCGCGCCGTGTGGATAGCCTGCGGGTCTATCGATTCGACGAGGTCGGCCAGATACGCCTCGCCAGGCAGGATCAACATCTGCGCAATCAGCGCCCTGTCGCTGGACGTGTCACCGAGCAGCCCGCGAAAACCGTCGAGCAGGTGCTCGTCGGCCGCCGGCACTGGCGCGGCGCCGGATGCGGTGATCCGTTGCTGCAACACCCGTACTGCCAGCGACTGTCCCGCGTCCCAGCGTGCCACGCCATCGGTGTCGCGGCGCATCAAGGCAGCAAGGTCGTCCAGACTGTACGCATACCGCAGCCTGAGCGGCGCCGAGAAACCTCTCAGCAAGCTGGGCAACGGTCGTTCGCGCACGTCCTGGAACTCGAATTCGTGTTCGGCGTCGGTGAGTTCCAGCACCCGCTCGCTCCCACCTGCAACGGCTTCTCCGGCAAGGCGCAGCGGGATTTCGCCATTGCTGCCGAGCAGCGCCAGGCGAACCGGAATATGAAAGGGTTGCTTGAACGGCTGCCCCGGCGTCGCCCCGCAACTCTGCACGAAACGCAGGCGGTAACACCCGTTCACGGCATCGTACTCGTCACTCACCGCAAGCTGCGGGGTACCCGCCTGCGTATACCAGCGGAAGAACTGCGCGAGATCGCGTCCGCTCGCGTCTTCCATCGCACGCACGAAGTCCTCGACCGTGACTGCCTGCCCGTCGTGGCGCACGAAGTACAGGTCGCAGCCACGGCGAAACGCCGGCGCACCGATCAGCTCGCGGATCATCCGCACCACCTCGGCGCCCTTCTCGTAGACCGTCAGCGTGTAGAAATTGTTGATCTCGATGTAGGAGTCCGGGCGCACCGGATGCGCCATCGGACCGGCATCCTCGGCGAACTGGCTGCTGCGCAACAGGTTCACGCCTTCGATGCGGCGCACCGCACGTGAACCGGTGTCGGCCGAGAATTCACTGTCGCGAAAGACCGTGAAACCCTCTTTCAGGCTGAGCTGGAACCAGTCGCGGCAAGTCACGCGGTTGCCGGACCAGTTGTGGAAGTATTCGTGCGCGACGATCCCGGCGATACGCTGGAAGGCTGCATCGGTGGTGATTGCGGGATTCGCGAGCACTGCCTGGGTGTTGAAGATGTTGAGTCCCTTGTTCTCCATCGCGCCCATGTTGAAATCGTCGACAGCGACGATCATGAACGTGTCGAGATCGTACTCGCGCCCGAATCTTTCCTCGTCCCAGCGCATCGCCTGCTGCAGCGAGCGCAGCGCGAACCCGCATTTGTCGAGATCCTTCTCTTCGACGAAGATCCGCAACACGACCTCGCGACCGGAGCAGGTCACGAAACGATCCTCGACCCGGGCAAGATTCCCGGCTACCAGCGCAAACAGATAACCGGGCTTCGGAAACGGATCCTCCCAGCACACCCAGTGACGACCGCCGTCGAGATCGCCCGCACCGGTCCGGTTGCCGTTGCTCAGCAGTACCGGGAAGCGCTCGCGATCGGCGACGATCGTCGTCGTGTAGCGCGCAAGCACGTCGGGGCGATCCGGAAAGAACGTGATGCGCCGAAATCCCTCGGCTTCGCACTGCGTGCAGTACATGCCACGCGAAAGGTACAGCCCCTCGAGCGCGGTGTTTTCCCGTGGCTGCAGTTCGACCAGCGTTTCGAGTTCGAAGCGATCCGGAACCTCGTCTATTTCAAGACCGGCCGCATCGTGGCGGTAGCGCACTGTCGGCAGCGCGACGCCGTCGAGCATGATCGAGCGCAACACAAGCGCATGGCCGTCGAGCCGCAGCGTTCGTGTCGGCTGCACTGCAGCCGGATTGCGCACGATACGCAGGCGACTGCGCACTCGTGTGGCGTCGTCACCCAGTTCGAAGTGCAGATCGACGTGACTCACCAGATACGGTGGCACATGGTAGTCACGCAACAGCACCGCACGCGGTGACGCATCGTCCATCATCGACGCCTCCTCAGCCGGCCAGGCCGCTGGCACGCACGATGCGGATCAGCTCCGGTTCTTCGTCGGCAGGGGTTGCGCAGACCTCGCCACGTGTCTTGCTGCCGCAATCGATATAGCCCGTACGTTCCTCGCTGGGCAGATTGTGCACCTCCCACGCGATCAGCGCCTGCATGCACAACTCGCGCTGCTCACCGGTCAGCGCTGCACCGTCGGCCCATTTGCCGATCTCGATCGCACGCCGCAGGCCGCTGTGTACCTCCGGCGTGATCAGTTGCAGCATCGCCTCGAAATCCATCGTGCTACCTCCCATTGGCTCCCGTGGCGGGGGGGCGCGAGTATAACAAGGCAGCGCCGAACCCCAGCAGCGCACCCAGTGCCAGGCCTCCCGCGTGCGCGGCATTCGCAATCGCACCGAACCCGATCGCCTCCACCACTCCGCTCATGCACACCAACAACCAGATCAGCATTGCCGCCATCACCCCGGGCGGAAGTGTCACAGTGGGCTGTGCCCCCATGCGCGTCCATGCCCATGCATAACCCAGCAGTCCGTAGATCACGCCCGACATGCCACCGAACATCACGGTGCCATCGTAGAGGTACTGCGCGATGTTGCCGCCAGCGCCGGTCAGCACCAGCAACGCCAGCATCGTGAGCGGGCCGCGTGTACTCTCGATGCGTCGGCCGAGCTCCCACAGCCACAGCATGTTGAATGCCAGATGCAGCAGCCCGAAATGCAGGAAAACCGGCGTGAGCAGACGCCAGTATTCGCCCCGGCCATAGGTGGCAATCACGCTTTCGAACACGGGGTTTCCGGCGGGATCCAGATGGAAGCCGGTGAAGCTCAACCAGCGCAGCATGCTGGCATCGTGGTCGAAGAACACCAGCAGCGTGCCCGCGATGCTGAGCACGATCGCCGTCAGGGTGAGCGGCTGGCGCCGCCAGCCGCTCGCAACCGCTGCACCGGCGCGCTGCAGCCACGCATGCCGTGACGGCAACTCGGCCACCGGCAGCTCACCGGCCCGCCAGCGCTCGAACGCGGTACGCACCTCCGCCACGTCCTGCTCCCGCGCCACCACCAGTACCTGCCTGCCGTCCGGCGTATCGAAGACGCGATGTACGATGCGCCGCTGCCACAGGTAGCGGCTGAATTCGGCCAGCTCGACGCCGATGCGTGTTTCGATCGCGACGCAAGCACTCATCGCGGCAGATCCCGAAACAATGCACGCACGCGCTCAGTCGCCATCGGGACGACTGCCCCAACCGAGCTTCGCACGGCAGATCGCATAGAAATTGTGATCCAGTGGATGCAGCAAGCGCAGGTGCTCGGGCTTCTTGTGCACGTGCACCATATCGCCCGGACTGGCAGAGAAATCGAGCTGGCCATCGCAGCTTATGGCCGGATGCAGGTCGTTGTATTCGTTGATCACGATGCGCACGCTGCTGCTGCCGTGGATTACCAGCGGCCGACTGCTCAGCGTGTGCGGGAACATCGGCACCAGCACCAGGGCATCGAGTCCGGGGTGCATGATCGGTCCGCCACCGGACAGCGAATACGCGGTACTGCCGGTAGGCGTGGAAATGATCAGGCCATCCGAGCGCTGCGTATAGACGAACTGCTCCTCGATGTAGAGCTCGAATTCGATCATGCGTGCCGAAATGCCCGAGTTGAGCACCACGTCGTTCAGCGCGTCGCCGCGCGCGAGTACACGATGTCCACGCGTGACCACCACATCGAGCAGAAAGCGCGACTCGATCAGATAACGCCCGGCGAGCACCTCACTGATCTGTGCCTCCAGCTGTTGTGGCGAAATATCGGTAAGAAAAC
This sequence comes from Pseudomonadales bacterium, assembly GCA_024234165.1. Lineage (NCBI taxonomy): Bacteria > Pseudomonadati > Pseudomonadota > Gammaproteobacteria > Pseudomonadales > Pseudomonadales bacterium. The sequence continues at coordinate 513,543 of JACKOP010000001.1, forward strand.
CGAGACGGCCGCGGTTCACCCCGAGCACAGGAGCGCTCTGCGCTGCCAGCGCGCGCGCCGCACCGAGCAGGCTGCCGTCTCCGCCGACCACGATCACCAGTTCGGTATGCCGCCCGATCTCCTCGCGCGGCAGCACTTCCTCCGGCAACGAGCCGAGTTGCTCCGCCACCTCGCGCTCCACCACCACCTCGCGTCCACGCGCGCGCAGCAGCTCACGCAGATGTACCAGCGTCTCGAGAACCTCCGGGTTGCCGACCCGTCCCATCAAGCCGATGCGGTGAAACTGGCTCATCGCTGCGCGAACTGCTTGTGGATTTCACAACGGTCATGCAGGCCAGCCATGAACTCGACCGGCTTCAGCAGCTTCTGCACAGGTTTGGCGCACGGCCCACCGTCGCCACCCGCGCCCTGACAGACCGGCTCGTGATAGTGCGCCAGCCAGCGCCGGTAGTGATCCAGCGATACCCCGCACTTTGCGGCCACGTAGGCTTCGGTGTCGCCCAGATAGATCCGCAGTTCCTCCATCGGAATCGTGATGTGTCCGGCTCCTGGCTGGTACGCCACGAACTTGACGCCCTTTTCCTTCAGCGCCGCAAAGAACTTGTCTGCACCCTCGCCCATCAGGCGCAGCTTGTCACGCCGCAGCTCCGTGAGTTCGCTGCGCAGACTCAGCAACTGCTCTTCCTGCAGCGCACGCTCCTGTTCGAGTCGTGCCAGTTCCTCGTGCATGCGCGCGTCGCGCTCGGCCAGTGCAGCATCACGCTCGCATTCTGCCGCACGTCGCGCCGCCTCGATCGCTGTCCGCGCCTGTCCTGTGTGTTGGCGCAGTTCCTCCTGCAGGCTTCCCTTCTGCTGCTCGAACACCTTCTGCTCGGTTGCCAGACGTTCGCGCAGTGCCTGGCGCTCGGTTTCCAGCTTGCGCACCTGCTCGCGGGCTCCGGTCAGCTCACGCTGCAGTGTCATCACATCCCGGCGGGTCTGCTCGCGCAGCGTCTCCAGTTGCTCATTGCTCTGCTGCAGCAACGTGAGCAACACCTCGGAGCCGCCCTGCACCGGAGCCGCCATGACGGGAGCAACATCCACCCGCGGCGGCGGTGCGGGCGGCGGTGCCGGGTCGGACACGTCCAGGCCAAGCCGGTTCATCTGCACGCGTTCACGCAACACATCGAGCGTGTTGCCCGCCGGGTCGAAGCGCATGTCCCACAGCTTGTCGGCCTGCTCTGCCAGCGGACACTGGCTGCGCGTGACGAGCCGCACCGGCCCCGCTCCCAAATCCGGGCCGATTGACACTCCCCGCTCCGCCAGCATGCGCAGCGGCACATCCCAGTTCCGGTCGGGAAAGCCCTCGGCGTCGAACGGGATCAGGAAGAAAACGGCCGTCTGCGGTACAAGCCGCGCGTCCAGGCGCACATAGACGGCCTCGAGCGTGGTTCCGACGAAATCACGGATCGGCACCACGCAGTCCAGCAGAGCCTCGAATTCCGCATACAGCATCTCGCACACGATCTGGCTGTCGTGGAAAAAAACCACGGCCTCCTGCGTCTGCGTCGAGGATTTCTGGTGGACCGTCATCCGCGTTTCCCTGAATCGCTCCGCTGGACTGCATGCACAGCGGCAGAATCGCCGTTCATGTTAGCAGTCCCGCGGAGCCGGTGGGGTACCGGAATCGCCTCGGCGATGCGGATGCGCTTCAGGCGCGGTCGAGTATGAAGCGCTCGCGGTATGCGCTGAACAGGTTCACCAGTTCGTCGCGGTCCAGGCCGAACTCCTCGAGCGTGTAGTGATGCGTCGCCCGCTGCTCGCGCCGGTTGTTGCCCAGCCACTTCGTGGCCAGCGCTTCGGCTGCGGCATCCGTTGGTTCGCCAAGGAGGTCGAGCACCCGCCGCCATTCGGCGAGCGGTGCGCGCTGCACGCTGCGGTAGTCGACATCGATGAAACGCCCCGCACTACCGGTATCGCGCGCCCGTGTGAATCGATCCAGCAGCGCGGCCCAGCGCTGCGCCGTGAAGCGTCCGACCGCGACGCGGTCGAGCTGCTCAGTCGCGGCACCGTGCAGCGCGGCGACCATGCTGCAGTACGACGGGACCGTCTCGAGCGGATCGCGGTGCGTCATCACGAAGCGCGCCTCGGGAAACACGGCCGTTGCCGCACCAAGCGCCGCGAGGTGCCCGGGAGTCTTCAATACCCAGCGCTTGCCGCCCCGCGCCTCGTCCTGCCATTGCAGGAAACCGAGTACCGCACGCAGCTCACGATAGGCCGGCGTGAGATCCGCTCCGTCCAGCCAGGCCGAGTAGGACGGAATGTACGCATAGGCTTCGGGCTGCGTGCCAACGAAGAACTGATCCAGGATCATGATCTCCTCGTCGGCCCCATCCACCTGATACGGATGAATCGACAGCAAATCCGGTGTGATGCGCAGCATCTCCGCAATCAGATCTGCGGCCCACTGGCGCCGGGCGGCAGGTTGGCCACGCATTTCCCCCGGAAAAGGCGCGTAGTTCTGCGCTTCCCAGAAACGCACTGCGGTAAGGCCTGGAGCCGTCGTCAGCAGGCGGTGGAACAGCGTGCTGCCGGTGCGTGGCAACCCGACGATGATTGCAGTCACCTCGACCGATTCGCTTGCAATCTCCGGATGCAGCCGCAACGCATCGACCATTCGCAGCCGGTTCACCAATCCCGTGACGATACGCTCATGATGGGCAGCCACACCCGCCGCGCTGAGTCTTGCCTCACGATTCAACGCCTCGAGCATCACCCCGAGCGGCTGCATGAACCACGGGTCGCCGAAATCGTCCAGCCCCGCTCGCTTGCGTGCGTCCGCCAGAAGCTCGTCCGCTTGCAACGAAAACTTGTCTGTACTCATGTTTTTGCGCCCCGCCCGGTAGCTCGCCACTGAACCCGGCTGCCAGTACGACACACGGGACTCCGAGTGCAGTTTAGTTCCTGGACTTGCGTGATGGGATCGCCCAAGCGGGTGAGCGCAGCAGCAATTTCACGATTGCCAGACGCAGCAGAGCGGCCTGCGGGGCCGCTCTGCTCACATTCCGGTCAGCAACGTCCGGTCAATCGTACGTATAGACCACGTCGAAACCGTAGGTGCGCGGCTCGCCGTAGACCGCACCGGCCCAGCCTATTGCGCCGAAATCGATGCCGAAGTTGATGTATTCCTCGTCGGTCAGGTTCTTGCCCCACAGCGACACCCGCAACCTGCTCTTGTCGTCGCAGCAACTGCCCAGATTGATATCGTTCAGACTGATGCGCGCGTTGAGCAGCGTGCGGCTGCCGGGTGAGTCCCACTGGTAGTTGATCGGATTCTGCACATGCGGACTCTGGTAGGCAACATCGACCCGCGCGGACAGCGCACCGAAACTGAAAGGCTCGAAGTCGTACTGGACGCCGAGCGAGGCATTGTTCCTCGAAGTCATCGGGACCCTGGCGACATCCGAGATATCGACCAGTTGATCTGTCGCGGGATCGCGTGCAATGAATTCGTTGAACTTGGCATCGATATAGCCGTAACTGAGGTCGATCGTCAGACCATCGAGTGGTACTGCCACGATGTCGAACTCGATGCCCTTGAGCGTTGCCTCGCCCGCATTCACGATCTTGCTCGATGCACCGCCCGTGCCCAGTTCCGATTGGGCAACCTGCATATCGGCGTATTCGTTGTGGAAGGCCGCCACGTTGAGCCGCAGGCGGTTGTCGAACAACTCCGATTTCATGCCGATTTCAAACGACTTGACCTCCTCTTCGTCATAAGGGGTCTCGAAGGCCGCCCTGGTTGCGGCACGGGCGTTCAGGCCACCACCGTTATAGCCGGTGGCGTAGGTGAAGTAGACCCGAATCTCGTCGGTGAGCTGGTAGTTGAGGTTGCCCATGTAGCTGGTGTTGTGCCAGTCCCCCTTGCCACGCAGCGGGTTTGCGATGCTGTGCCCAGGTACGCTTCGCTCGATGTTCTGGCTGTACAGGAACGCGTTCTTCTTGTCTTTCGTGTACCGGATGCCGAGCGTCAGATCGAGTGCGTCGGTGATCGAGTAGGTTGCCTGCCCGTAGGCGGCACGTGACTTCGCAGTCTGCCCGTACTCGAAATCATTGACACCGGCGACATAGGAATCACCGAAGGGAAGCGGTATACGCTGAGTGCCGATGCACAGAGTTCCTCCGTACATCGCCGGGCAAAAGCCGGCACTGTCATAGAGTGGCCCAAGAAACGGAGTGGACGCACCGCTGGTGGCGACGAACGCAAGCGGCAGCGAGAAGGTCTGCGGGTTATGTTCGTAAACCTCTTCCTTGTAGGTGTAAATACCACCCGTATAGTGCAGCTGATCATCGAGGGCGCTGCCGATGAACTGGAACTCGTGCGAGTCCATGTCGATATAGGCCTTGTCGATGCGGGAATGGAAACCCGGAACCTGGACCCGATCGCCACCGCCGTAGAACAGATCGCGGGCATAGTACACGCCACCGTCCAGGTCCGAGCCGTTGTTGTGTCGCGAGCGCCGTGAGCCAAAGAGGTACTTCAGCGTGAGGTTGGGTTGCACATCCCAGGCTGCGATGAAGGTATGTGCATTGATCTTCACATACTCTTCGGTCGACTCGTCGTAGCTGAAGTGTTCCTGACGCTTGCTGCGCGGGTGTACGTTCTGCGCCATCTGGTCGTACAACCCACCTGCACCGCTGAGGAAGCGATAATCCGCAGGCGTCCACCGGAAACCGTTCCAGAGCGCGTCCTTGACCTTCAGGATCTGGAACGGTGCTGCGACGCCCGAGTTGTCGGTCCTGTCAAAGGCGTAATCGAAGGTGAGATCATCGCGTGGTGTCCAGCGCAGCGCGAGACGGTAGGCGTCGTTGTCCTCCGAGGCGAGATTGCGCTGCAGTTTCTCACCCGGCCGTTGCGGTGCCAGCGCCGGCCCCCTGTAATCGTTGCGCGCCCAGCCGTCGGTTTCCGTGTGGTTGAAGGCAACGCTCGCGGCAAGATCGCCAACTGCCGGCAGGTCGAGGTTGCCACCGTAGCGCAGGTAGCCGAAGTTCCCGGTCGACACCTGCGCCTTGCCGCGCAGTTCACCGCTTGGCTTGCGCGTGGTCACGTTGATCGCGCCACCCGTGGTGTTGCGCCCGAACAGCGTGCCCTGCGGACCACGCAATACCTCGATGCGTTCGAGATCGGCAATGTCGAACACCGCGCTGATCGACTTGCTGATGAGGATGCCGTCGATGTACATGCCGACCTTCGGGTCTGCCAGCAACGCGGTCTCGTTCATGCCCATGCCGCGGATCGTGATCGACATGTTCGAGTTGGACGACGGCTGCTTCTGGATGGTCACGTTGGGTGAAAAATCGGCAATCTGCGATGCGTTGGTGATGCCCATGTCGGTCATCTTGTCGGCAGTGAATGCCGTGATCGCGATCGGAGTGTCCTGCAGCGACTCCTCGCGCCGTTGGGCCGTGACGACGATTTCCTCGAGTCCGCCTGCACGCGGGGATTCCTGGGCAGTTACTGGAACTGACGCGCCGGCCGCGGCCGTGATTGCAATGGCAAGTGCCGAGGCACGCCACATGAATGCGTTTCGTGGATCTGACATGAATGCATCCCCTTGATGTCGTTGGTGTATGCAGCGCATGCGAATCGTGGACAGCACGTTCTCTCGAGCAACCTCATGCCACAACCGTACGTTACACGCCGTTCATGATAGGACTGGTTTGAGGTTTGCGCACAATTTTTCTTGCTGGCGAATCCAGCCGGAAGGCATGGAAGCAACCCTCTTGCCAAGACGATCCAGTACGCGAAGGCGCGTGTGGCCACATCGCGTGACAATTCGCCGTCCGCAGCGGCGTACAAAAGCCGGACAGATGCGTCCAGATTCTGGAATTCACGGCTGTGCCATGACGATGGCGTGGGCCGCTGGCCGCTGCAAAGGGCGTTTCCAACCATTTGATATAAAAACAAATTTGCGTGTGCCGTAGCGCGGAGACGCAAGCTGGCATCAATTCTGCGTTCAGGTGAGGAAGAGCTGCTGGCGGGCTCATCCTGGAGAAAAAAGTGCTTGCGTCTTTCATGCAACCGGCGTTGTTCGAATTGCTGCTGCGCTTTGGCATCGACGTGGCAGCGGTGGTGCTGCTGATCTACGGCCTGTACTACCGCCGCCACCATGACAAGGAACTGGTGACCACGGCAGTGATGTTCAACTTCTCGGCCTTCGCGGTGCTGGTGGTACTGGCCGACGTGCAATTCGGCGTGGCGGCGGGCTTTGGCCTGTTCGCCATCCTGGCGCTGTTTCGGCTGCGCTCGGAGCAGTTCGACAAGATCGAGATCAGCTATTTCTTCGGCGCGGTGGCGATCGCGGTGATCTGCTCGGTGAAGGGCACCACGCTGCCCTTTGTACTGGCAGTGGTGCTGTTCCTGCTGCTGGGCGCCTTCGTGCTGGACCACCCACGCATCCTGCACTCGGTGGCCGGCGTAAAGATCGTGCTGGACAAGATCGACCACCGCGCCCTGACCGACGCAGCGGCAATGCGTGCCGACCTGGGCCAGCGCCTGGGGGTGGAGGTGATCAATTACGAGATCAAATCCTTCGATTACGTCAACGAGACGGCGCACATCAATGTCTTCTACCGCAAGTAGAGGCCGCCCGCATCCAGCGCCGGAAGGAAGGTTCGTGTTCTCGCTCAGCCGCCTGTTGGGCCACAAGGACTCGGTGCTCGAGCTGCTGCAGGCCAGGGCCGAGGCCGCACGCGACGCGGCGCACGCCGTGCACCAGCTGGCGCAGGGCAACGTCGAGCCGGCGCAGTGTCTGGCCACGCTGAGCGCGGCGCGGCACCGCGAGAAGGTTCTGGCGGCGCAGGTCAGCGAGGCGCTGGTGGCCCGCTTCGTGATGGCGCTGGATCGCGAGGACATCGAGGCCATCAACGCTGCGCTGTACCCGATCCCCAAGACGGTGGAGAAGTTTGCCGCCCGCCACCTGCGGGTGGCGGGTCGCCTGCAGGGGCTGGACTTCAGCCCGCGCACCGCACTCCTGGCAGCCTGCACCGAGGTGGTGGTGACCATGGTGCGCGAGCTGTGCGCCGGCCTGCGCATCGAACCGATGCGCAAGCTGCACGCGCGCCTGCAGGCACTGGAGGCCGAGGCCGACCAGCTGCTGCTGGAGCCCTGCGGCGGGCTGTACCTGCACGAGCGCGATGCGATCCGCGTGCTGCTGGCCAATGACCTGTTCGAGACCATCGAGAAGGCAATCGACGCCTGCTGCGACGTGGGCAACGTGATCTACGTCATCGTGCTCAAGAACAGCTGACGACCCAGGGAGATTCCCATGAGCAAGCCGGGCTGCTCCCATGTGCGAATCCCGCAGCGCGCAGCGCGGAGAGTGGTCCAGTGAGCATCGAACTGCTGACCCTGGTGATCGCGATTGCGCTGGGCTTTACCTACATCAACGGCTTTCATGACACAGCCAATTCCATCGCCACGGTGGTGGCCACCAAGGTGCTGACGCCAGGCCAGGCGGTGGCGATGGCGGCGGTCACCAACTTGATCGGCGCGCTGACCGGTACGGCCGTGGCCAGGACGATCGCCGAAGGCCTGGTCAACGCCAATATGGTGGAGACGAGGGCCTGGTTCCTGCTCAGCGCGCTGGGCGGCGCCTGCCTGTGGAACCTGGTCACCTGGTGGTGGGGGCTGCCATCGAGCTCCAGCCACGCCCTGGTGGGTGGGCTGGTGGGGGCTGCGCTGGCGGTCAGCGCCAACGACTGGCACGCCATCATCTGGTGGTCGGTACGGGACGGCCCGTGGTGGCTGGCCGGCGGCGTGGTGCCCAAGGTGATGATCCCCATGGTGCTCTCGCCGGCGCTGGGCTTTGCCGTGGCCTTTACCGCCATGCTGGGCCTGTACGCGCTGCTGCTGTGGTTATCGCGGCGCACCGGCTTCGCGCGGCGGCTGGGCAGCACGCCCTGGGTCAACGCGGTGTTCGGCCGTTCGCAGATCGTGTCGGCTGCTGCCATGGGGCTGTCGCACGGCATGAACGACGCACAGAAGTCCATGGGCATCGTGGCACTGGCGTTGGCCGGGGCGACCGCCGCCGGCAGCCTGGACGGCTTACCGCGCTGGCTGGACTTTCTGCGGCTGGCACCGGGTGCCGGCGGCGCGTTCGAGGTGCCGACCTGGGTAGTGGTGCTGTGCGCGCTGGTGATGGCCGCGGGCACGGCCGGCGGCGGCTTGCGCATCATCCGCACGCTGGGTCACAAGATGGTGCGGCTGCACCCAATCCACGGCTTCGTCGCCGAGACCAGCTCGGCTCTGGTCATCATAGCCGCCTCGTCGATCGGCATTCCTGTGTCGACCACCCATTGCGTGTCCTCGACGATCATGGGCGTGGGCGCGGCCAAGCGCTTCAGCGCCATCCGCTGGTCGGTAGTGCAGCGCATGGTCTGGGCCTGGGTGCTGACGCTGCCGATCACCGCATCCATCAGCTACGCCATCGCCTGCGCGCTGGCACCCATGGTGTGAGGTCCGCCGCAATGACCCATCCCGATTCCAGATCCTTGCGTCCAGTATCTGGAATCGGGACGGGCACCACGGTTTCCGTCATCACCGTCGTGAATGAGAAGATCTATTCATACTCGTCATATTCGATCACTTGCGTGTCGATTTCCTGCCCTCAAGTGAGCTGGCACGGGGCTTGCCAGCCACTTGCCAGAAGCAGGACAGGATCCTGCCCGGCACAGCCCGTACCACGCCCGCCACACGGTACCCGACACCGGATGCCTGTAGAGCGTCAGCCCTCTGGGAGCCATGTCATGTCCACCGCCACTCGTCTTCATCCGGCGCCCGTCACCGGCCCGGCCGCGCCCGGGGTGTTTCGCGCGCCGCCGTGGCTGCTCGAACCCTTCGCGCCAATCAGCCTCGAGCAGCTCAACGCCAAGGCCGACATGCTGGAGCGGCGCGATAACAAGTACGTGGTCGACCTCGCGGTGCTGCGCCAGGCGCTGGCCGAGCTGGCCGTGCACTTCGACATCCTGGAGATCGACGGCCTGCGCGATTTCACCTACGACACCTGCTATTTCGACGATGCCGAGCACTCGAGCTACCACGACCACCACAAGGGCCGGCGCATCCGCTCCAAGGTGCGCATGCGCACCTACGTGGACGCGGGCCTGTGCTTCGTCGAGGTCAAACTCAAGTACATGCGCGGCATGACCATCAAGGAGCGCCTGCAGCGTCCGGTCGAGCAGTACGGCGTGATGGACCCCGCCGCGCGCGAGTTCGTCGAGACCTGTCACCACGAGCTGTACGGGCGCGCCTTCGGCCGCGTCCTGCAGCCCACGCTGCGCATGCGCTACCAGCGCGTCACCCTGGTGGCCAGGCAGGGCGGTGAGCGCATGACGATCGACCTGGGCGTGCGCTTCGAGGACTCCGCCGACGTGCGCACGGTGCATGCGGATACCGTGCTGGTCGAGACCAAGTCCGACAAGGCCAACGGCATTGCCGACAAGATCCTGCGCACGCTGCACCAGCACCCCACCAACAGCTGCTCCAAGTACTGTGTGGCCGCCGCGGCGCTGAACAAGGTGGGCAAGTACAACAAGTTCCTGGTGCCGCTGCGCAAGCTGGGCATGGTGCCGGACGCGACGCTGACCCGGGCGGCGGTTGCGCCACCCTGCGCCGTGGTGGGGGTCTGACATGAGGGGGCGCACGCGACTTCACATGACGCTGACCGCCGCGGTGCTGGCGGCACTGGCCTGGGTGGGTGGGTGCAGTGGTGTGACGCAGGCCGCATCCGGCGGGGCGCCGGCAGCGGTCAGCCGCTTCGTGGTGCCGGCCATGCCGGCGGCCGGCCAGCGGGTGGGCGAGGTCTCGGGCCTGGCCTGGGATGCCGACGCACAGTTGTTGTACGCGGTCTCGGACCAAGGCTTGCTCTACCGCTTTCGCGTCGAACGCGCGGGCGCCACGTTGCGCTCGGTACGGCTGATGGACACCGCCGCGCTGATCGATCCGGCCACCGGCGAAGGCCAGCCGCGCGCGGGCTGGCGCTTCAACGCCGAGGGGCTGGCGCTGCGCCCTGCAGGCGGCGATCCGCGCGGCCCCAGCGAACTGGTGGTGGCGCTGGAAGAACGGCCACCGCAGATCGCCCGCTTTCGCCCGGACGGCACCTTGCTGGGTCGCCTGGCAGTGCCGCCACCGGCCGACGACAGCGCCAACTACCGCAAGAAGGGGCGCGGCTTGGAGTCGGTGGCGCTGCACCCGGCACACGGCCTGGTCACGGCGCCCGAGGCACCGCTGCAAGGGCACCCCGACACGCTGCACACGGTCTATGCCCGGGGCCAGGCGTGGTCGTTTGTGCGCCACACGCCCGACAGCCGCCTGAAGGGCATCGAGATTCTGCCCGACGGTGGCCTGCTGATACTGGAGCGCTCGCGCCCTACCCGCTCCAAGGACGAGCAGGTGGCCACGCTGCGCCGCGTGGACCTTGGCCGCTGCGACCCTCAGGGCGTATGTGCGACACGCCTGCTGGCCGCGCTGCCTCCGGGGCCCGAGAACTTCGAGGGTCTGAGCCTGCTGGACGTCCACCACGCCCTGATCGCCAGCGACAACGGGGGCCAGGCGAGGCAGGGCACCACCTTTGCCTTGGTCACGCTACCATGACGAATCACCATCCCTCCGCCACGGCGTGCTGGGTCCTGGCCCTGGGTGTGCTCGGCCTGTGCCTGGCCGACCACGCCATGGCCTTCAAGCTCGAACCCGAAGCACGCCTGCACCTGGACTACGCCGCTCACGACGCCGACGCCGAGCCGCTGGACGACGGTGACATCGTGCGCCGCGCCATCATCGGCCTGAAGGGCAAGGCGGGCGAGGACTGGACGTTCGAGGCCGCCTACGAGCTGGCCGACAAGGGCCGGCTGCGTCCCGGCGACGGCAAGTTCAAGGACGTGGCACTGAGCTACGAAGGCTGGCGCGTCGGCGACTTCACGCTGGGCCAGATCAAGCTGCCTTTCAGCCTGGAGGAGTTGACCAGTTCCAACGACTCTCTGTTCATCGAGCGCGCACTGCCGGTCGATGCCTTCGCACCCTCGCGGCGCCTGGGCTTGGGCTTTCGCCATCAGCGCGACGCATACACGGTATCGGCGATGGCCTTTGGCTCGTCCATCGACGGCGACGACCGCGGGCGCGGGCTGGGCGCGCGTGCGACCTGGGTGCCGGCACAAAGCAGCACGTCGGTGCTGCACCTGGGCGCGGCTGTCGTCGTCGAGCGACCGCGCAGCAAGGTCGATTTCGATACCACGCCGGAGTCGCGTGTGGCGGACGAAGACCTGGTCAACACCGGCGGCGTCGAGGACGTACGCCGCATCGATCGGCTGGGCCTGGAGGCGGCCTGGCGCAGCGGCCCGCTGACCGTGCAGACCGAGTGGCTGCAGGCCTGGCTGCGCCGCGACGCGGGCGCACCTGGCGCGCGCCTGAACGGCGGCTACCTGGCCACCAGCTGGCTGCTGAGCGGCGAGGTGCGCCCTTACAAGAACGGCCGATTCAAGGGCATCAGCCCCAGCCGCTCAACCGGCGCCTGGGAGCTGACGGCGCGTCTGTCCCACATCGACCTGGATGACGCCGGGGTGCGCGGCGGGCACGAGCGTAATCTGACCTTCGGCTTGAACTACCATTTCAACGAGCACATGCGCGTCATGTTCAATTACATTCAGGTGCACAGCCAGCGCCGTGGCCAGACAGACGATCCGCACCTGCTGTTGCTGCGGCTGCAGCTGGCCTTGTAAAGCGTCCAGCCAGCGGAGAGATTCAAGTTGTCCAGCAAGCGCATTCTGATCGTCGACGACGAGGAAAGCATCCGGTTCGGGATTCACGACTTCCTGCGGTCGCGCGGCTTTCGCGTGTTCGAGGCCGAGAGCTGCCAGCAGGCGCGCGAGCAGTTCCAGGCCGTGGCGCCCGACGCCGCAGTGATCGACTTCCGACTGCCCGACGGCACCGCCATCGACCTGCTGCACGCGTTCAAGCAGATGGACGCCGGCGTGCCACTGATCGTGCTGACGGCCTATGGCTCGATCGAACTGGCGGTAGAGGCCGTCAAACAGGGGGCCGAGCAGTTCCTGACCAAGCCGATCGAGCTACCGGCGCTGCTGGCCATCCTGAACCGGCTGTTCGCGCAGCGGCGCGTGCACCGCCAGCAGCAGGTCATGGCTTCGCGCGAGCAGCGCCAGCGCCTGGACCCGTTCGCAGGTTGCAGCGCGGCCATCCGCGAGCTGGCCGAGCAGGCCGCCAAGGTCTGCGCTGCCGACCGCCCGATCCTGGTGCTGGGCGAGACCGGCACCGGCAAGGGCCTGCTGGCCAACTGGCTGCACCAGCACGGGCCGCGTGCCGACGAGCCGTTCGTCGACCTGAACTGCGCCGGTCTGCAGCCCGACTTCCTGGAGACCGAGCTGTTCGGCCACGAAAAGGGTGCCTTCACCGGTGCAGTGGCGGCCAAGCAGGGCCTGTTCGAGGTGGCCGATGGTGGCACGGTGTTTCTCGACGAGATCGGCGACGTCGATCCGCGCGTGCAGCCCAAGCTGCTCAAGGTGCTGGAAGACAAGCGCTTTCGCCGCATGGGCGCGGTGCGCGAGCGCGAGGTGGACGTGGCGCTGATCGCGGCCACCCACAAGGATCTGGCCGAGCAGGTGCAGCAGGGACGCTTTCGCAGCGACCTGTATTTTCGTATCAGCAGCATCCCGCTGGTGATGCCCGCGCTGCGCGAGCGCCGCGAGGACATCCCGCTGCTGGCCGAGATGCTGCTGTCCCAGCTGCGCCCCACCCTGGGCCGCCCGGTCGAGCTGGCGCAGGCGGCGGTGCAGGCCTTGCGCGACTATCCCTGGCCCGGCAATATCCGCGAGCTGCGCAACGTGCTCGAGCACGCCGCGCTGCTGTGCGAGCGGGAGTGCATCACGCCGCGCGACCTGCACTTTGGCAGCGTGGCCGGCCCGACGCCCGCAGTGTCCGACACCAGCCTGACCCTGGTGGAGCTGGAGCGCCAGTACATCGAGAGCGTGCTGCGCGAGGAAGGCGGCCGGGTGGCGCAGGCGGCGCTGCGACTGGACGTGCCGCGCAGCACGTTATATCAGAAGATCAAGACCTACGGCATCCAGGTGCCGCAAAGCGCCACGACCTGATCCGAGTCGTGATGCATGGCCGGCGCGGACAACCGGCAGGCCGGGAGTCGGCATGTTCAAGATCAAGGTTTACGCCGGCATGGCCATCATCGTGGCCTTGGGGGTGTTGGCCATGCTGCACGTCTATCGCACGCTGGACAACGTGGCTGGCTATCTGGCCACGCTCGATCACGTGAGTGTGCCGTTCAGCATCGCCGCGCTGGAGATGGAGAAGAACACCGGCGAGTACGCCAGCGATGTGCTGCGCTATGTCGGCGACCCGGACCCGGATGTGCGCGCCGAAGCAGCGCACGACATCCAGGATTTCAACGAACGCCACGCGGTCTACATGCGGCTGAGCACCAGCGCGCACGAGCGCGAGCTTGGCGGCAAGGTCGGGGCCGAACACCGCAAGCTGGTAGCCGCCGGCGAGGCCCTGATGGATGAGCGCGAGCGGCTGGACGCGGTCTTCGAGCAGACCGCCGATCTGCTCGAACGCATCGATCGGGTGCTCGATGGCCCGATGCAGACGGCGATTCCCGCCGACCAGCCACAGCGCAGCACCGTGCTGACTGCGTTGCAGGACGTCGAGGCGGAAACCGCAGAGGTGGGATTCTGGCTGACACTGTTCAAGCACCGCCCAACGCCGCTCGCGCGCCAGCGCCTGCTGGAGAAGGTGCAGGAGCAACACGAAGCCACAACGACACTGCGCGCGCTACCGCTGGCGGGCGAGGTGCGCCGGCTGGAGGAGGTGCTGCATGGCTACCACCGGCAGGTGGCCGCCAACGTGCGGCTGCTGCTGCCCGGCGAAACCAGCATCAGCACGCGGGCCCAGCAGTTCAGTGCGCTGGCATCATCCATCGACGACATCTTCGACAACGAGATTCAGGCGATGCTCAGCAGTGACCTGTCGGAGCCGCACGCCAACGCCGACCTGGCGATTCGTCGCGTGCAGACGAGCTTGCGCTACATCATCCCGGGCTACCTGTTTGTGGCGGCGCTCGTCGCCCTGCTCTTCATCCTGGCCATCATGCGCCCGCTCAAGCGTCTGGCGGCGGGCACCCGCGCGCTGGGCGCGGGCCAACTGGACTACCGCATCGACGCGCGCGGCCACGACGAGTTCGGTACGCTGGCGCGGCAGTTCAACCACATGGCCGAGCGGCTGCAGGAGAGCACCGTCTCGCGCGAACTTCTGGAGGCCAGCGAGCAGCAGTTGCAGCGCTCGGTGACCGAGCTGCGTCAGGAGATCGCCGAGCGTCAGCAGGCCGAACGCGAACGCGAGAGGCTGCAAGACCAATTGCGCCGCAGCGCGACGATGGCGGCCATGGGCCAGCTGGTGGCGGGCGTGGCCCATGAAGTGCGCAACCCGTTGTTCGGCATTTCCTCGACCCTCGATGCGATGGATGCCAATGCCGAGACCGGCCGGATGAATCCGCGCTACCGCGAGGTGCTGCGTCGCGAGGTGCTCCGCCTGAACAAGCTGATGGCCGACCTGCTGGAATTCGGCCGCGCGCCACCGGCGGGATGCAGCGTGGAGCCGCTTGGCGACGCCCTTGTGGAGGCCACGCGCAACGGTCGTGCGGCGGCGCAGGCGGCAGGGGTGTCGATCGTGAACCAGGCGCGCGACGATGCGCCGGTGGTCATGAACCGCGACCGCCTGGTGCAGATGCTGACCAACCTGATCGAGAACGCGCTGCAGCATGCGCCACCGGGCTCGGAAGTCGCGATCACCACGCGCCTCAGCACGCACGCGGACGGACGGCACTGGCTCGAACTGTGCGTGCTGGACCGCGGCCCGGGATTCACGGCGCAAGACCTGCCACGTCTGTTCGAGCCCTTCTTCACCCGCAGACGCAAGGGCACGGGTCTGGGCCTGGCCATCGTGCGCCGAATCGTCGATGAGCACCATGGCAACATCCATGCCGCCAACCGGCCCGGAGGTGGCGCCAGCATGACCGTGCTCCTGCCCGTCGCACAGTCCGCCCCACCTTCACCCGCGCGCGGAAACACGCATGTGTAGCCAGCCAGGCCAACGCCGAAGCTGCCCACCTTCGCCCGCGTGCGGAAACGCGACCGATCGGGCAGAATGAATTGCAGTCGTCGCATCACGCCACGCAGCAATGCCTTGAGTCCGCGTGTGAGGAATCCGGGCTAGCAAGATGCTGATGGCAGGTGTCGAGCCGGGGTATGGCGTACGCCAGCTGGGTCACAGCTTGGAGATGTTTTTCCGCACCTACGCCGCATGGATCAACCGGGAAAAGGGTGCCGAGCAGACTGCCAAGTTGGATGACAGAAAAGAAATACGCGACTAATTCATTGATCTAGCCGCGTTTTTGAATGGCGGAGCGGACGTCTGCAACATATCATTGAATTTCAATATATTGCGCAGTTTTACGGTAAAAATACCCCCATAAATACCCCCAGAAATCCAGTGAAATATAGATAGGTCAAGAGACGCGCTGGAAAGTGTTTGCTAACACCTCGTCACACACGAAACGTGTGTCAGCTCCGGCATCGCTACTGCTAACCCGGATTTCTAACACCCGCGCACCCCGCCTTGATCGGGGTCTCGTCCATCGCCACCACCGATCCGCTGAGGATGTGTGCGTGCTGGGCCGCTGCGATGGGGCGCAGCAGATCGATGGCCCGTCCGCTCCAGTTGCTGAGGCTGGTGCGGCTCAGCTGGATGCCACACTGGGCGATCCGCTGGTGTTGGCGATACAGCGGCAAGTGGTAGCAGAACTTGTCGACGAGCATTCCGGCCAGCAGGCTCACATCGGCCACACAGCGCTCGAGTACGCTGGCCGGTGCCGGGGTGCTGACGATGCGCTGCTCTTCGATCAGCTTCCAGGTCTGGTAGTGGTACTCGATGATCCCGTAGCTGCCCGGGCGTTGTGCCAGGCGGTAGCTGACGCGCTCGGAGACCAGCTCGCGTCGCTCCTCGGGTACGCCAGCAATTGCCGGATCGACGATGGTGACCACGTCGCGGGTGACATCCGGGCCAAAGCGCAATCCTGAGTCGTTCACCGCCGCATCGCGCACCTTGCGCCGGCGCGTGTAGGTGATCGACTGCTCGGAAGGCGGTGGGGACTTCTGCGGCGGTTCAAGCACACCGAGTGCATCGAGCAGGTTGCCCTGCACGGCAGGATCGATGCTCAGCTGCTTCTCGCTCTTCTGCCCGAAGAGCTGGCGCTTGAACCAGTCGAGCTGCTGCTTCAGCGCGGCGATCTCGGCGCCAAACTGCTGCGTCATCGCGGCCATCTGCACCGTGAGTTGCGCATTGGTTTGTTCGAGTTCGGCGATGCGCGAAGCGGCGTTCAAGGGCGGAAGATACTGCAGGAAAACCGTGCTGTCATTGTACCGGAATGCCCCTGCTCATGCCGCTGTTCGGTAGCGTTTTCGCTGCCTTTTTATCTCAACATCGACGCCTTCGAGCAGCGCCAGAAACTCGGTGGCGCACAGTGCGCGTTTCACGCGTCCATCGCGTGTCATCAAGCGGGCAAAGTGTCCGCGCTCGAGTCGCTTCGACCAGATCCAGTAGCCGCCCGTCTCGAAGCCGAGCACCTTGATCTGCGTGGCGCGGCGGTTGAGAAACGCAAACCATTGGCTGCTGTTGCCCAGTGGGTCTTCGCCCAGGTGTTGCTTCACCCGTGCCGACAGCCCATCGAACGAGCAGCGCATATCGGTGGGCTCCAGGCACAGCCAGATGCGCGATGCACTGCTGATGCTCAGCATGGGGCGCCCCGGCGCAGCCGCAGCACCACACCCGCACCCAGGTCGAGCTCTACCTCCCATGCAGGTGTGGTCGGTAGCACCTCGGTCTTGTCGACCACTGGCGCGGTCAGCTCGACAAACAGCGCCTCGGGCCGAACGCCCGCCACATCGGTGTTCCGGGCTCCGCGCAGCTTGCGCCGCCACAGCTCGAAGGTGCTCTTCGCCAGGCCGTGGCGGGTGCAGAACGCCTGCTGCGAAACACCGCTCGCCTCGAACTCGCTTATCAGCGCGCGCCACTGTGCCGCGCTGTGGCGTGCATACTTGCGCACAGAACCTGAACCCGTCGATGCCGAACCCATGGCGATACTCCTCCAACACCACTTCGTTGAAACAGAGCATCGCGAAGGTTCAGACGGGATAACAGAACGGCGTGGTTTGGACGGTTACGAATCAGAGACGAAGTGCGAAACTTGGAGGACGGGCCACATCAGGCGATTGGCACTGAAAAGCGCAAAGAGTTTTGCAAGAAGCTTCACCCATATGGGTGTTGTTATAGAACTTTTCTATTTGCAAGATGCCCATGTGAACATGGGAATTTGAGCCTCGTTACGGGCATGGCCGACACGCCCCGGTTCGGTCTCTCACAAAACCGGGTCAAGCAGATCTAGTGAAATTGAGGGACAAGACATGAGTGACACCAAACCTAATCTATTACCCATAGACGCTAATCTCTCCGACCAAAACGTCCTGACTAGGCTGATTGGTCTGATCTATGAAGGTCCGCTGGAACTGGTACCCTGGTCTGGTATCCTCAACTGGCTGCGGTGCCGGCTCCACAGCAATGCAACGGGCATGGTGCTGCGACCAGCCACCATGGACGAACCGGCCTTTGCTATCAATTCCAACAGCCGAGGAACGCGGATATCCAGCAACGTCTACGGGAGTTTCTACTACTATTCTCTCGACACCTTCCGCCACCTCCCACCTGAGCAAGTATTAACGGTAGAAGAATGGCTCGGCGAAGAAACGTTCCTCAACAGTGATTTTTATCATGAGTATTATCTACCCAGAGATATCCGCTACGTCATGGGTGCCGATTTGTACACCGATGACGAGTCCGAATGCCGAATACGGACCTGCCGAGCTCCGGATATGGGACCCTTCTCGTCCGAGGACAAGGCGCTGCTTCAATTGTTGGTCTCCCATTTCAAACGGGCCGTGCAATTGTATTTCAGATTTTGCAAGGTCGAGACCGAACGTAAACTCTACGCCAACACTCTGAATAGAATCCGTCTAGGCTCCATCCTCCTCGACGATACAGGAAAAATCATGAGCTGCAACGAAGTAGCAGCGAAAATCCTGTCCCGGCGTAATAGCATCTGGGAGCAGGAAGGTAGCCTGCGAGTGATCCCTACCACCCAAAGGCGCTCCTTTCAGGTTCTTCTTGAAAGAGTTCTGGAAAAGGGAAAACAGACGACCTTATCGATCACCGAAGCGATCTTTATACCCGGGAAAACCGACCATTCGGATTTGAGTGTGCTGATCAAATCCATTCCTCGGGTGGAAAGGGGAGACGGCAAGCGTCGGCCGGCTGTCGAGGTATTCCTGCGCGACTCGGAACAGAAAGTACTTCCCTCCCCAGATACCTTGAGCAAGCTTTTCAAGCTAACATCGGCGGAGATCGAGTTGTGCATCCTCCTCACTGCGGGTAACAACATCAATGAGATTTGCACGGTGCTGGGCATTACCCGCAACACGGTAAAATCCAGACTGAAGAGCATTTTCGGCAAAACCGGCGCTATGCGCCAATCTCATCTAGTCAGCATCCTACTCGACACCATCGCGCTCCTCTGAATTGTAGTCATCATTCAGCTGAGATGCCCTAGGGAAAAACTGATTTATTCGACACTCGAGCCGCCCGCTCGAGTGTCGGATCATCGATAATGCGCACATCACGCAGCAGCACGGTGTTCACCCTCATGAAGCAGATCAGTTTCTCGGATGCTGAGTTCGCGGCGAAGAAAAAGGTCACGCGCCGTGAACGCTTTCTGATGGACCTCGACCGCCTGGTGCCGTGGCTTGTGCTGGTTGCACTTATCGAGCCGTACTACCCGAAGAGCGGAGAACGTGGGCGTCCTCCGATTGGACTCGAGCGCATGTTGCGGATGTACGTGGCGCAGAACGCCCTGGGGCTGTCCGACGAAGGCATCGAGGACGCCATTTACGACAGTGGTTCGGTACGACGCTTCGTGGGTGTTGACCTCGCAATCGAGTCGGCTCCCGATGCTACGACGCTGCTCAAGTTCCGCCGTCTGCTCGAAGCGCACGGGCAGACCCGCAAGCTCTTTGGCGCGATCAACGCCGGACTCGAGTCTGTCGGGTTGCTGCTGCGCCAGGGCTCCATCGTCGATGCCACGCTGATCGCGGCTGCCCCTTCGACGAAGAACCGCTCCAGATCGCGTGACCCCGAGATGCATCAGTCGAAGAAAGGAAACCAGTGGCATTTCGGCATGAAAGCCCATGTGGGCGTCGATGCGGACTCTGGTCTGGTGCACACGGTGGTGGGCACGGCAGGAAACGTTTCCGATGTCACCGTAACCGAGCAGTTGCTGCATGGCGAGGAAGCGGTCGTGTTCGCTGATGCGGGCTACACCGGTGCGCCCAAGCGTGACGGGTTGGCAACCAAGGAAGTCGAATGGCAGATCGCCGCCAAGCGTGGTTCGATCAAGAAGCTGCCCGAAGGAAGCCCCTATCGCATGGCTCTCGAGGCACAGGAAAAGGCCAAAGCCAGCATGCGCGCGAAGGTGGAGCATCCGTTCCATGTGGTGAAGAACCTGTTCCGTCACCGCAAGGTTCGATACAAAGGGCTGGCGAAGAACGAAGCGCAGCTCTTCACGCTGTTCGGGTTGGCAAATCTGATACTGGCGCGCAGGCATTTTGCAGGTGCGTGCGAGAGAGGTATGCCTTGAAAACGAGGAATCGGGAGAAAACCTTCCGATTAGGAGCGAATAGGGACTGATTTCGTCAGCTTCAGGCGAAAAAACGGCCTTCAACGCGAAAATTCGCGCCGACGGCAATAATTTTCGTCTGGAGTCGACGGATTTCATGGATAGATCAGTGTTTCCCTAGGGAAAAACAGATTTATTCGACACTCGAGCAGCACGCGCGAGCGTTGGATCATCGATAATACGCACATCACGCAGCAGCACGGTGTTCTCCCTCATGAAGCAGATCAGTTTCTCGGATCCCGAGTTCGCAGCGAAGAAAGTCACGCGCCGTGAACGCTTTCTGCGGTGCCGTGGCTTGTGCTGGTTGCACTCATCGAGCCGTACTACCCGAAGAGCGGAGAGCGTGGACGCCCTCCGATCGGACTCGAGCGCATGCTGCGCATGTATGTGGCTCAGAACGCCCCAGGGCTGTCCGACGAAGGTATCGAGGACGCCATGTACGACAGTGGTTCGGTACGACACTTCGTGGGCGTGGACCTCGCGATCGAGTCGGCTCCTGGATGCCACGACGCTGCTCAAGTTCCGCCGCCTGCTCGAAGCGCATGGGCTGACCCGCAAACTCTTTGGCGCGATCAACGCTCAACTCGAGTCTGTCGGATTGCTGCTGCGTCAGGGGCTCCATCGTCGATGCCACGCTGATCGCGGCTGCCCCTTCGACGAAGAACCGCTCCAGATCGCGTGACCCCGAGATGCATCAATCGAAGAAAGGAAACCCGTGGCATTTCGGCATGAAAGCCCCTGTGAGCGTCGATGCGGACTCTGGCGGGTGCACACGGTGGTGGGCACGGCAGGAACGTGTCCGATGTCACCGTGACCGAGCAGTTGCTGCATGGCGAGGAAGAAGTCGTGTTCGCCGATGCGGGCTACACCGGTGCGCCCAAGCGTGACGGGTTGACCAACAAGGAAGTCGAATGGCAGATCGCCGCCAAGCGTGGTTCGATCAAGAAGCTGCCCGAAGGAAGCCCCTATCGCATGGCCCTCGAGGCATTGGAGAAGGCCAAGGCCAGCATGCGTGCGAAGGTGGAGCATCCGTTCTGCATGGTGAAGAACCTGTTCCGTCACCGCAAGGTGCGTTACAAGAGATTGGCGAAGAACGAAGCGCAGCTCTTCACGCTGTTCGGGTTGGCGAATCTGATGCTGGCTCGCAGGCATTTTGCGGGCGTATACGGAGAGGTACGTCTTGAAAACGGGAAATCGGGAGAAAACCTCCCGATTTGAGGTGAAAATGGGCTGATTTCGTCAGTTTCAGGTGAAGAAACGGCAGCCAGCGCAAAAATTCGCGTTGATGGCAATAGTTTTCGCTTTGAGTCGACGGATTTCATGGATAGATCAGCGCTTCCCTAGCATCTATACGCTAAACTACATTGCCAAACGCAACCCAATCCAGGCTGCTCGCGGAGCGCCAACACCGATGAACCGGGCGTTTTTGTTTTCTTTCAACCCCAGTCTTTGTAATACTTCACCGGTTTCGGCCCAGGCACCGAAGTTGGCGTAATCGCGGTCGAATAAGTTGTTGATTCGACCGAAGAAGACTACATGTTTGTTGAAGCGGAATTCGCTGCGTAGATTGAAAATGACGAAAGCTGGGATCTTGGGGGTCAGGTTGGCTTCGTCGCCACGCAAGTATTGCGAACTGTTGTAGTTGATGTCGAATCCAAATGTCCATTTTGGAGCAATATCATAGTCCGCGCTGAACTTGGCCTGATGCGCGGGGATACTAGGAATTTTGCTGCCGGGGCGAACTTGCGTGACGCCATCCACCGCATTAGGGTGAGCACTGTTCGGACTGCCAAAGGTGGATTGGTAAGTGGCATCGATGAAGGTATAATTGGCCGTCCAGCGCATGCGATCATCGAAAAACAAACCTGATAGACCCGCTTCCACGCCCTGACGCTGGGTTTTACCGACATTTTCGAAATACCCCATGCCGTTGACGGCACCGTTACCCTGCCAAAGAATGTCGTTTTTGTTGATGGCATGAAAAAAACCGGCGTTCCAATGTATGCGACCAAACGGTAGGTGTTTCAAATAGCCGCGAAAACCCGCTTCCCAGCTATTGACTACTACCTGTTCCAATGGTGGATCGGCCACGAAGGCATTCGGTAGTTTACAAGGATTGTTTGAGTCCGCACAGCTCAACTCCATTGGGGTCGGTACCCTAGACGATTCACTATAGTTACCATAAAACGTCAGCTCAGGCATGAACGCATAGATCAAACCAGCAGCCAGATTGATACGGTTGAAGGTGTGATAGCCAGTCAGATTCTCATCTGGATCGTCGCCCGGAAATTGATCTTTCAACTCCAGATGCGTTATGTTGTAGCGACCAGAAGCGGTCACATCCAATTTATTGGTTACGGATAGGTTCTCGATCAGGAATACGCCGTAATTATTGGTCTCGGTATTCAAACGTACTCGAGATTCCTGCAGTAACACGCCGCCCGCTCTGACACCGCGATCACTAGTCAAGTTACCCAGCTCGGTATCGGCACGATAATGTGTCGTACTGTAATCATAACTGATCCCGCCGATCAACCGGTTGTTCATTTCCAAAATCTTGTGATGAAAAACGTTTTGCAACACAAAACCGAAGGATTGTTGCTTGGTTTCCGACGTGTTGATGGAGCCGCCTTCCAATGACTCGTCTTCTAACACCCAATTACCGTCCGTCGCCACCAAAGGCTCGTCACCTTCACACAAAAATTCGATTCGATCGATCTCGCAACCATCAAATTCGCTGCCATCGCCGTTATAGGTACTGATCTTATTGCGACGGTAATAGGCCATGCCGGACAACTGGCTCTGATCGTTTAACCAGGTATCGCCGTCCATCGACACCATGAACAAATGGTTACGCGTCAGATCGGGATGGGTAAAGACCTTGTTCCGACCGAAGGCCAGCAACTCTTCGGGAATTGCGCCATTACCGCGCAATTCGTTTTCGGTGCCGGCGAAATTCAAATCCAGGCTGGATTGACGACCACGCCAGCTCAAAGTACCGAACCCGCTCTTGACCTCGCTACGCGAATGATCGCGCCAACCTTCCTCGAACCAATCATTGAAGTCAGCAAAGTAGCCCCAGGTGCCATTATTCCAGCCACTGCTTAGTTCTTCCGAATGCCTGTCCCAGGAACCGCCCTGTAGTTCTATTTGATGTTTGGGCGACGAAAAGCCAGTCTTGGTATTAATGGTGATAGCTCCACCCAAGGCGTTCAAACCGAAGGCTGGGTTGGAAGCGGGCTGCAGGGTCATGTTCTCGATGGCACCCTGTGGAATCAAATCCCAGTTGATCATGTCGCCAAAAGGCTCGTTGAAACGAACGCCGTTCACATAGACAGCCATACCTGCCGGCAAGCCCATCAGCGACGACGCGCTGAAGCCGCGATATTGAATATCCGGCTGCAAGGGATTGTTTTGCGCATCGTTGATATTTACGCTACCCATGTAGCGATTCATGTAGTCTGCCAGCGATATTGCCTGTGACCGTTGCAGCCCTTCGGTCGTGGTAGTTTGCACATTAGCGGGAATTTTGTTGATATTTACACTGCTGGATTGTAACGGTGATACCGTCACTACTTCGATATCCTCCAATGACTCAGCATTACTGATCACTTCTTTCGCGATGGTTTCCGGCTGCGGCAATATTACAAACCAGGTTAACAATCCGAAGGCAAATTTCTTCATCAAAACCTCTTGTAAAACGCATGAGGTAGCGTGGTTTTTTGTAAAGGCGTGCGAGAAGGAAAGGAGCGTGGGCGACCATTTCTAACATGGCGCATTTGTGCAAGTTGGTGGCGATATAAACGCATCCCACGGCTGGCACATGCCGAGACAGCGGACACTCATCGGGCGGGCTTCTCGTGAAGGCGGTTTGAAAAACGGGAGAAACGAACGCAAAAAACCCGATATCCCGAGGCCGAAATCGGCCTCTCGAATCGCGCTGGATGACGACTCAACCACCGATAGCGAGGGTGAGTTGTTCAAAAATATCCTCCGCCGAAGAATTGTGGGTAGGTAACACGGATTCAGGCGACCCAGCGCCATATCATTGTCTTGTCTTCCAGTTCCACTGGACCCGCTTGACCCGGTTTTGTGAGAGATCAAACCGGGCCGTGTCGGTCATGTCCGGCGGCATAGTCGCCATCTCGCATTGATGCCGAACCCATGGCGATACTCCTCCAACACCACTTCGTTGAAGCAGAGCATCGCGACGGTTCAGACGGGATAACAGAACGGTGTGGTTTGGACGGTTACAGGAGTTAGCCATGAACCTGATCGCTCGGAAACAATGGGGTTGAGGGATCACTTACAAATCTGATGCTTGCCCGCAGGCATTTTGCAGGATCGTCTACTTACCGTCCACCGCGAACACCAGCAATGCGTTGCCCGGCTTGCCCCAGAACGGTGCGTAGCCGGAATTGACGAACAGTCTGCCGTCGGCAAGCACCACGCCGCCCTGCGCCAGCGAACCGCCGCGCGCAATGGTACCGTTGACGGCCGGGTAGTTGCCGTACGTGTCCACATCCCAGAGGATGCGGCCACTGGTAGTATCCCACGCACGCAGGTGCGCATCCAGCGATCCTGCGAACACCACCCCCGGGATCACAGTGACCGCCTGCATGAAGCCTCCGGCGCACTTGTCCTCACCCCAACTGCACGCGGCCGAACCGGGTTGTACGGTATTCCACACAATTTCGCCGCTCGCAATGTCGATGGCTGCGATGCCATTCGGCCCAGCATCGGGCGTAGGCACGAGATCGCCAGTGTAGGCGGCGTACACACGTGATGTGTCGGCCGCAGAACCCCACACCAGACCACCGATCGGAGAGGACTGACCCAGTTTGTGGCTCCACAGCACCGCGCCCGCGCGGTCCGCATCGAGCGCCCACAGCACGCCGGACTTCTGCGGTGCAAGCAACACACGGCGGCCGTTGGGCAGCACGCGCAAGATCGGCGGTGCTCCGAAATCCCAATCCCCGCCGAGCGGATCTGGGCAGTTGTGGCCGTCACCTCCGTGGGTGCCCACACCGCAGCCGCCGATGAAGTTGTCCTTCGACGTGAGTTGTCGGATCCACTTGCGCGCGCCGCTGGAGAGATCGAAGGCGACCACCGCATCGGTACCTTCGGCGTCGGCATTCGTGTAAGAATTGCCGGTGGCAACGAACACCTCACCGTGTGCGGCATCGATGGTTGGTGGCGACCAGATCGCGCCGCCGGCGGGTCCAAACCGCGCCTTGCCGGGTTGCGGATTGGGGAACGGCCGCGGCTCGTCAACGACGTAACTCTTCCAGAGCAGTCGACCTGTGCGGGCATCGAGGGCGCTGAGGCTGCCGCGGAAGGTGCAGCAGGGATAATCTTCCTGCATCGCCAGCCCTTCCTCGCTCGAAGATGCCGTCACATACAGCCGTCCGTCATGAAACACTGGACTGCCGGTCAGTCGAGTAGCGACGTGGGCATCGATCTTGAACTCCCACCGGTGCTCGCCAGTGCGTGCATCGAGCGCGTGCATTATGCCAGCGTCGTCACCGATGAAAGCGGTGAACTCTCCGGGGGTCGTCTCGGCGACGACCACGCCGGCGCGGGCCGAACGGCCGAGATCCCGATGCCAGTACATGCACCCGGTGGCTGCATCAAGCGCCAACACCATACCCGTGTGCGTAGACACGAACACCCTGCCCGCCGCAATTGCTGGTTGCCCATAGACCGTATCGCCGGGATAGGCGAAGGCCCACACGAGCGCGAGCCGTGGCACCTCGGTAGCCTTCAGGCCGGATGTCGGATGGTAGCGCCCGTTGTCAGGGCGGTAGCCCCAGTTGCGCCAGTCGTCTGGCTGCAGCACGAAGGGCGGGTTTCTCGCGGCGCAGAGGTTTACCACCGGGTCCGCCGCTGGCGCCGATTCGATCTTGCCGGTCAGGAACAGCGCCAGCGACTGGCGGTCCGTCAGCGATAGCCCCTGACCCTGCTGCATCATCACGCCGCCGTCCAGCGCGTTGATCACGGTCTCGGGTGAGCGTCCCGCGAGTTGCAGACGCGTGGGGACGCGCTCTGCGGGTTTATCGTGACACTGTGCACAGCGTGCAGCATAAAGTGCGCCGCCGTGCTCCGTATCAGGCGTAGGATTCAGCGCGTGCACTGATGCGGCAAACAACCCGAACAGGAGTGCAGCGACTGCGCAGCTTTGAAGCCGTGATCGGCGATCACGCAGGCGGTGCCGTGCGAAAGAGCTCATGCTAGGCCTTCCTCGCGCAGCGCCTGCTGTACCGCAGGCCGTGCGCCGATGCTTGTCTGGTACGTTTGTAGCGTTGGCCAGCAACCGAGATCCAATCCGCCGTAATCGCACCAGCCGAGCATCGTGAACAAGTAGCAATCGGCCAGCGTGAAGGTGTTGCCGCTCAGGAAAGGAGACTGTTCGAGCGCTGCAGTGATGTGCGCGAAGTGCTTGCCGATCTGGGCGCGAACCGTGTCCTTGAACGCATCTGGTGCCGCCGGATTCATCAGTACGCTGAAGGACTTGTGCACGTCGGATGCGAGGTAGTTCAACCACTCAAGGACGCGGTAGTGCGCCAGCGTGTGCCCGACGGGAAGCAGCGGTGATGCGGGAGAGCGATCCACGATGTACTGCATGATCACTGCAGCCTCGGTGATCACAGAGCCGTCGTCAAGTTGCAGCGCCGGTAGCGCACCCTTCGGGTTGAGCGCCAGATAGTCCTCGCCGTATTCGGTCTTCTTGGTGAACAAGTCGGTGCGCACCAGTTCGCAGGTCATTCCAGTCTCGCATACCGCGATGTGGGGGGCGAGCGAACACGAGCCGGGGTACCAGTAGAGTTTCATGGAACGACTTTCCTCAAAGGTAAAAAAGATAAGTAGTTGGCCCTGCAAAATTCCTCACACGTCCGTTGTCCGTTTTTCAGCCCAACGCGGATAGCGTAGCAAGGGTGTTGATCCGCACGTTGTCTGCAAGATCAGCATCCTAAACATGCCCATCAGGCTGTTTACCACCCGAAGCGCCGCCAACCACCAGACGTAAAAAAGCCGTTTGATGAGCTCGCCCCACTGGTACAAATCTTGTGGCTTCTTCGGGTTCGGCACGTCACATCGTACTTCGCTTTGAGCGATCGCTCGAAAGCGCAGTGTCCGGCCGGGATCTGCATCAGCAGATCCTCAGGCAAGTGCTGTTCGAGCACCGCAGCGGGTAGCATCAGATCGATCTCGAAGGCCTAGCCGCCGATGTATTGGCGCAACCAGCGGATGTCGGCCGCGATCTGCTCGGGCGTGTGCATCGCCACGCCGAGCACTGCGAAGCCACCCGCGTTGATGTCCGCTGCAGCCAGTCCTTGCAATGCATAACGCCACCACCGGGTATTCGATTCCGAGTCGCTCCCACAGTACCGTGTGCAATGGGGACTGCTTCATGGTCGCGATCTCTAGGGAGAAACAGATTTATTCGACACTCGAGCAGCACGCGCGAGCGTTGGATCATCGATAATACGCACATCACGCAGCAGCACGGTGTTCTCCCTCATGAAGCAGATCAGTTTCTCGGATGCAGAGTTCGCGGCGAAGAAAAAAGTCACGCGCCGTGAACGCTTTCTGACGGAGCTTGATCGCCTGGTGCCGTGGCGTGTGCTGGTTGCACTCATCGAGCCGTACTACCCGAAGAGCGGAGAGCGTGGACGCCCTCCGATCGGACTCGAGCGCATGCTGCGCATGTATGTGGCTCAGAACGCCCTGGGGCTGTCCGACGAAGGTATCGAGGACGCCATGTACGACAGTGGTTCGGTACGACACTTCGTGGGCGTGGACCTCGCGATCGAGTCGGCTCCCGATGCCACGACGCTGCTCAAGTTCCGCCGCCTGCTCGAAGCGCATGGGCTGACCCGCAAACTCTTTGGCGCGATCAACGCTCAACTCGAGTCTGTCGGATTGCTGCTGCGTCAGGGCTCCATCGTCGATGCCACGCTGATCGCGGCTGCCCCTTCGACGAAGAACCGCTCCAGATCGCGTGACCCCGAGATGCATCAATCGAAGAAAGGAAACCCGTGGCATTTCGGCATGAAAGCCCCTGTGAGCGTCGATGCGGACTCTGGCCTGGTGCACACGGTGGTGGGCACGGCAGGAAACGTGTCCGATGTCACCGTGACCGAGCAGTTGCTGCATGGCGAGGAAGAAGTCGTGTTCGCCGATGCGGGCTACACCGGTGCGCCCAAGCGTGACGGGTTGACCAACAAGGAAGTCGAATGGCAGATCGCCGCCAAGCGTGGTTCGATCAAGAAGCTGCCCGAAGGAAGCCCCTATCGCATGGCCCTCGAGGCATTGGAGAAGGCCAAGGCCAGCATGCGTGCGAAGGTGGAGCATCCGTTCTGCATGGTGAAGAACCTGTTCCGTCACCGCAAGGTGCGTTACAAGGGATTGGCGAAGAACGAAGCGCAGCTCTTCACGCTGTTCGGGTTGGCGAATCTGATGCTGGCTCGCAGGCATTTTGCGGGCGTATACGGGAGAGGTACGTCTTGAAAACGGGAAATCGGGAGAAAACCTCCCGATTTGAGGTGAAAATGGGCTGATTTCGTCAGTTTCAGGTGAAGAAACGGCAGCCAGCGCAAAAATTCGCGTTGATGGCAATAGTTTTCGCTTTGAGTCGACGGATTTCATGGATAGATCAGCGTTTCCCTAACGCTGCGACATCAGCCGTTGAAACGCGGCGGGCGTTTCTCGATGAACGCGCGCGTGGCCTCGGCGAAATCGGGGCCTTTCATCAGCCGCTCCTCAACCTCGGTCTCGCGCCATAATACCTTGTGGCCGTCGGCCTCGCACATGTTGTCCCACACCAGTTGTTTTGTCGCGATCAGCGACGACACCGGATGTGCTGCGATTTCGGTGGCAAGCGCCACCGCCGCATCCAACAGCTCTTCGTGCGGCACCACGTCGGTGACCAGGCCGATACGTTCGGCTTCGCGCGCATCAATGCGCCGCGCTGTGAGCTGCAGCCGCAACGCGTGCGCCAACCCCACCATCTGCACCAGCAGCCGACTGCTGCCCATGTCTGGCATCAACCCCATGCGCACGTGACGCTCCTCGAACTGCGCCCGATCAGAGGCGATGCGCACGTCGCACGACAGGATCAGCGTGATGCCGCCGCCAACCGCCAACCCATTCACCGCCACCACCACCGGCTTCGATTCGCGCATCATCTCCAGCCAGCGCAGTTGTGAGCGATAATTCATCGGCTCGCCGTTCGGCGGTGGTTCGGGATCCTCCCAGTCCTGCACGTCAAGTCCGGCGCAGAACGCGCGTCCCTGTCCGGTCAACACAATCACGCCGACGCTGCTGTCGCGATTGTAGCGCTCAAACACGTCGTAGAGCTCGTGCACCAGCTGCATGCTCAAGGCATTCAGCCGCTCGGGGCGGTTCAGCGTCAC
The DNA here is from genome assembly GCA_024234165.1 of Pseudomonadales bacterium. Classification (NCBI taxonomy): domain Bacteria; kingdom Pseudomonadati; phylum Pseudomonadota; class Gammaproteobacteria; order Pseudomonadales; species Pseudomonadales bacterium. The sequence goes on from JACKOP010000001.1 coordinate 542,800, forward strand.
GATAGCTACGCGCCCACGTTGTTCAGTCAATATAGTTTGGTATGTCATCGTCCGCCCTCCCGTCGATTCCTTATTCAGGCCGCGCCGAAACGCTCGCCCACCATCGCTTCCGAAGCCGTCCACAACCCGAGCGCCATCGCGCCATCGAGTGCGTAGGATTTCACGCCCTCGGCCGAACCTCTTGCGTCGTTGATCGCCGCGACATGGCAATCCTCGAGATAACAGCCACCACGCCCCGCCAGCTCCGGCGCCGTTGCCGCATACACTGTCGTAGCCGCTCCCTCGGCCACGGTCTTGCGCTGTAGCTTGCCACCCGGGCTGTGAGCATCAACTGCCGCGAGCTCGGCAGCGTCCAGATGGCGATTGAGCTCGGTCGGGATCGCGCCCGGATGAACCGCGTAGGCATGCACGCCATCAGGGCCGAAGCGACGGTCAAACTCCACCGCGAACAGCACATTCGCCGTCTTCGACTGCCCGTAGGCGATCCACGCGTTGTACGCTCGACGCTCGAAGTTGAGGTCGTCAAGCTGCACACCGCAGACGCGGTGCCCGATCGAGCTGAGCGCCACTACCCTGCTCGGTGCCGCCCGCAGCAGCGACGGCAGCAGCAGCCCGGCCAGCAGGAAATGCCCCAGATGATTGCTCGCAAGCTGCATCTCAAAACCCTCGACCGTGCGCTCTAGCGGGCACGCCATGATGCCTGCATTGTTGATCAGCAAATGGATCGCCAGATGCCTCCGCAGCAGTCGCGCAGCGCAGGCGCGAACGCTCGCCAGCGATGCCAGGTCGAGTCGTTCGAACTCAAGCGCCTCGCTCCCAGTGGCTACGCGAATCCGCTCCAGTGCCACACTCGCCTTCTGCTCGTTGCGCGCAGCTACCACCACGTGCGCCCCAGCAGCCGCCAGCGCGCGCGCGGTTTCCTCACCGAGCCCACCGGAGGCGCCAGTGACCACTGCCACCCGCCCCCTCAGATTGATACCCTGCAACACCTCATCGGTGGTCGATCTAGCACCGAAACACCTGTTCCCGCTCATAAGTGCCTCCACCTGTCTCCATCAAACCTTGGGCGCACGCTTCTTCGGAATCCGCGAGTTGTCCCAGCTGAAACCGCGTTCGGGTGTGAATACGATCCAACGCCAGTTCTTTCCCATAGCGGTGCTTTCGTTGCGCGTGCTGCCACCGCTGCCAAAACCGTCGTTCGCATACTTGGCGCCCATCGCATCGCGCACCAGCACATCAAGGTGCGCATCGGCGGCCTCCGCAGCAGCGTCCTCCAACACCCGTGCCGTTCCTTCGAGCATCACCCCCTGCAAATCGGGATAGCGCTCATTGCGGTCGAGCGTCATCGTGCAGCGCGGGTTGCGCCGCAGGTTCTCCACCTTCTGCCCGCGCGTGTACACATAGATCTTACCCTCGGCCCAGCAATACCACAGCGGCGCTAGGTTGATGCGCTCGTCCGGTCCATGCGTCGCTAGTCGGATGATCTTCGCTTCGCGCAGAAAGCCTTCGATTTCGATGTCGCTCATTGCGAAATTGCCGTTGATTTTCATGTACGAACCTCTATGGAGAAACAGATTTATTCGACACTCGAGCAGCACGCGCGAGCGTTGGATCATCGATAATACGCACATCACGCAGCAGCACGGTGTTCTCCCTCATGAAGCAGATCAGTTTCTCGGATGCAGAGTTCGCGGCGAAGAAAAAAGTCACGCGCCGTGAACGCTTTCTGACGGAGCTTGATCGCCTGGTGCCGTGGCGTGTGCTGGTTGCACTCATCGAGCCGTACTACCCGAAGAGCGGAGAGCGTGGACGCCTCCGATCGGACTCGAGCGCATGCTGCGCATGTATGTGGCTCAGAACGCCACGGGGCTGTCCGACGAAGGTATCGAGGACGCCATGTACGACAGTGGTTCGGTACGACACTTCGTGGGCGTGGACCTCGCGATCGAGTCGGCTCCCGATGCCACGACGCTGCTCAAGTTCCGCCGCCTGCTCGAAGCGCATGGGCTGACCCGCAAACTCTTTGGCGCGATCAACGCTCAACTCGAGTCTGTCGGATTGCTGCTGCGTCAGGGCTCCATCGTCGATGCCACGCTGATCGCGGCTGCCCTTCGACGAAGAACCGCTCCAGATCGCGTGACCCCGAGATGCATCAATCGAAGAAAGGAAACCCGTGGCATTTCGGCATGAAAGCCCCTGTGAGCGTCGATGCGGACTCTGGCCCGGTGCACACGGTGGTGGGCACGGCAGGAAACGTGTCCGATGTCACCGTGACCGAGCAGTTGCTGCATGGCGAGGAAGAAGTCGTGTTCGCCGATGCGGGCTACACCGGTGCGCCCAAGCGTGACGGGTTGACCAACAAGGAAGTCGAATGGCAGATCGCCGCCAAGCGTGGTTCGATCAAGAAGCTGCCCGAAGGAAGCCCCTATCGCATGGCCCTCGAGGCATTGGAGAAGGCCAAGGCCAGCATGCGTGCGAAGGTGGAGCATCCGTTCTGCATGGTGAAGAACCTGTTCCGTCACCGCAAGGTGCGTTACAAGGGATTGGCGAAGAACGAAGCGCAGCTCTTCACGCTGTTCGGGTTGGCGAATCTGATGCTGGCTCGCAGGCATTTTGCGGGCGTATACGGGAGAGGTACGTCTTGAAAACGGGAAATCGGGAGAAAACCTCCCGATTTGAGGTGAAAATGGGCTGATTTCGTCAGTTTCAGGTGAAGAAACGGCAGCCAGCGCAAAAATTCGCGTTGATGGCAATAGTTTTCGCTTTGAGTCGACGGATTTCATGGATAGATCAGCGCTTCCGTAACGAGGCTCAAATTCCCATGTTCACATGGGCATCTTGCAAATAGAAAAGTTCTATAACAACACCCATATGGGTGAAGCTTCTTGCAAAACTCTTTGCGCTTTTCAGTGCCAATCGCCTGATGTGGCCCGTCCTCCAAGTTTCGCACTTCGTCTCTGATTCGTAACCGTCCAAACCACGCCGTTCTGTTATCCCGTCTGAACCTTCGCGATGCTCTGTTTCAACGAAGTGGTGTTGGAGGAGTATCGCCATGGGTTCGGCATCGACGGGTTCAGGTTCTGTGCGCAAGTATGCACGCCACAGCGCGGCACAGTGGCGCGCGCTGATAAGCGAGTTCGAGGCGAGCGGTGTTTCGCAGCAGGCGTTCTGCACCCGCCACGGCACGGCGAAGAGCACCTTCGAGCTGTGGCGGCGCAAGCTGCGCGGAGCCCGGAACACCGATGTGGCGGGCGTTCGGCCCGAGGCGCTGTTTGTCGAGCTGACCGCGCCAGTGGTCGACAAGACCGAGGTGCTACCGACCACACCTGCATGGGAGGTAGAGCTCGACCGGGTGCGGGTGTGGTGCTGCGGCTGCGCCGGGGCGCCCCATGCTGAGCATCAGCAGTGCATCGCGCATCTGGCTGTGCCTGGAGCCCACCGATATGCGCTGCTCGTTCGATGGGCTGTCGGCACGGGTGAGGCAACACCTGGGCGAAGACCCGCTGGGCAGCAGCAGCCAATGGTTTGCGTTTATCAACCGCCGCGCCACGCAGATCAAGGTGCTCGGCTTCGAGACGGGCGGTTACTGGATCTGGTCGAAGCGACTCGAGCGCGGACACTTTGCCCGCCTGATGACACGCGATGGACGCGTGAAACGCGCACTGTGCGCCACCGAGTTTCTGGCGCTGCTCGAAGGCGTCGACGTCGAGATAAAAAGGCAGCGAAAACGCTACCGAACAACGGCATGAGCAGGGGCATTCCGGTACAATAACAGCACGGTTTTCCTGCAGTATCTTCCGCCCTTGAACGCCGCTTCGCGCATCGTCGAACTCGAACAAACTAATGCGCAACTCACGGTGCAGATGGCCGCGATGACGCAGCAGTTTGGCGCCGAGATCGCCGCGCTGAAGCAGCAGCTCGACTGGTTCAAGCGCCAGCTCTTCGGGCAGAAGAGCGAGAAGCAGCTGAGCATCGATCCTGCCGTGCAGGGCAACCTGCTCGATGCACTCGGTGTGCTTGAACCGCCGCAGAAGTCCCCACCGCCTCCCGAGCAGTCGATCACCTACACGCGCCGGGGCAAGGTGCGCGATGCGGCGGTGAACGACTCAGGATTGCGCTTTGGCCCCGATGTCACCCGCGACGTGATCACCATCGTCGATCCGGCGATTGCCGCCGTACCCGAGGAGCGACGCAAGCTGGTCTCTGAGCGCGTCAGCTACCGCCTGGCGCAGCGCCCGGGCAGCTACGGGATCATCGAGTACCACTACCAGACCTGGAAGCTGGTCGACGAGCAGCGCATCGTCAGCACCCCGGCACCGGCCAGCGTACTCGAGCGCTGTGTGGCCGATGTGAGCCTGCTGGCCGGAATGCTCGTCGACAAGTTCTGCTACCACCTGCCGCTGTATCGCCAGCACCAGCGGATCGCCCAGTGTGGCATCCAGCTGAGCCGCACCAGCCTCGGCAACTGGAGCGGACGGGCCATCGATCTGCTGCGTCCCATCGCAGCCGCCCAGCACGCCCACATCCTCAGCGGATCGGTGGTAGCGATAGACGAGACCCCGATCAAGGCGGGACGCGAGAAGCAGGGCAAGATGCGCCAGGCCTACCTCTGGCCGATCTACGGCGAGGACGACGAGATCGTCTTCCACTACGCGCCGACCCGGGCGCACCACCATGTCGAGAAGATCCTGGGGCCGGACTTCCGGGGAACGCTGCTCTCGGACGGCTACGCCGCCTACAGCGCCTATGCGGCACGCAAGGGTGGTATCACCCACGCGGGTTGTTGGGCGCATTATCCCGAGTCTGCAGTTATCCGGAGTAGATGCATCAAGCAGCGGCTTCGTGTCACAAAGTAAGCGTTTTTTGTCCGGATAATGCGGCGGCGTCATCCGCATCGACCAGCCAGCGTTGTATTGACTGACGACCACGCGTTTCGTGGAGTGCGGGAGATGCCCGATGCGGCGACCCGTCGGTGTTCCGTATCGATTGACCGATGTCAAACACGTTTGGCGTCGTAATCACGGGCTGGGACGTCAGTCGCTCGCCGTCTACGAGTATTGGCTGTATCGCTTTGCTCGCTACTGCGAGCGGTACTCACTGGATCAGCGCACCGAGCTGACACAGTGCGGTGCCGAGCGCTTCGCGCGCTGGTGGCAATTGCACGGCAGTTGTCGTCACGGCCGGATCGAGGTTGCGACCGCCGCATCACACGGACCGTTGCGCGCATGGGCGTTTGCCCTCTCGATGTTAGGCGAGCCAATGCCGCCGTGGAGCCCCCCCACAGGCTGCGCCACCTGTCTTGCCTCCCAGTTCCACTGGACCCGCTTGACCCGGTTTTGTGAGAGACCGAACCGGGGCGTGTCGGCCATGCCCGTCGGCATAGTCGCCATCTCGCATTCTCTCTGCAAGGCAGGCGCAAAGCACCTCGTTGTGCCTGTGTACCCTGTGGGCGCGAGGGGTAAGAGTCGTGGGCACGCGGTGGGCAACAGGGATGTTGTCCACGGCGTGTCCACACGGCCCGCAGGGCTTGCCCCGCTCCGCAGGACGCGTCCACAAGTGCACAGGCCTGTGCATCTCAGGCCACCCGCCTGCGCTCGGCATCCTGCGCCAGCGCTTCGTCGAGCTTCCTGCGCGCTGCCTTTGCCCAACCCTGCCAGCGTGGCAAGGTGATGGCTACTCCGTCGACATACACGTCCCGCGGCGTAACCACATCACCGCCGTCAGCCGGCCCGAGCGCCCAGTGCGGGCGGATCGTGTTGTAGCGTTCGCGAAACGCGGCCAACTTCTCGCGTGCATCGGCCGGCGAGTCGTAGAGCTGCCAGTACACCTCTTCGCGTTTGAGTGTCTGGTGAAAACGCTCCAGCAGACCCAACTGCTGTGGCGTGCGGTAGCGCGTACGCACGTGACGAAACGTCTCCCCGACATGCGCCCGAAAACGTTTGGCCAGGAAGCTCGAGCCGTTGTCTGTCACCAAAAACGGCTGTGTCCCGATCTCTCCGTGCAGACGCTCAGCCTCGGCTCGCGCCTGATCGATCGCCACGTTGATCTCGGGCGCCGCATAGCTTGGCGTCAAATGCAGCGCCAGCAGGTAACGGCTGTAGTAATCGATCACCGTGACCGCATACCACCACCCGTGGCCAGGAATGTGGACATAGGTCACGTCCGCCTGCCACAGCGCATTGACCCGCGTCGGCAGCAGCTCGAAGAGCTTCGCACTCTGGTGCAACTCGGCCGCTGTGGCGCGGCGCTTCTGGAACAGTTTCTCGGCCTTGAACACCGCGTGCACGAACTTGCGGCTCATCGCATGACCATCGCGCCGGAGCACGATGGTCGGACGCTTGTAGCCCCACCACGGGTAGCGTCGCGCGTACGCTACGACCGTGGCCTTCTGCCCTTCGTCAAGCACCTGAGGCTTGGGACCCGGGCGAGCCCGTTGTCCCGTAACCGCGCGCCGGTAGTAGGTTGATGCGGCCACGCCTAGCGCACGCAGCACCGCCTTCATGCGTACCCTGGGATTCGCGCGAACCTGCGCCACAATCAGGACCCGTACTTCTGCGCTCAAAGTGATGGGCCCGAGAGCTTCCTAAGAAACACCCTCGAGAGCCTCCAACCGAAAACCGAACTCGGCCGCACGTCGATGTAATTGCTTGACGACACGTTCACGGTATCTGTGCTCGTAGTGATCGCTGCCTGGATCTCGGTAGTCCGTGCCAAATCGCATCGCGTTGTAGAACAAAACGGCAATCTTGCGCGCCGTCGCAGTCACTGCCTTGGCCTTACCGATTCGTGCCCCTAAACGTCGATAGAATGCGCCAAGTGCCGTGTTCGTTCGTCCCACTGTCACCGCAGCCAACCGCAGGTGTGCCGCAACCCGGTTGCTGGTCTTTCGCGTATGCGCCGATAACACTTTGCCGCCGCTGATCTTGCAGCCTGGCGACAAGGTCAACCAGGAGGTGAAGTGCTTCGCTGTTGGCCAACGGCTCAGGTCGGTGCCGCACTCTGCAATCAGACGCAACGCGAGGAAGGGCCCGATGCCGTGGATCTGCGTCAAGTCGGTCCCCGCAAGCTGATATAACGCGGGCCGCGTATCAAAGCGCAACGCATTCTTGTGTCGCGTCTTGTGTCGCGCCTTGGGCAACGGTGACGCGGGACACGCCTTGTCGGCACTCAGATCAAGCAGAGTTTCTTGCAAAACTCTTTGCGTTTTTCATTGCGCAACCGCCTGATGTGTCCCACCACATGCGTAGCAGCATTTTGTCGGGATTTTCGAACCCATGAATGTGATCGCAGCGATCGATTTCGACGCATTCGAGCCGTTTTGTCGGGCGCAGTCGATAGCTGCCCGTTCCCGCGTGGGTGGGGAGGAGGACTTTGATGGGATCGGGTGAAGCGTACCTACAAGAGCAGCCGCATCAACTGATCGGCACTGAGCACCAGCACACCGAACATCAAATGGCTCATCACCTTGGCGGCGCCCTGCACGCGCACCTGATTGCCGCCGAACTCGTCCTTGAGCCGCGCGTTGCTGCGCTCGGCGACGACGGTGCGCTCGTTGTAGCGCACGGCGTCCGCCGGATCGAACGACTCGCCTTGAGTCCGCCACGTGGATTGTGATCGATCAGCGGTACGTGGTTCAGGCTACGACAGTGCTCGTGCAGATCGAGGCTGCAGTAGGCGGCGTCCATCACATCGTAGAGATTGGTCACGCGCTCGGCGCTGATCAGCGACAACGGGATCGCGGCGCGGCTGTCGTGCATCGAGGCCGCGGACAGCAGCGCCGATATCGGCACCCCACAGTCGGCGGTGTCGAGATGCAGCTTGTAGCCGTTCCAGCTGACCTTGTAGCCCTGCGCATTGGACTTCGTGCCGCGATCACAGGCGGTCGGAATCTCCGCCAGCATCTCAGCCGGGCACTGTCCGCGTTGGCGCTCGATCGGCGAGCGCGTGACCACCGTGCACTTTTCATCACGCCGTGGCCCACCCGTTTCGTGCACGGTGTATGCCCCGACATCGAATTGGTCGCCGTTGCCGTCGTACCGCGCACCGGTCGCTCGCGCGCCTTGATCGCCGTGCCGTCGCGGCTGATGTGACCGATCAGCTGATCACCGAGATGCGTCTTGATCAACGTCTCATGCATGCACGCTCGGCCAACTTCGTGGTCGCAAACTCCTCGAAGGCCCGCGAAAACGTGGCTTCCGATGGCAACTTGCGGTACAGCGGGAATCCGCAAATCCGCCGCAGAGCCCGATCGATCATCAATCGCTCGATCAGCGCCGCAGTCGTGGTCAACCCCAGCGCCGCCTTGGCCACGAAGGCATTCGCGAGCCACGCCCGATCGTGTGGACGGCGTCCGACGCCGCACCTTACCCGGGACGAGGCAACGAATTCCTCGATCCGCACCCACTCCAGCAGGTGGATCAATCGCTCGAGCTTCGGCGTCGTCTGGCCGAGGTCTTGCTTCAATTCGGGAAGCACCTCGTGCTGGATGACATGCCAGCGTTGCAGGATCAGGTCTCGACGGGTAGCATTCATGGCGTGGGCGATATGGTGTTGGATTTGACAACTGCATCATGCCAGAAATGGCCGCCCACTCTCCCTTCCTTTCCGCGCACCATCGCAAAAAATCCACGCTACCTCATGCGTTTTGCAAGAGGCTCAGCAGTATCCGTTCGATCGCTTTATCACATTCATCAATACATGCCTGGTAACTGTCATACAGTGCAAGCGCTTGTTGCAGCGCAAAGACATGTTCAGCCTGGTAGTTGCCCACGAGGGCGGCACATACCGTCTCCTGAGATGCCTTGCAATTGACATCGCGCATGGCGGCCAACACCTGTGGGTCACGCTCGCCGCTGACGATGGCACGGACGATCCGCATACCCGTCACGCCGGTGATATCGCTGACCACATGGTGCAACTGCAGGTTCATGAAGGTCAGCGCTTTCTGCATATGCTGAATGTGTGCAGCCGCATAGTCGAGAAGTCGTTCACGCTGGCGCAGATACGAGCGCAGGGCGGCGATGCCGCCCGTCGGCCGAAAGCTTGCTCGCAACAACCCACAGGCATGCAGCCGTTGCAACCACTGCGCATCGTTGACATCGCTCTTGCGACCCGGCACGGCGCGAGCCTCTCGCGCATTGGCCACGATGGCATCGATGCCATGTCGGACCAGCACCTCGTACACCGGCACCCAGTACACGCCGGTGGACTCCATCGCCACCGTTTTCACACCAACGGATACCAACCAGTCGGCCATGCGTTCGATATCGGCGGTGAAGGCTTGAAACGTCTGTACTGGTTCGTCACTAAGTTCCGCTGCAACGGCAACAACATGGAAGCGCGAACCAATATCGATGCCGGCAGCTCGTTCGTGGATGACAGGCAATCCACGTGGTTTTGTCGTAGATTTGGACATGATCATCTCCTGTTGGCTGAGTACGCCGGACGGGGACTCGGATCAGATCATCTTCCTAAACGGGGTCACACGAAGTGCCGCCACAGTTGGGTCCGCAGCTTCCCCTGGGCCAGGTTTTTTGACGGGGTCACAACCTCCAAAAGGCTTACGGCCTCAGTCCAGGCGTCGGCGCAGTGTAGCCGGGCGTGTGTTTCTAGTCACAAGGGACGCGGCAGGCCGCGAGAGAGGTTTTTTAACACGCGGTTCGCCACCGTAAGCTCCCCGATCACCTGCTCGCGCGATTCGATTTCGCGCTGCAGTCGTGACACTTCCTTCGTCAGTGCCGCATTCGCGGTCTTGCCGCTCAACCCTTGCTTACCGGCTTGTAGAAAATCATCACGCCAGCGGTACAACGACTGCTCACTCACCCCATAACGGCGCGCTACCTGCGCCGCTGGCTCCTCCTTGCGCAGCATCGACAACACCGCCTCGATGCGCTTCTCTACCGATAGTTCACTCCGCTTTCCCATGGCTTGTTCCTCAGCGTAGAAATCACATTACACTGGGTCCAAGAATCTCGGGGCAAGACACCACCAGTGGATCCTCGCTTCCAGACCTTCGCCGCTTTTTTGCACGATGTGCGTGGCAACTCCCCGCGAACCATTCACAAGAAGCTCGTGCATCTGTCGGAGTTCTTCCATTACCGGGGCAATCGGGGCGTCGCGGGGCTGCCTATCGGCCTGCCGGAGATCGACGCGTATATCGTTACGTGTCGTCAACGCTTCGCGCGCAGAACGGTCGCGGGCATCTGTTCGACGATCCGCAGTTATCTACAATTCTTGCACGTCACTGGTGTGATCGATGTCGATCTCGCCACTTCGGTGCCGGCTCCGATCATCCGCACCGACGAGCAACCACACCGCGCATTGCCATGGACAGATGTACAACGGATTCTGCATGCGGTCGACCGTGCCTGCCCGAAGGGGCGTCGCGATTACGCGCTGTTGCTGATGATGAGCGTCTACGGGCTCGGAGCCGGAGAGGTCATCCGCATCTCGCTCGATGACATCGACTGGCAAGCAGCAAAGTTCCGGATCAAGCGTCCGAAGACCGACGTGGAGTTTCAACTACCGTTGCTGCCACCAGTCGCTCGCGCGCTCCTCGACTATTTGAAGCGTGGACGCCCGGCGTACACGCCGTCACGCCACTTATTCGTCACAATGCGCACGCCATTCAAGTCCCTGGCCTGTTCAACCACGGTGTGGTGGATTTTGCATTCGACAGCGCAGCGAGCCGATGTCACAGCGCCGTTTCTCGGCACGCATGCACTGCGTCACACGCAGGCCTGTCGGCAGCTCGAGCTCGGTGTTGCGCCCAAGATCATCGGAGACATTCTCGGCCACCGTGACCCGAAGTCCACGTCCGCCTACCTGCGCGTCACCAGCGATCGCCTTCGGGACTTGTCGCTGCCGGTTCCGGTATGAACGCTCTGGCAGCGGCGCACCTTGGGCAGGAAGTCACCGCCTTCCTGAAGTACAAACGCGCGCTCGGGCATTCGTACCGACGCGGCGAGGCGACGCTGCGCAGCTTCGAGCACTTTGCCCGCCACGGTAGAGGACCGCGGTCTCGGATCGACTTGGAGGCTACGATCCGGACGTGGCTGTTACGCCGCCCCGGACGCAAGCCGGTCACCCTTGCGAACGACCTCGGCGCGGTGCGGCAGTTCTGCTTGTACCTGCGCCGTAGTGACCCCGCGGCGTTTGTGCCGCCGGTCAGTTTGGCGCCGCAGACTGAATCGCTCTACGTCCCGTATATTTTCTCGCTGGAGGAGATCCGTCGGCTGATCCATGCGACACAGCACTATCACGGACACAATTTCTGGCCCGAAATGTTCCGGATGTTGCTGATTGCGACCTATTGCACGGGTTTGCGCTTGGGCGAGACAGTCCGGCTCCTGCGGTCCGATCTCGACAATGCGCGCTGGGTGCTACATATCCGTGAGAGCAAGGGGCGAAGCCGTGATGTGCCGTTCCAGGCCGACTTGGCACAGGTGTTCGCGCGCTATCTTCGCCAACGCGACGAACTGCTGCATGCCCTTGGCCGAGCGAACGAACCGGCACTGTTTGTCGGACTGAACGGGGACGGCGTCACGGTGCGTGCGACATCGGATGCGATCCGCCGCCTTTTGCGCCGGCTGGGCATGAAGAGCCCGATGGGCCGCTGCGGACCCCGCCCGTACGACCTGCGTCACGCATTTGCCGTCCACCGACTCACGGCCTGGTACCACGACGGTGTCGACTTGCACGCCAGCCTGCCATGGCTCTCGGCCTACATGGGGCACGTCAACGTACTCGGTACCGAAGTCTATCTTCACGCTACGGCGGAGCTGCTCGAAATTGCCGCTGATCGTTTTGCCGCGCGGTTCGCGCAGCCGGGAGGGTGGTCATGAGCAGAGTTTGCGATGCCACTCTTCTGTCGTCGGTCGAAGCATACTTTCGCGGCTACCTGATCCAGACCCGAGGCACCAGTGCTCACACGATCCGTGCCTATCGCGACACGTTGCGACTGCTGTTCAGGTTCCTCGCCGACCGGCGCAACTGTCCGGTCGCAGAACTTACCCTCGATGACCTTCACGTCGATGCCATCCTTGCATTCTTGGCACATCTCGAGACGGTGCGGGCCAATAGTGTCGCGAGCCGTAATGCCCGCTTGGCGGCCATCCGTAGCTTCTTCCGCCACCTTGTCGAACACGACCTGCCACGCGCCGGACAATATCAACGCGTGCTGTCGATACCGAATAAGCGAGCACATCTCGGCGCAGCGCAGTACCTCGAGCCGCCGGATGTTAAATCACTCCTCACCCAGCCCGACCGCACCACTACGGCTGGACGCCGCGACTACGCGCTGATGCTCTTCTTGTACAACACCGGCGCTCGTATCAGCGAGGCGCTCGGCGTACGCGCCGAACACCTGTCCTTGATCCTGCCGCGACGCGTGCGGCTGTTCGGCAAGGGAGGCAAGGAGCGACTGTGCCCTCTGTGGCATGAGACGACAGAGGCGCTGGCGCAACTGCTGGCAGTTGGCTCAGACTCACCCGAAGGTTACGTGTTCTGTAACCGAAACGGCCAGCAGTTGACCCGAGATGGAGCTGCATACCTGTTACGTAAATATGCGGGTATGGCAGTTCGTACCTGCCCACAGCTACGCCGCCGACGCATCACACCTCACGTTCTGCGCCACAGCTGCGCAGTGGCACTGCTGCAGGCCGGTGTCGATATCACGGTAATACGCGACTATCTCGGACACGCCAGCATTACCACCACCAGTCGCTACGTCGCGACGAATTTGCAGATGAAACGCGACGCACTGGAGTTATTCTGGAGCCGATCGGGACTTCTCCCGACTCGTCCGCGGCCGTGGAAGCCGAAGCCCGATGTGCTCACCTATCTCGCGTCGGTCGGATCGACGCCCCATTATTATCCGGAGCAATCAGATTGTGAAACTCGAAAATGAGCCGAGCGTGACGCGCGCTCTGCAGCGTAACTACGGATAACTGCAGACTCGGGATAATGCGCCTTATCCAGAGATCTGGATAAGGCGCATTGCCGCCGAGGCTTCGAGCAGGCCCGAGATGCCGAACCGCAGGCGGCGGCCGAGGCGCTGGCGATGATTGCCGCGCTGTACCGGCACGAGCAGATCATCCGGGAACAGAACCTGGACCGGGAACACAAGCTCGCTTACCGAACACAGCACAGCGAGCCGATCGTCAACCGCTTCTGGCACTGGTGTGACGACCAGTGCCACCGCATGGATCTGTTGCCGAGTAACCCGCTTGCCAAGGCGATCCAGTACGCGAAGGCACGGGTGGCGAGTCTGCGGGTGTTCTTGTCGGATCCGGATGTGCCGATCGACACCAACCACCTGGAGCGCAGCCTGCGGGCGGTTCCAATGGGACGGCGTTATGCACGGTTCACTGTTATGGAAGGTTGCGACGGCTGACGTCGGCAAAGGTGCACGACTGCGGACGGTAATAGCCAGTGCCGGAGCCGCTTCAGCCTCGTCACCTGCCATAGGTCATTCAATCGAACCTTACATAACTACAAGGCCTGCAGAGCCGCAGGATGTGATCTGTCGGCCGGTAACCGATCGACCCGGTGCCGGGTGGACTCAATGCCATCAATGCGCTCTCCTTCATCGCGAGGTCTGCCCCCGAGATAGTGAGGCGCGGTTGTCGTGCCCGAACCGGAGCGCAACGACGGTGATGTTGACGCCGGCCTGGAGCATATGCATGGCAGTCGAGTGCCGGTTGATGTGCGGAGAAACGTGCTGGGTCGCCAACTCGGAATGCTTGCGAGCAACACTTCGAATTGCTTACGGGGCGGCATGAGTACTCTCCCGTGACGATCGTGAGATCGCCACGAAAGCAGTCCGGATTATGAAAGGTAACTCAACATAGACGGCGTGCTGCGAGTCGCGAAATACCAAGCGAAATCAAGCAGCGTCCCGGAAACCTTCCATAACAGTGAACCGTGCATAATTTCTGTTATGGAAAGCTTTCCATAACAGAAAAAACTGGCTCTTCTGTTGGACCGAGGTCGGTGCCGAGCGGGTGGCGGTTATCCAGAGCCTGCTGGTGAGCTGCCGCCTACAGAGCGTGGACCCATACACCTATCTGGTCGATGTGCTACAGCGCTTCAGCGTGCATCCGGCGAGTCGGGCAGTCGAGCTCACGCCGCGCGAGTGGAAGGCACGCTTCGCTCACGATCCCATGAAATCCATACCCCCCAAGTTCCGCAGCTAGAGACGCAAGTGATTGATTTATTTGATTCCAACATGGCGTTTGTGGCACAACGCTAGTGGTTTGGCGGCGTCCTGGTGCCGAGTGCGCTGAAGAGTTCTTGCTGGATGGGGTCAGGCGCGTTGATGCCGCGCAGGGTGTCTTTGCCCACCTTGACCCGATGACGCTGGATGGTCTGCAGGATCTTGAGGGCTGCAGTCGGTGAATGTCCGTTGCCCGCCGCCTTGAGCTTTTGCCGCATGATCCGATGGAGCACCAGGGCCAGGAAGCAGATCAGCGCATGGGTGCGGATACGCTCGGGCAGGCGGTGATGCACGGGAGCGATTTCGATATCGCTCTTGAGCACCCGAAAGCCACGCTTGATGTCGGCCAGTGCCTTGTAGCGGGCAATGACCTCATCGGCAGCGAGTGCGGTGTTGGTGACCAGCAGCAGCTTGCCATCGAGGCGCTCGGCGTTGGCCATCGCGGCCTCGTCGCGGTGAAAACTGAAGCGCTCCGCCGCCAGGTCTGCCTTGAGGATACGGCTGAGCCCTGCTTCGCTGACCGCCTCGCAGAAACGCAGATACGCCCTCCGGTCGGTGGACTTGCGCCCGCGCAGCGGCTGGCCTGCGTCCGCCTCGTCGAGGCGCCTCGCCATGCGCTCGCCTTCGGCCTCGATGGACGCGATCAGGGCGCGGCGCCGGGCGCTTTGCTCTGCCGCGCGCCCGGAGTCGTGCGCGACGACCAGGCGCCGCCCCTGCCACTTGGACTCGCCGACACCCGCATCGAGTGGCATGTTGGCCACCAGCTCGCCAAAGTCCGCGTAACGCCGTGCCGGCACGGCGAGAATGTACTCCACCGCCTGGCCAGTCGCGGTGCGTAGTGCCTCTACCGCGTCCAGGTTGTCGAGACTCAGCAAGCCACGATCCGCCACCAGTACCACCCGCTCGATCCGATAGCGCGCAATGGCCTTCTCGATGGCGGGCAGCAACGTGGACACTTCGCCGACATTGCCCGCATGGACTTCATGGGCGATCGGCAGCCCCTCGGCGGTCTGGATCACACCGAGCACGAACTGGCGAGCAATGCCTCCGGTGTCCTTGTTGAGCCCGAAGGCACGCACATCGTCCACCACCGTGCCGTCCCCCTGGATACGCACCGTGGTGAGGTCGTAGAACACCACCGACAGCGATCGATCGAGCAGCGGGCGCAGTTGCTCCGCAATGACGGCCTCGACCGCATCGATATGCTCCATCAACGCATCCATCGTTCGCAGCAGCTGGTCGTGCGTGACCGTCTCCGGCGCATCGGGCAGGCTGACCGTCTCCAGCCAGCGCAGGACGCCGAGCTTCGAGGTAGGCTCGCACAGGCGGTTGAAGACCATCGCGCGCACCAGCGCCGCCGCGTCGAACCGGCGGCGCGTGGAACGTAGCGCACGGGACAGCGCAGACTCCAGGCCCAGTGACTGCCAGAGCTCATGGAGCAGATACACGTGCCCGAACGCCTGGGCAGCGAGGAACTGGGGTTGTCCAGGCGACACCGTCTTGTGGCCTGCAACGCGTTGCAGGCCGGCAATCAGGGCATCGAGTGCACCGTCCTGAAGTTGATCGATCCGCCCCAGGGTGGCAATGACGCGCTGGCGCACCTTGTCGCCTTCACGGCGACCTTCGACCAGCTGCAGATACTGGCGTGGACCGCTTTGTTTGATGCGTGCATACATGGCACGACATTATAAGCGTCATTAAAGGATAAACAAGCATTAAATATAAAATACGTGGCACAACATTACTTTTCTGGAAACAGGCCGAAAAAGCCTGAAATCCCGTACGCCACAGGGCTTTCAGAGGACTGAATCAGAGACGAAGTGCGGAACTTGGGGCACCCAGGTCGAGCTCTACCTCCCACACAGGTGTGGCCGGCAGTACCTCGGTCTTGTCGACCACCGGTGCGGTCAGCTCGACAAACAGCGCCTCGGGCCGAGCGCCCGCCACATCGGTGTTCCGGGCCTCGCGTAGTTTGCGCCGCCACAGCTCGAAGGTGCTCTTCGCCAGGCCGTGACGGGTGCAGAACGTCTGCTGCGAAACGCCGCTCGCCTCGAACTCGCTGATCAGCGCGCGCCACTGTGCCGCGCTGTGACGCGCATACTTGCGCACAGAACCTGAACCCGTCGATGCCGAACCCATGGCGATACTCCTCCAACATCACTGCGTTGAAACAGAGCATCGCGAAGGTTCAGACGGGATAACAGAACGGCGTGGTTTGGACGGTTACTTTGGTTTCGTCACGCCGACGCAACGCCATGCAGGCGAAGACACGGCCACCTTGGCCCATCGAGCGTGGGTGTACGAGCGTGCCAAGGCAACCCATCCGTTACGCTGGAAAACCCGTCCGGTGCGTAACTGGGAGCCCGTCCGTGTTGTTTACCTCAACCCGGACAAAACCGACGTGCTGTCATCCAAATCAATAGGCATGGCAGCATGAGAAAGCGGACATCTTTGTTGACAAACACCGGGTGACCCGGGACGGTATGCGGCGGCGGACGATTCGTGCTGCACGTGCAAACTGTGTGTGCTGCAAACCAAGCTGACGCAGTGCTTCCTTGATGCGGTTTTTCATCTCACAACACGCGCTGTAGGATGTCTTCGTACAGCGCCCGAACGTCCCAGTCGTGCGCATCGAGCGAAGTGACCACGAACCGTGGATTCGATCCCAATAGCGTCACTTCGGCCTTGCCAATATCGTAACTTGTGTAACCCACCCTCCCGGCCTGTTTTGTTACCCATCATGCCGGTTTGGACACCGTAAACGCCAGCCCTCTGGGTGCCATGAGTTCGACCAACTGTGCGAGGCGTTGGGAATCGAACATCGGTTGACGCCTCCGCGACGACCTCAAACCAATGGCATGGTGGAGCGTTTCAACGGCCGTATTGCCGACGTACTGGCGACGCATCGCTTTCGTGATGCCGAAGATCTGACCAGTACACTGTTGCGTTACGTCAACGCTCTACAACCATCGGTTTCCTCAATCAGCTCTGGGCGGCAAGACACCCGTACAAGCCATGAAACAGTGGCATGCTGACAGGCCGGACCTCTTTCATCGTAGACCTTATGATCACCTGGGATTTGACAGTTATAAAAATTTTGCAGGGATTCTTTAATTTATACAATATGCATGCCTCCATCTACATGTAATACTTGGCCGGTAATCCAACGGCCGTCCTCAGAAACAAGCATACTTATCGCATCCGCTATATCCTCCGGTAGCCCTAAACGCCCCATAGCAGCTGCCTTTTCACCATATTTACGCAAAGCTTCCGCATTTCCACCTAACAGCATAGGTGTGTCAGTCATTCCAGGAGAAACGGCATTAACAGTAACTCCCCGCGGAGCCAATTCACGCGCTAAAACTTTGGTAAAACCTTCGATAGATCCTGATTCCGTGTTCCATTGATTGGATTTAGTATCTAACATATTGATTTAATGAGACAATACTGCTTTTATAGCCTTCACCCAAGCTCATGCCGAAATTCCAAGTCCGCCAGAGCCGTAACCTCGACCTGACCTCCCACGCCGGCTTGGCCCTGATCGGGCAATGCTGCGAGGCAGCGCAAGTGGATCTGGTGCTCGATTCGCGGCTGCCCGTCTCGCAAGGCATGCGCACCTCGGATCTGGCCAAGTCGATTGTGGGCCTTTTGGCCCTGGGCAAGAGCGACTTCGAAGCCATCGAGGCGTTTCGGAACAACCGCTTTTTCAAGCAGGCCCTGGGGTTGGCCAAGGTGCCCGGCAGCGTCTGGATGCGCCAGCGACTCGATACCAAGGCGGTACAGCTGCGGGAACTGACCGATGAGTTGAGTCTGCGTCTTTTGGAGCGGACCCAGGCGCCCATCACACCCCACAAGGGCTATGTCTGTGCCGACATGGACACCTTCGTGATGGACAACTCTGACAGCAAGAAGGAACACGTCAGCCGCACCTATCAGGGCGTGGATGGCTACACCCCGATCGCCCTGTATCTGGGCAACGAGGGCTGGAACATCGGTCTGGAGCTGCGTGCCGGCTCCCACCATTCGGCGCTGGAGACCGAGTATTTCCTGGAGCGTGCGTTTCCGCGTCTGGAGCGACTTTGTCCGACGGACGCCAAGGTGCTGTGGCGTGACGACAGCGGCTTCGACAGCGTACGTCTGCTGTTTGCCAAGGCGGCTGAGCGTGAGCGTTGGGCCGCACTGGGGCGCTCGTTCGATTACCTCACCAAGTGGAACCCGCGCAAACAGGACAAGGCCTCCTGGGTCGAGCAGGCCGAAGCGCTCGATGCCTTGGTCGAAAGCCGCCCGGGCAAACGTAGCGGCTTGCTGGATCTGCAAATCGAACGTGCCTGGGGCAAGACCCGACGCACGCTGCGACTGGTGGTGCGAGTGACCGAGCGCACGATCGACAAGAGAGGGCAACACCTGCTGGTGCCATTGGTCGAACTGGAAGGTTGGTGGACCAGCCTGACGGTGTCGCCACAAGAGGTGATCGAGCTGTACAAGCACCACGGCACCCATGAGCAGTTCCATTCCGAGCTCAAGAGCGATCTGGACCTGGAACGTTTGCCCTCGGGCAAGTTCGACACCAACGATGCGATCCTGCACCTGGCGGGCTTTGCCTACAACTGCCTGCGCCTGGTGGGGCAATTGGGGCTGACCGGCACGCTCTCGCCGGTACGCCATCCAGCCAAACGTCGCCGCCTCAAGACTGTGCTGCAAGAGGTGATGTACCGCGCAGCCCAGTTCATCACGCATGCTCGACGTGTGCTGCTCGACTTTGGTCGTGGCGTGGAGGCGCATGTGCGGGTGTTCGATGCGGTGCAGGCGCATTTGTGCAAGCTGGTGCCGATATGAACGCATCCTGCGGCTGGCACATGTCGAGACAGCGGACACCCATCTGGGCGGGCTTCTCGTGGACGCAGTTTGAAAAACGGGAGAAACGGATGCAAAAAACCCGATATCTCGAGGCCGAAATCGGTCTCTCGAATCGCGAATCGCGCTGGATGACGACTCAACCACCGATAGCGAGGGTGAGTTGTTCAAAAATATCCTCCGCCGAAGAATTGTGGGTGGGTAACACGCATTCAGGTAGATAATTTACTTCCAATATAAAGAGACATACCGGATGAATTAGAGAGAGTTGCACCGCTAGAAATATTTAGTATTCTGCCAAAATCCTTTATTTTACGTGCAGCCTCACGACACATCACAAATGTTCCCCAAGAATTCACATCAAAAATCATTTTATATTCATCAAACGTAATTTCAGAAAAAGGCTTCATATGACCTATGCCGGCATTATTTATCACCACATCTACACGTCCATATTTTTTTATTGCATAATCAAAAAAATTTATTACTTCTTCTTCGTGCGTAATATCAATACGAAATGCAAATGCTTCACCACCAGATTCTTTTATTGTAAAAACCGCAGCCTCTGCTCCCGCAGATGATTGAGAATATCCAACACCAACAATAAAGCCATCACGCGACAACCTTCGTGCTACTGCACCGCCAATGCCTGTTCCGGCACCGGTTATTAAAGCAACTCGTCCTGCATTGTTTTTATACGAAAAGTTATTCATCTTACTCACCTCTCACGGAAATATACATTAAAAACCTCTACACAACATCCGATGGTAATCCCCCCGGAATTAGGAGCGTTCAGAAGTAGAGCTACGCGGCCATGGTCAGCCGCTGTTTTGGCGTGATGCCGCCCAAGGCCATGTTTGGGCGGTCATGATTGTAGTCGTACATCCACTGGGTGGCGAAGAGCTGGACTTCATCGAGATCCGCTCAGCAATACTGGGATAGCCACTCGTAACGTACCGTCCAGTTGAAGCGCTCGGCATAGGCATTCTGCTGAGGCTTGCCCGGCTGGATGTAATTCATCTTGATCATCCGCTTCTCTGCCCAGCGTTGAACCAAGTCGCTGATATTCTCTGGGCCGTTGTCGCAGCGAATCGCCGCCGGCTTGCCTCGCCATTCGATGATCTGTTCCAGCGCTCGGATCACCTGCTCGGCCGGCAAGGAGAAATCGATCTCGATGCCCAGTGCTTCCCGGTTGATTGAAATCATCGATCACATTGAACAGCCGGAAACAGCGCCCGTCTTCAAGCTGATCATGCATGAAGTCCATGGACCAGACCTGATTGATCGCCGTCGGCACCGCCAGCGGCTCCGGCCTCTTCCGCACCAGCCGTTTCCTGGGCTTGATCCGTAGATTTAATTCCAATTCCCAGCAAATGCGATAGACCCGCTTGTGGTTCCAGGCGAAGGCCTTCACGTTACGCAGATACAGAAAACACAGGCCGAATCCCCAGTTGCGATGATTGTCGGTCAGCCGCATCAGCCAGTCAGCGATTTCCTCGTCCTCGGCATTTTTCTTGGCCGAATACCGATAACAGGTTTCGCTCACTTGGAAGATGTCGCAAGCCAGGCTGATCGAGATACCTCTTTGGGACACCACTTCCTTGGCCACCTCACGCCGGCGAGATGGCCGAGTCACTTTTTTCCCAGGTACTCCTTCAGAATGTCGGCCTTGAGCCGCTCCTCGGCATACATCTTCTTGAGCCGGGCATTCTCCGCTTCCAGCTCCTTCATCCGGGCCCTCATCAAAACGTCGAGGCCGCAGTACTTCCATGTCATTTGTAAAACGTCGCCGAGCTGATCCCCAGCTCCCGACACAACTCCGACACCGACAGCACACCTTCCACCCGCCTCAACGCCTCGATGATCTGGCTATCCGAAAACTTCGACTTCTTCATGTAGAACTCTCCCTGAACGAGAAAAATCTAATTCTGTCCGCCTCTATTGGCCCGGGGGATTACCCTTTGACCAAATAAATCGGTCACCTCGACCGCGGTCCCTGAGCGCTCCTTGCGTGCGAACATAGGGGCCAACGCATTCTCGATTTTCTGCAACGGGATGTGATTGGCGAGAACTGCCAGCGGATGACGCAAATCGATCATTTGGTCGAGACGACTGCGGAAGAAATAATCGGTAGCCAAGGCGAGAATCCCCGTGTGGATCGTTATCGAAAACTCCCAGGTTTTGCAGGTAGCAGTAACGGTTTCTGGGAGTTTCAAGAGCCGCCATTTTACAATAATGCGTTTATAAAACAAATTGTTATTACATGTCGCAATGCCGGCTATTTAAAAATAGGAAACAAACAAATGATTTTCAATCGTCAAAACATAACTTTAATTCTTTATTTATAGAAAGTGCGAGTTGTAAATTATCAGTATAAATATTTGGACTGATGCGATCAACCAAGCCTCCGCGGCTTTCATATATTTGTTCCGCAACCTGAGAAGGCGTACCAACTACTGCAATCTTGCATAAAATATCATCGTCGATCAACTTTCCCATATCGTTCCATTTATTTGATCTAGACAAATCAAGCAAAGACTCATGAACATCGAGACGATCAATAGATTCCAGAACGGGTTTATAAGTGGGAGTTGAAGCGTAAAAAGCAATTTGTTGCCTCACAAAATTTTTTGCGATCTCAATCTCACTTGCATTTAAACCTGAAGCGACGATAACTTGACATGAAATCTCAAAACCATCCCTCGACCTCCCGCTTTTAGAAAACCCACAATTAAGAGTTTCTTGCAAAACTCTTTGCGTTTTTCATTGCGCAACCGCCTGATGTGTCCCACCACATGCGTAGCAGCATTTTGTCGGGATTTTCGAACCCATGAATGTGATCGCAGCGATCGATTTCGACGCATTCGAGCCGTTTTGTCGGGCGCAGTCGATAGCTGCCCGTTCCCGCGTGGGTGGGGAGGAGGACTTTGATGGGATCGGGTGAAGCGTACCTACAAGAGCAGCCGCATCAACTGATCGGCACTGAGCACCAGCACACCGAACATCAAATGGCTCATCACCTTGGCGGCGCCCTGCACGCGCACCTGATTGCCGCCGAACTCGTCCTTGAGCCGCGCGTTGCTGCGCTCGGCGACGGTGCGCTCGTTGTAGCGCACGGCGTCCGCCGGATCGAACGACTCCTTGAGTCCGCCACGTGGATTGTGATCGATCAGCGGTACGTGGTTCAGGCTACGACAGTGCTCGTGCAGATCGAGGCTGCAGTAGGCGGCGTCCATCACATCGTAGAGATTGGTCACGCGCTCGGCGCTGATCAGCGACAACGGGATCGCGGCGCGGCTGTCGTGCATCGAGGCCGCGGACAGCAGCGCCGATATCGGCACCCCACAGTCGGCGGTGTCGAGATGCAGCTTGTAGCCGTTCCAGCTGACCTTGTAGCCCTGCGCATTGGACTTCGTGCCGCGATCACAGGCGGTCGGAATCTCCGCCAGCATCTCAGCCAGGCACTGTCCGCGTTGGCGCTCGATCGGCGAGCGCGTGACCACCGTGCACTTTTCATCACGCCGTGGCCCACCCCGTTTCGTGCACGGTGTATGCCCCGACATCGAATTGGTCGCCGTTGCCGTCGTACCGCGCACCGGTCGCTCGCGCGCCTTGATCGCCGTGCCGTCGCGGCTGATGTGACCGATCAGCTGATCACCGAGATGCGTCTTGATCAACGTCTCATGCACACGCTCGGCCAACTTCGTGGTCGCAAACTCCTCGAAGGCCCGCGAAAACGTGGCTTCCGATGGCAACTTGCGGTACAGCGGGAATCCGCAAATCCGCCGCAGAGCCCGATCGATCATCAATCGCTCGATCAGCGCCGCAGTCGTGGTCAACCCCAGCGCCGCCTTGGCCACGAAGGCATTCGCGAGCCACGCCCGATCGTGTGGACGGCGTCCGACGCCGCACCAGGACGAGGCAACGAATTCCTCGATCCGCACCCACTCCAGCAGGTGGATCAATCGCTCGAGCTTCGGCGTCGTCTGGCCGAGGTCTTGCTTCAATTCGGGAAGCACCTCGTGCTGGATGACATGCCAGCGTTGCAGGATCAGGTCTCGACGGGTAGCATTCATGGCGTGGGCGATATGGTGTTGGATTTGACAACTGCATCATGCCAGAAATGGCCGCCCACTCTCCCTTCCTTTCCGCGCACCATCGCAAAAAATCCACGCTACCTCATGCGTTTTGCAAGAGGCTCTTAAGTGTCGGTAACGTATGCGTCAGAAGGTATTCTTTGGTGTGAAACGGATGAATAATATGTCCATCTCCTACCTCACCCGCCACCCTAACCATGGAATCACCAACTCCGCCTAAAAATATTTTTGGAATTCCGAAATTAGTTGGTCCTGGATTAAATGTAGGTGACATAAGCGTATGTTCATAAAAATTACCCTTAAAGTTCAAATCCGCACCATATTGCCAACAGTTCCATATAGATCGCAATGCGGAAACGTATTCCTTCATTCTGGCTGCCGGATGGGACCAAGGCATACTATAACGACGCTCTATATGTGCCTTAACCTGGCTCCCAAGACCTAACGTAAAACGTCCTTCAGAAATAAAATTCAAATCATAAGCAGTATGCGCGATAGTGAGTGGGCTTCTTCCAAAAGCAATTGCTACAGCAGTCATTAAATCGATATTTTTTGTACTTGCTGCGGCAAAAGCCAAGGGAATGAAAGGGTCATGTTGTCCCTCAAATGTATAAATACCATTAAAACCGGCCGACTCGAGTTCACAAGCAAATTTCTTGATTTCGTCAGGCGCGTTATTTAATAAACAAAAATCAAATTTCATTTCGACTCGACTAATCGTATTGACAGTGCTATTGTTCTATGAAAATTTTCTAATAATAAACACAGACATGAGAGATTGCGAAAAACAAAGCGCAGTTCTTCAAGCTGTTTAGATGAACATATTTCATATTGTCTACCTGCGTGTACGGTTGCATACAGAACATGTGTCCTTTAAAAGGACACACTCTACGCAAATACTCAGTAAACGATATAAATTGTGTCTAAAATTGACAACTCCATAAGTAAGTCAGTTTTACTGTCATCAGAGTATCTTGTTATATACTCCGGTGACCAACTAAATACCAGTTATGTGGAAAAACCTCTGCACATTATTCGATGAATTACGAGATATTGCGTAGGTTGGACAAAATAATGAGCCTCTTGCAAAACGCATGAGGTAGCGTGGATTTTTTGCGATGGTGCGCGGAAAGGAAGGGAGAGTGGGCGGCCATTTCTGGCATGATGCAGTTGTCAAATCCAACACCATATCGCCCACGCCATGAATGCTACCCGTCGAGACCTGATCCTGCAACGCTGGCATGTCATCCAGCACGAGGTGCTTCCTGAATTGAAGCAAGACCTCGGCCAGACGACGCCGAAGCTCGAGCGATTGATCCACCTGCTGGAGTGGGTGCGGATCGAGGAATTCGTTGCCTCGTCACGGTGCGGCGTCGGACGCCGTCCACACGATCGGGCGTGGCTCGCGAATGCCTTCGTGGCCAAGGCGGCGCTGGGGTTGACCACGACTGCGGCGCTGATCGAGCGATTGATGATCGATCGGGCTCTGCGGCGGATTTGCGGATTCCCGCTGTACCGCAAGTTGCCATCGGAAGCCACGTTTTCGCGGGCCTTCGAGGAGTTTGCGACCACGAAGTTGGCCGAGCGTGTGCATGAGACGTTGATCAAGACGCATCTCGGTGATCAGCTGATCGGTCACATCAGCCGCGACGGCACGGCGATCAAGGCGCGCGAGCGACCGGTGCGCGGTACGACGGCAACGGCGACCAATTCGATGTCGGGGCATACACCGTGCACGAAACAGGGTGGGCCACGGCGTGATGAAAAGTGCACGGTGGTCACGCGCTCGCCGATCGAGCGCCAACGCGGACAGTGCCCGGCTGAGATGCTGGCGGAGATTCCGACCGCCTGTGATCGCGGCACGAAGTCCAATGCGCAGGGCTACAAGGTCAGCTGGAACGGCTACAAGCTGCATCTCGACACCGCCGACTGTGGGGTGCCGATATCGGCGCTGCTGTCCGCGGCCTCGATGCACGACAGCCGCGCCGCGATCCCGTTGTCGCTGATCAGCGCCGAGCGCGTGACCAATCTCTACGATGTGATGGACGCCGCCTACTGCAGCCTCGATCTGCACGAGCACTGTCGTAGCCTGAACCACGTACCGCTGATCGATCACAATCCACGTGGCGGACTCAAGGAGTCGTTCGATCCGGCGGACGCCGTGCGCTACAACGAGCGCACCGTCGCCGAGCGCAGCAACGCGCGGCTCAAGGACGAGTTCGGCGGCAATCAGGTGCGCGTGCAGGGGCGCCGCCAAGGTGATGAGCCATTTGATGTTCGGTGTGCTGGTGCTCAGTGCCGATCAGTTGATGCGGCTGCTCTTGTAGGTACGCTTCACCCGATCCCATCAAAGTCCTCCTCCCCACCCACGCGGGAACGGGCAGCTATCGACTGCGCCCGACAAAACGGCTCGAATGCGTCGAAATCGATCGCTGCGATCACATTCATGGGTTCGAAAATCCCGACAAAATGCTGCTACGCATGTGGTGGGACACATCAGGCGGTTGCGCAATGAAAAACGCAAAGAGTTTTGCAAGAAACTCTAATGAGTGTGGCAGCTGATTTTCATCAAATCCGCCCGTTTTTTGGCTACTTTCAGCCCGTTTCGGGGCTCTTGCCCGTGCTGCGGGCACACTCATCCCCCGCAAGCCTGCAAAATTCGTTTGCGCGCCAGCCACAAATTGACCAACGCAAAGAGGGTGGCCAGGTTGGCTGTGTTCTTGGCCAGACCCTTGTAGCGCACCTTGGTGAATCCGAACTGGCACTTGAGCACCCGAAACGGATGCTCGACCTTCGCCCGGATACGCGCCTTGGTCCGCTCCAGCGCATCGACCAGACTGCCGCGCGGGGTATTCTTGTCCAGCACTCGGCGCTTGCCGGGCATCATCGCCACGTGCCAGTTCGGCTGTGGCTGATTCGCCTTGATCTCCTCGCGCTTTTCAACGCCTCGGTAGCCCGAGTCAGCGAAGACATCCTCTTCTTCACCGTGCAACAGTTCGTGTGCTTGCGTGACGTCGTGCGCGTTGGCCGATGTCGTCACCACCGTGTGCACCAGCCCCGAGTCGGCATCCACCCCAATGTGCGCCTTCATGCCGAAGAACCATTGGTTTCCTTTCTTTGTCTGGTGCATCTCAGAGTCGCGCGTACCCGTATCGTTTTTCGTCGAGGACGGGGCAGCGATGATCGTGGCGTCGACGGCTGTTCCCGCCTTGAGAAGCAAACCGCGCTCCGCCAGAATCATGTTGATGTGATCGAAGAGGCGTGTGCTCAAGCCGTGCGCTTCGAGCAGATGCCGAAAACGCAAAATGGTGCTCTCATCAGGCAGGCGGTCAACCCCCACATCCAGACCAGCAAACTCGCGGTACAGCGGCACGTCGTAGAGCGCCTCTTCCATGGCCGGATCCGACAAACCGAACCACTGCTGCAGGAAGTGGATGCGCAGCATCGTTTCCACTGCAAATGGCGGGCGCCCGCCTTTCGGGCCGGGTGTGGGTGCATACGGCGCAATGATTGCCACCAGATCCGCCCACGGCACGACCTGCTGCATCTCACTCAGGAACACACGCTTTCGCGTGCGCCGCGTCTTCAACTCAAAACCGCTCATGGAGGCAAGGCTCATCTGTTTCATGCGTCGACTGTCTCATACCAGGCGGATGCAAGCCAGGTTTTTACAGAGGTTTTGCAGAGGTTCCCTAACGACACACGGGGTGATCACGACGGATAAGTCGATCAGGTTGCGCTGCGCTTTCGTGCGATCGCTTCATGAGACCGAGGGCTGGCACGGACGGGGAAACGCCGGTGCCGCAGCCTACGCCGGTGCTTGGGTTGCAGCTTCGTCGAGATAATCGGCCCACCACTGCATCATCAGCACGCGCTCTTCAAAACGATCTCCCCGGTCGTAGGCACCCTTGACCTTGTTCTGCTCGACATGCGCAAGCGCACGCTCCACCGCATCCACCGACCACATACGCTGTTTCCGGCCGTCAATTTCAGCTACCGCTTCATTGAGGATCGTCGAACCCAGTGCCCGAAAGCCGTGGACAGTAGTACGTCTGTGAAAACCCATCCGGTATACAGCAAAGAGCATCGTGTTCTCGCTGACGGGCTTAATGTCGATCCGACCCGGCATCAGCCATCGGGTGTGGCCAGACACTTTGTGCAACTCCTGCAGTGTGGCAAGTGCCTGCCGCGACAGTGGAACCCGATGGATGAGACGATTTTTCATACGTTCATCCGGAACCGTCCAGACTCTTTCCTCAAGATCAAATTCGGCCCATTTGGCCTCACGAATTTCGCTGGTGCGAGCCAGCGTAAGGATGAGCAATCGCAGTCCCAGTCGAGTCGCTACATCACCATCATAGCTTTCCAGAGCACGCAAGAATCCGGGTAGTTCTGTGATATCAAGAGCGGTCTGTTTTCCCTTCTGCCGCGGTTTCAGGTGGCGATGAAGCTCACTGGCCGGATTGATATCCCGGTACCCCAGCGCAACCGCACGGGAGAACACGGCGCGGACACGCTGCAACACACGCGCCGCCACTTCTCCCGCACCCCGATCTTCGATGGCTTCGATCAGCACCATGATCTCGCGTGGCAGGATCGCATCAATCGGACGCGAACCAAGTTCGGGGAAGATATCTGCTTCCAGGGTGCTCCAGACCTGTGCCGCATGCTTGCGTGTCCAGCCATGCAGCTGCCGACTGTGCCACTCTTTAGCGACATCAAGGAAAGTCGGTGCTTTCGAGCCCGTCGACTGCTTCTCTGCCTGCTTGGCAGCGGACGGATCATCGAGCTTACAGGCGTTACGCCACTTATCACGGGCCTCCGCCAAACTGACTTTGGGGAAAGGTCCGATGCTGAGAGTCTTTTCCTTGCCATCGACGCGGTACTTGCCCCGCCACAGCTTGCCACCCGCCGGAGAGACGAACAGGTACAGGCCGTCACGGTCGTAAAGCTTGTACGCTTTGTCAGCCGCCTTCGCGTTTCGGATTTCCTGAACCGTGAGCATCTGGGGGTATTTTCCGCTGGGGGGATTTTATACCCCCAATAATACCCCCAAATGAGGCGTGCTAGGCAGCTATAACGAGAGACCTCGCGATATAGCTTTGCTAAGTGTATCTACTTGTTTTATAACAAGAAATTTGTGAAATCTAACGGTTTTTATAAGCTTATCAAGGGCTTAAAAACAGTAAAATGGCGGAGCGGACGGGACTCGAACCCGCGACCCCCGGCGTGACAGGCCGGTATTCTAACCGACTGAACTACCGCTCCGTGAATGCGTTCGTCTGCAGTTTGGTGGGTGGTGACGGGATCGAACCGCCGACCCCCTGCTTGTAAGGCAGGTGCTCTACCAGCTGAGCTAACCACCCCTGAGGCGAGACGCGCATTCTACAGATCCCACCCTTGATGTCAAAAGAAAATTTCCTGCTGTGTGCCGATGATCCGATGCAGCTCCCGCACGCTGCAGGTCTTTCGCGAAACATGGCTGGCACAGCCATCTCGGGATGGTCAAGAGCATCGGTAACGCAACGCAGGTACGGTCTGTTATCAACATGCAACACGCACACCCTGATTCCTAAGGGATTGCACTGAATTCTTGCAAAATCATTTCATATTATTTCTGCAACGTTTTGTTATTACACAATAAATTTGTTAGTTCGTAATTTGATCAATTACCACAAGTTCGCCATTTCCCCGGTATGGAGCGGCCGACAGACATATTGCTCACAGTTTTATCCACAGAAACTGTGAACAACTTCGTCAGGAACGGCCCCGCTCGCCAGATACCGTGTTGTGCTCTTTGCACAGCCAAGCCTGCACGATCTGCGTGGACCAGTCTGGACCAGCTTGCATGACATACCCCTCGGCAAAGGCTTGCCCATGATCACTCAGCAGCCACGCCCCGTCTTCGCGATAGCGCAGCAGGTGCACCAGGTTGCGTCTGCGCCTGGGGCGCGACAACGGGCGGCTTGCGATCTTCATGTCGGCGATATCGATGAGCCCGAGTCGGCCGTCGTCGTCGAGCACGATGTTGCCAAGATGGATGGAGCGGAAAAAGACCCCCAGATCGTGCAGCCGTGCAACGAAGCGACCAAGCCGGGTCCGCAATGCGGGCGTCTCACACTCGACTCGATTGCCCTGGACGAGCTGCCGCAATGTGGCACCTGGCAACGGGTGGTAGTGGACCACATCGCGCCGAATGCCCGGAAAGCGATGAACGGCGATGATCTGCGGGCAGGGTATGCCCAACCGCTCCAGCGTGACGGCATGGTCTGCAAATCGTCGCGCGTATGGGTACCAGAGTGCGGAAGACAGCAGCCGCTTGCGTCGGAAAAGCTTCAGGTAGCTGCCATCGCGAAGTCGCAACACCTTTTCGCCGTGGCCATCGGCCTCGATGACTTCGGCATCACCCCGCAGCACGAAGTAGTCGTTGGCACTCATCATTCGCACCCTTCGAAAAAGCCAGCGCTTCACCGCACGTCTCGTGCTTGCTGTCGCGGTGCGTACTTGCGCAGGTAGCGCCTCTCGAGCCGCCTGGCCTCGGCTCCAAGTCTGTCCAGCACTACCCGCTCCGCCTCCAGGGTGGTACGCAATGGCCCCGGAAAGTACTCACGCACGAAACGCAGCAGGTCACGCCGCGTCAGGCCGATGTCGAGTGCCGAGAAATACAATGCAGCCAGATCCTTGTCGCGCCAGCGGCGCGGCGTGTGTTCGCGCACCTGACTGCGGTGCAGATCGATCAGCGACACGCGCAGCGCGGTGGACGACGGCGCCGGATCGAGATGCAGCAGAAAATGGCACAGATAGAAGTCGCGATGATTCATCCCGCCTTCGTGCATGTGCCGCGCGATGCCTGCCACCTGCCGGATCAGCGCGCGCTTCAGCGCAGGCTGCGGTGGTTGCTGCAACCAGTTGCGACAGTAGTCCTCCAGACTGATCGTAGGGACCAGTTCATCCGTGACGATGAAGGAGTGCCGACGTGCCGGATTGCATCCACGTTCACCGTACGCCGCGACACGCAGCGTCGCGACACCAAGCTGCTCCAGCCGTGCAATGGCTTTCCACTCATTGGCTGCACCGAGTACCGGCAGGCGGCCTGACAGCAGATTCTTCCATATTTCACGCCAGCCGATTCCGTGGTGAATCTTCACGAAATAGGCACGCCCCTCGACTACCGTGCGTAACGTGCGGCGACCTTCCAGTTCGCGGAAAATCTCGCCATGCAGCGCATCCACTGCCTCGAAGGCATCACAGCCCTGCCATAGGCTGCGAAAAGGCTCCTTCAGCACCAGCACACTCATGCCGGCCGATCCCTCGTGCCGAACCTCAAGATCAGATCTGCAGCGCGCTCGGGCAAACTGTACAGATCTGCCCGGGCGGCGAAAGTGAGGCCGTTGAACTGCCAGCACCGGCGGGCATCTGCATCACCCAGCATCTCCGCCAAGGCCTGGTCAAGGTGTGCCTGCACGAAAGGTTCGGGCAGCACACGGCCGGCGTCGGCATCTTCGATGTAATGGGCATAGCCGCAAACGGCCGTCGTCAACACCGGCAGTCCGGCCACCAGGGCTTCGAGCAGCACGGTGCCGGTGTTCTCGTTGTAGGCAGGGTGGGCAAGAAGATCGGCTCCCAGCAGGAACCGCGGTATATCGCTGCGTCCTTCAAGAAAGAGAACCTGTTCGCCAATGCCCAGCTTTGCCGTCTGGCGCCTGAACGGCCTCGTCTGGTCCTGGCCGATCACGATCAATCGGGTGCGGCTGCGCAACGGCGGCGACAACGCCGCGAGTGCTTTCAGTGTACGGTCGAGGCCCTTGGTCCGGAAGCCGGAGCCGATCTGCACCAGCAGCAGATCATCGTCACTTGCGCCGAATTCGGCGCGAAA
This sequence comes from Pseudomonadales bacterium, assembly GCA_024234165.1. Taxonomy (NCBI): domain Bacteria; kingdom Pseudomonadati; phylum Pseudomonadota; class Gammaproteobacteria; order Pseudomonadales; species Pseudomonadales bacterium. The sequence continues at coordinate 573,842 of JACKOP010000001.1, forward strand.
CGCAGCACGCACGGCGACAGCATCGCTCGGCCGGCGCCGATCGGCGTCGATTCCGGGAGGAAGCAGGTGGAATCGGCTCTCCGGCGTGCCGTAGTACTTCACGAACAACGGTTGTTGCACGCCGGAAATCATCAGGATTTCGGTATGGCTCTGCGCGCCGAACACCGCGTGCTCGTACGCGGCAAAGTGGCGATAGCGGCCACCAAGCCGGTACAGCGGATTGCGCAACGTACGCGCCTTCGCCTCGAAGCAGGGATCGGCTGCATAGTACACGCCCAGGCCTGGCATCTTGTTGAAGCCGACAACACAGTCTGCCGGTCGGCACCCGAGGTCAGCCTGCACCCAGGCGGTGTACTTCCGGTAGCGCCGATGATTCAGCCACGCGCGCATCGGCACCTGCACCACTTCGAAGCCTGGCGGTATTTCGCCTTGCCATTCGCCCACATAGACCCGGATCGCATGGCCACGTACCTGACACGCCAACGCGATACGCAGGAAGTCGCGCTGCATGCCACCGAACGGGAAAAACTTATAAAGACAAAACGCGATTTGCATCAAAGGTATTCGGCAGAACGAGCCTCGGCAGTGACTCAGAACCGGGCATCGAGGTCGATCTGCAACGCATCGATATCGGCCCCCCGAAGCCCGCGACTGCTCGCAGCGTCCGATTCTGCCATGAACCAGGTGGCTCCGATCGTGAAATTCTCGAGGATCCCGTAACTCAGCTTCAATTTGTGACCGCTGGAGTTGGTGTAACCGGCTGCGAAATCGGATTCGGTCAAACCACCGACGACCGCGTTTGCCTCCACGTCACGGTAGCTGTAGTCAAGCGCAAGACGCTCGATGCTGCTACGCAGTCCGATCAGGTAGGCTGCGTCCTGATCACCATCGAGCGCAGCGCCGAAGTCACGAGCATCGCGATTGCGTACGTATTGGGCGTAAACCGACAACGGCAATGGCAACCCGGTCACATCGGCCTGCATGAACAATTCGTTCAGGCCGAAGCGGTCGGTGGAGTTGCCATTGGCACGAAACGCGCTCGTAGAACCAAACTGTTCGTTGTCGAATCCGAACAGGCTGCCACCGAGCGTCAGGTGCACGCGCTTGCCAACATCGAATCCAGAGCCGATCTGCAGGTGGTAGAGGGACAGGTCATTCCTGAATTCAAAGCCGTCACCATCCACACCATCGTTCATCGTGTAATAGCCGACGCTGCCGAACAATGTGACCGTACCGCTCTTCCTCGTGTACGCAAACGCCAGACCCTCGGGATTGATATCGGCATCCCACGCCACCTCGGCGACTGCCATCCACGGCTGCTTCATCTTGCCTGCAGAAATCCTCAGTCCGGGAACCGCCGTCGGCGTGTAATCGATATACGCGAGATCGAGCCACGCTGCCTTCTTGTCGAAATAGTTGTCCATATCCTGCATGAGCGAACGACGATCCGGACCGCTGCCACTGGCAATCCGTATCCCGGTTGCAACCTCGGGGTTGATCTTCGTGAACGCACCGAGCCGCGCACGCAGCCGCTGCCGATCCTTGTTGCGGCTGCCGGTGAAATCGGGCTCACCCCGGATATCGATCGACTCGTGCCTTACCCGCACATCGCCACGCAGTACGGTGTTTTCGACCCACCCTGCGGCACTCCGGAACGCGACGAAATCCTTCTTATCAGGAACTTCACTATTCGCCCGGGTCGCACCCCGGCTCTCGCGTGCCAGATCGCCCATCAGCTCCGCATGCTGTGCCCCGGTGATGGCACCATTTGCCAACAGCATGTCGAGCAGCTTCTCGTCCACCATACCTGCGTTTGTCTGGGCGACGCACGCCAGCACAACACTACCCAGCAGAAACTGCTTTTTCACGAAACCCATCCCGTACCCCTCCGTTGTGACTTGCGAAAACGCGCCAGCCGGCACCGCAACACGAACCGCCGAACCATGCATGAGCAATCACCGTCGATCACGGCAGAGCCACGATAAGCAAAGAATATGACGCCTTGACGACTGCGGTGTCCACGTCGTGAGCGGGAAATGCGTCCGTGCTGGCGCTCGTCAGACGGGCACGCAGGACAAATCGACGTTGCAGGATGCCGGATCGAGGCCGGCAACGATTTCCAACAGCTTGCCATCACCGTCGTGTGTCGTCACCGCCAGGTCGAGTGGTCGCGGATCCTGCAACTGCTTGCCGGTGCGATCGAGCAGTACCAGCAGTTGCGGACGCAGCCGGCGTGTACGGTAACCGGCGGTCGTGATTCCGACCTCACCATTGCTCAGCTCCACCAGCGTGCCCGCCGGGTAGGCGCCGATCGCCTGGATGAACTCTTCGATCAGATCTGCCTGAAAGTCCACGTCACGCCACGCGTAGAGCCGCTTTACCGCATTGCTCGGCGCCATTGCCTGCGCGTACGGACGCGGGCTGGTGATCGCATCGTAACAGTCGACGATCCCGGCGATCCGTCCGAAGATCGGTATGTCGCTCCCCCGCAACCCACGCGGATAGCCGTGGCCGCCATGGCGTTCGTGGTGGAACTCGACCATGTCGTTGATCGTGCGATTCAGAATGCCGGTGTCACGCAGCATCTCGAGACCGAAGTCTACGTGCGACTTCAGCAACTGGAACTCACCTGCCGACAACGGCATCGGCTTGCACAGCAATTCGTCGGGAATCTTCAGCTTGCCAACATCGAACAGCAGCGCACCAATCGCCAACCTTTGCAGGTCGACCCGTGGCAGTCCCATATGGCGCCCGAACGCTACGGCCCACACGGCAGCCCCTACCGAATGTCCGGCGATATATCCCGCTTCGTCACGGTTGCGGGCCAGCCACACGCAGGCGTCCGGATTGCGAATCATGCTCTCGACCAGCGGATTCACGGCATCGCGAATCCCGCTGACGTCGATCCGTGCGTTCCGGCCGTACTCTTCCATCATCTGCCGGTAGGCGAGCGCAACGTCTGCATACGCCGTGCGTGCAGGCGTCAGTTCCTGGGCGAAACCGCTGCTGTCCGTATACGCCTTGAGCTTGCGGTGCGGGAACAACTCTGCCGTGACACTCTCGCCACGAGGACGGAACTTCACCGGTCCGGTCGCCGCGCTGCCAGCAGCCGATACCGGGCGCGAAGCGATCGACGGCCGCAGCACCGACGTCCCGACGACGCGACTGCTGCGTGTCCGTCGATCGTTGCTGAGGCGGCTGCGCACCACGTCGACGTAGACGACGTCGCAATACTTTTCGAGCTCCTCGATATCGGTTTCGCTGCTGATATAGAAGCCTTCGACGAGAAACGGCGTCTCGATCCAGGGACGATCGAGAGCTGTCACGTACATACCGACTTCAAGGTCGGTCACAGCGGTGGGTACGGCGTTCATATCGAATATCGACTGAGTTGCTGCAGGCTTGAACCGGACCGTCCCAGACGCTCCGCTGTCTGGCCGACCGACTGGAAAATCCGCGTCATAGTCTAATCCACGCCAGCAGCGCGCGCACCGTCACGGCGCTTGCCGCGGCGATTCTGGCGTTCCTCGAGCAGTTCCAGTCGTAACGTCAACATCCACACCGAGCCACGCGCCTCCTCGATGCTGTCGCGGCGCCAGACATGTGCCGGCTCCACTTCCACGAAGATCCATGGCCGTGCCACGTTGCGTCGATAACGCACACCGACACCATAACCCGTCGTGAACTGATCCGGGTCCGTCTGCCCCGACACCGAAGCAAAGTAACTCAGGGCCTGCCGGGAATCGATACGGATCTGGTAGCTGAGAAGAGATCCCCATTCGGCGCCAGCGGTCTCTTCCCCATAGTCGACCTGGTTGGTCCACCGCACCATGCGATCAGTGCCGATCAGATAATCCAGGTCGACCCGACTCAGAGCTCCGAAGCCGTCGTCCTGCTTGTAATAGAGTTTCTCGCCAAACTGCACCCGCCAATCGTCGCCGAATGTCCGCAGGTACTTGTAACGCAGGCTGGTACGCAGATCGAGCGAGCCATTGAGGCTCATCGAAGCCCAAAGCCGTGACGCACCACGATCGGACAGGCGCAACTGCAGCCCTACATCCTTGCCGCCGCTGCTTTCCGGAACGACCTCCTGGTACTCTTCGTTTTCTTCGGAAAATATCAGGCTCAGACGCTTGCTGAGTCGCGGCAGGTCGACCTTGCCGCGCAGACGCAGATCGGTGTCGACGCCATGGTCTTCGTCGAGCACCGCCTCGCCACGCAAGCGCAATATCGTATCTGCCGACTCACGGTCCGAGGTCGGCGTGCCAAAGAACGAATCCAGCCAGACTGCGAGTGTGTCGCTGTGTGACGTCACGTACTCGTAGGACGTGTCCACCCAGCTTTGCTCAGCCGACGGACAGGGATCGTGTCCGGCGGTGCAGTCCGCATCGGGCGCCGCCGTTACCGTCAGACTGCAGAACCACAACAGGCACGGCAGCAGCATCCCGTATGGAACAACGCCAGAGCGCCGGGTTCCATCCGGCCTCGCTGGCAAACCCGGCCTGTTCACTGCACTCAGGCGCCGCCGGGTGCCGCGTAAAATCCGCAGAACACGTCGATGAACCGCGCCAGATCCTCCGGCGGCAAGCGGTTGATGCCAGCGGCTGCCTTGCGCCCACCGCCGGTCGCAAACTGCCGGCAGATCTCATCGGCTCCGGTACGATTCGTCAACGGGGCCCGCACACTGACCAGCAGGTCCCCTCCGCCGATTTCCGTCAGGACCGCGTGTGCCCGCTCCGGATGCAGGTTCACCAGATCGTTGCTGTAGACCCCGCTGACACGTCGCGCCCACGGCTCGTCGGGCAGCAGGAAGACCGCAGCCTGCGAAGTCTGGTGCATCGGCGTCAGCGCAGCCGCAGCAGCCATATCACCGCGATAGCCATCCTCCAGCCGTGCAAACGATTCATGGTCACCTTCGATGAACTGCAGCGGATTCGCGTATGGACGCAACCGCCGGAACAGCTCTTCCGGTGCGAAGTGCAGATCCTCGACTGCTGGTCCGTAACCGTTGTAGTTGATGTACGTACCCAGGCGCTCGGCTGCATCGAGGGCGGCACCATCGATTCCGATCTGCGCGGCGAGTGCGCGTGCGCTTGCCGCGAGGTTGTCTCCGAATGCGCCGACCACCGCCCACGCAGCCCACGCCCCGCCGAGATGTCCATTGACCAGCAGGCTGGTACAGACCTCCGGCGCAGTATTGATGATCGCCTGCAACCCCGGGTGATCCGGCACATCCCCGGGGATGTGGTGATCGACGTAGAACACCGTCGCCCCTGCGGCGAGCAGCCGGTCGAGGTCGGTCCGGTTTTTTTCCATCGCCACGTCCAGCACCGTGACCCGATCGCCATGTCCGGCGGAAACACGACGCAGCAGGTCGATATCGCGTTTCACTCCCGTGACCAGTTCACTCTCACGCGGCACGGCAAGATGCAATTGCATCAGCGCGCAGATACCATCGGCGTCACCATTGAATACATCCACATAGCGCATTTTTGCTTTCCTTTATTGGTATCAGCGATCCTTGGGCAATCGTACTGTATTCCCGGATTCCGGGAACAGGGCGAAGACAAAGGCCTGCAGCATCGTCCCGGCATCTTATGCTTGCACTCACGGCCTGCAAACACGCTCAGGCAAGCATAGCCTGCATCCAGCATAGCCTGCATCCGATCCCTGCACGATGCATCCGGCTGCAGGATGGATGATGCGCGGTGGTATTCGAGCGGAGAATGGGGGAACGGGCGCCCTGCGGCGCCCGTGGTTGGCGTTTACCGATCTCTCAAAGCGATACCTGCGGGCGCAGTTGCTCCAGCATCTTCTCACCGATTCCCTTCACATTGATCAGCTCGTCCACCGACTTGAACGGTCCATGCTGATCACGATACGCAACGATCGCCTCTGCCTTCTTGACCCCCACTCCGTTCAACGCACTTGCGAGCGTGGATGCATCGGCGGTGTTGATATTGACGCGCTGCGCGGCCTGCTGCACGGGTGCAGCAACTCTGGATGGTTCGGCCGCAACATGCGCGAGTGGAAGCGTGAGCAGCGACAGTCCGAACACCGCTGCCTTGAGAACGTCTGCGAGTTTCATGGAAATCCTCCTTGATACATTCGTCCATGCACGGTGCATCCATTGCACCGTGGACATACGCTAGCAAGTGGATTCAGCCAGGGCTGTACGAGATATCGGAGCCGATTTCGGTCAATGCCGCCAGCGGATCCACGGCCGCAGTAACCGGTCTGCCGATGACCAGATAGTCTGCACCCGCAGCAATTGCCTGTGCCGGCGTCAGCGTGCGCCGCTGGTCGTCTGCCGGCGCACGTGCAGGCCGAATCCCCGGCGTGACCAGCAGCGGCTGCGGCCCCAACCGTTCACGCAGCATCGATGTCTCACGAGCGGAACAGACGACACCGTCCAGACCGCATTCGAGCGCAAGTCCTGCCAGTCGCAACACCTGCGCATCCACACCGTCGCCGACACCGGTTTCGTTCAGCTCCGCAGCTTCCATGCTGGTGAGCACGGTTACCGCAATCAACAAAGGCCGCTGCTGCGTCGTGCCGAGCAGCACCTCACGCGCAGCACTCATCATGCGGCGCCCGCCACTTGCGTGCACGTTCACCATCCAGACGCCAAGTTCCGCCGCAGCACGCACTGCACCGGCAACCGTGTTGGGTATGTCGTGGAATTTGAGATCAAGAAACACGTCGAAGCCGCGCGCCACCAGCGCGCGCACCGGCTCGGGGCCTTCGGCGGTGAACAGCTCCTTGCCGATCTTCAGTCGACACTGATGCGGATCCAGACGATCGGCCAGTGCCAGCGCCGGAGCTGCACGGGGAAAATCGAGCGCAACGATCAAGCGTGACCCGGACCCCGCGATCGTGCTACCCGCGAGATTCATGTATCTCCGCCGCGCGAACGCGTCAACGCACGGCGCGCACGCCAGATCGCACCACCGCCGGCCGCAAGGCCGCACAGCCCCCCGGCGATGAAAGCCGCGACGATCCACACCGACAGCGCGGCCTCCGGCAGGCGCAACAGCACCAGATCCAGCGCCACCACCTCGTTGTTGGCCAGCGAAAAAAGGAACGCCCAGAAACCGACCACCAGTACGGACAACAGCAGCAACAGTCGCAGCAGACGGGTGCGGATCACTGTACTCAGCCGCTGCTTGCCTGATCCATATCGGGGTTCACGCGCTCGCGCATCTCCTTGCCGGGTTTGAAGTAGGGAACATACTTGCCCATCAGTTCGACCGCATCGCCAGTCTTCGGGTTGCGACCCCGTCGTGGTTCACGGTAGTGCAGCGAGAAACTGCCGAAACCGCGCACCTCGATACGTTCACCCTGTGCCAGGCTCGAGGCCATGTACTCGATGATCATCTTGACCGCGAGTTCCACGTCCTTCGGTGACAACTGTTGCTGCTGTGCAGCGATGCGTTCGATCAACTCCGATTTGGTCATGTGCAACTCGCTGTTTTTATTTGAAAAACATACGATGCCAAGCATAGTTGAGAACAGCGGGCGCGTCTAATGCAGGTATTCGCTGCAACCAGCACCAAGGCCATGTGATGACGGCGGAGCCCGCGAGCGGACCCCGCCGTTCTGGCGCGTCAGCGACGATCCATCTGTGCCTTGATCAGATCGCCGATCGTGGTTGGTGCTGCTGCATCAGCCTCCTCCCGCAACGCCTTGATCGCATCCTTTTCGTCCTGAACGTCCTTGGCCTTGATCGACAGCCCGATCACGCGGCTCTTGCGATCGACGTTGATGATCTTGGCCTCGACGCTGTCGCCCATATTCAGCACATTGCGCGCGTCCTCGATGCGGTCGCGGCTGATTTCCGACGCCTTCAGGATCCCCTGCACGTCATCGGCCAACTGCACCACTGCCGACTTCGCGTCGAGCTCGACGATCTTGCCCGTGACGATCGAACCCTTGTCGTTGACAGCGACGAAGTTGTTGAACGGATCCCCTTCGAGCTGCTTGATGCCAAGTGAAATGCGTTCGCGCTCCGGATCGATCGACAGGATCACCGTGCTGACGTCGTCACCCTTCTTGTACGCACGCACGGCTTCCTCGCCCGTCTCGTGCCACGAGATGTCCGACAGGTGCACCAGGCCGTCGATATTGCCTTCCAGCCCGATGAAGAGTCCGAAGTCGGTGATCGACTTGATCTTGCCGGTGATCCGTTCGCCCTTGGCATGCGCGGCCGCGAACACGTCCCACGGGTTCTCGGTGCACTGCTTCATGCCGAGCGAGATACGACGACGTTCCTCGTCGATGTCGAGAATCATCACATCGACCTCGTCGCCGACCTGCACGACCTTGGACGGATGGATGTTCTTGTTGGTCCAGTCCATCTCCGAGACGTGTACCAGACCCTCGACACCCTGCTCGAGTTCGGCGAAACAGCCATAGTCGGTCAGGTTCGTCACCCGGGCCTTGACCCGGGTGTTTTCGGGGTAACGCGACTTGATGCTGACCCACGGGTCCGCCCCGAGCTGCTTCAACCCGAGCGAGACACGGTTCGTCTCGCGGTCGAACTTCAGCACCTTGACGTCGATCTCGTCGCCGACCTTCACGACTTCGCTCGGGTGCTTGATGCGACGCCACGCCATGTCCGTGATGTGCAGCAGTCCGTCCACGCCGCCCAGATCGACGAAGGCGCCGTAGTCGGTGAGGTTCTTGACCACGCCCTTGAGCGTTGCGCCTTCCTGCAGATTCGCCAGCAGCGCCTCACGCTCGGCGCTGTTGGCCTGCTCGAGAACGGCCCGGCGCGAGACCACGATGTTGTTGCGCTTCTGGTCCAGCTTGATGACCTTGAACTCGAGCGGCTGACTCTCGAGGTGCGCGGTGTCGCGCACGGGACGCACATCGACCAGCGAACCGGGCAGGAACGCACGGATGCCTTGCACATCGACGGTGAAGCCGCCCTTGACCTTGCCGTTGATCATGCCACGCACGACTTCGCTGTTTTCGAACGCGGACTCGAGATTCTTCCAGGTTTCGGCACGGCGCGCCTTCTCGCGTGACAGCCGTGTCTCGCCATAACCGTCCTCGATCGCCTCGAGTGCGACGTACACTTCGTCGCCGATCTCGAGATGGAACTCGCCGTTCTCGTCGAGAAACTGGCTACGCGGTATCACTCCCTCGGACTTGAGTCCCGCGTGCACGGTGACCCATTCGCTGTCGATATCCATCACGACGCCGGTGATGATCGAACCGACATCCATCTCGACGGTCTTCAGGCTCTCTTCGAAAAGCTGCGCAAAACTCTCGGTCATTGAAATTCCCTGCTGCGGCAACGCCGCAAATGGTCTTGCCCGCGCCCCAGCCGGCTCGGGGTCAACGATGAAAAACCAGCCACCGGGATGCTGGATACAGGGTGCCCGGGGACCGGAACCACACGGTGCACTGCGGGAGCAGCGCGACCGCGACGGAGCATCAGATCATGCCCCTGCCTTTCACTTCGGCCATCAAGCGGAGAAACACCTCCGTGATGCCGATGCCCGTCGTATCGACCAGTACCGCATCGGGTGCTGCCCGCAACGGGGCCACCGCGCGTTCGGTATCACGCCGATCGCGCGCCTCGATCTCCTCCACGAGGCGCGGCAGGCTAACAGCTTCCCCCTTTCCTTTCAACTGCTTATAGCGGCGTTGCGCACGCTCGGAGACGCTTGCAGTGAGGAAAACCTTCAGCGTCGCATCAGGAAACACCACCGTACCCATGTCACGCCCGTCGGCCACCAGCCCCGGCGGGATGCGGAAGGCACGCTGGCGCATCAGCAGCGCGCTGCGCACACCCGGCACTGCGGCGACCTCCGATGCGAGCGCCCCGACCTGCTCGCTGCGCACGATCGCGCTTACGTCCTCGCCTTCGAGGACCACACGCGCCTCCCCGCCGCCTGCGCCCGGGCGGAACCGCACATCCAGATGCCTGGCCAGTGCCTCGAGCGCTGCATGGTCGTCGAAGTCGACCTCGTGCTTGCGTGCCGCAATACCGACCAGCCGGTACAGGGCTCCACTATCGAGCAGATTCCAGCCAAGCTCGCGCGCAAGCAGTCGGCACACGGTACCCTTGCCGGAGCCGCTGGGGCCATCGACCGTGACAACCGGAGCGTCCTTTTCCCTCGCCTTCCTCATCTCGAATTCCCGCTGCCCGCTTCAGGACGCAGCGGGTGCTACGGCGTGCTGGTCCACACGCAATCCGGCGTGTGCTGCAAGTTCACGGAAGCCCGGGAACGAAGTCGCCACGTTCGCGCAATCGCGAATCTCGATCGCCGCGCTCGCGCGCAGCGATGCAATCGCAAACGCCATCGCGATCCGGTGGTCGCTGCGGCTGTCTATTCTGCCACCGCCGAAGGCACCACCACGGATGCGAATGCCATCCGGCAATGTTTCGTGCACCACTCCGATCTGCTGGAAACCACGCGCCATGGCGTCGATTCGATCGCTCTCCTTGACCCGCAGCTCCTCGGCCCCGCACAACACCGTTTCACCGTCCGCACACGCAGCAGCGATGAACAACACCGGAAACTCGTCGATCGCAAGCGGCACCAATTCCACGGGAATCCCGACTCCACGCAATGGTGCATGACGCACACGCAGATCCGCAACAGGTTCGCCACCGCTCTCACGACGCGCCAGCATCTCGATATCCGCACCCATCAGACGCAGGATGTCGATCACCCCGGTACGCGTCGGATTCACTCCGACATTGCGCAGCAACAGATCCGAACCCGGCGTGATCGCCGCGCCGACCAGGAAGAATGCCGCCGACGAAATATCGCCGGGGACCTCGATGGCTGCAGCCTGCAACCGGCCGCCACCCTCGAGCATCACTGCCGCACCAGCGCGCCGTACGGGATAGCCAAACCCCTGCAGCATGCGCTCGGTATGGTCGCGCGTCGGTGCCGGTTCGATCACGCAGGTGCCGCCGCTCGCGTAGAGGCCGGCGAGCAACACCGCCGATTTCACCTGCGCGCTGGCTACCGGCATCCGGTACTCGATTCCGTGCAAGCTGCATCCGCCGTGCAGCCGCAACGGGGGACGGCCACCATCGGCAGTATCGATCCGCGCTCCCATCAGGCGCAGCGGATCCGCAACGCGTGCCATCGGCCGACGGGTCAGTGATGCATCACCGCTCAGGACCACGTCGAAGGGCTGGGCTGCCAGGAGACCGGACAACAGCCGCATCGAGGTACCCGAATTGCCGAGGTAGAGTGGCGCTTGCGGGGCGCGCAGGCCATGCATTCCCACCCCTTCGATGCGGACACGCCCGGCCTCTGGTCCACTGATCTGCACGCCCATGGCACGAAATGCTGCAAGCGTCGCGAGGCTGTCCTCACCGTCCAGGAAACCCTGTACCTCGGTCACACCTTCAGCCAGCGAACCGAGCATGATCGAGCGATGCGATATCGACTTGTCACCCGGTACGCGAATTTCTCCACGCAACGCACTGCCGCCACGTGCGACGTAATCGATCCGTTCCTGCTGCACCACGCTGCCCCCGTCCGAACTCACTGCTGGATACCTTGTTCGAGCCAGCGCAGATACCGCTCGCGCGCCGTACGTGCGCGCACGAAAACCTGCTCCAGCGCCGCCGCATCACCTGCGGCAACTGCCGAGCGCAGCGCATCGAGAGTGACCGTGAAACCGTCGATCGCGTCGAGCAATGCGCTGCGGTTCGTAATCGCGATGTCGCGCCACATCACGGCATCGCTCGATGCGATGCGGGTGAAATCTCGAAACCCTCCCGCCGCAAAGCGAAAGATGTCCTCGCTCGCACTCTGGCGCGCAAGACTGTCCACGAGCGCAAACGCCAGCATATGCGGCAGATGGCTGGTCAAGGCGAGGATGCGATCGTGAGCCGCGACGTCCATGCGTACGACCTCGGCGCCGGTCAGCCGCCACATCGCATCCACGATCGCAAGTGCTGCGTCATCGGTATCCGGGAGTGGCGTGAGAATCACCCGGTGGCGTTCGAACAATCCGGCATGCGCTGCCTCCACACCGGACCTCTCCGCACCAGCGATCGGGTGCCCCGGAACCAGGCGTGGCGGCACGCTGCCGAAGACCGCTGCGGCGGCTGCGACCACGCTGCCCTTCACACTGGCGACATCGGTGATCAGCACGTCCGGGCGGCCATGATCACGGATCGCCTCGAAAATCCGTCCGACCGTGAGTGTCGGCACACCGACCACGATCAGGTCGGCCTCTGCAACGGCTGCTTCGAGGCTCTGCGGCGCGGCATCAATCAACCCGGCAGCGAGTGCGTAATCGAGCGAGGCACGGTTGCGGTTGAACGCGGTAATGCGACGTGCAAAACCCTTGTCACGCAGGGCGGCAGCCAGCGAGCCACCGATCAGGCCGAGGCCGACGACCAGAAGCGTATCGATCCGGCGATTCATGTCCGCTGTCTCCGCGGACAGGGACGAACACAACGACGCGGCACGCGCGACACCGGGCCGTCCATCGCTCAGATCACCGCCTGCGGATAGGAACCGAGGATCTTCAGCATCACGGTCTGCTCTTCCAGTTCGCGCAGCACGCGTGCAACCACGGGATCCTCGCGGTGTCCCTCGAACTCGATGAAAAAGAGATAGGTCCAGGTCTCCGACCGCGAAGGCCGTGTATCGATCCGTGTCAGCATCAGTTGTTCACGCTGGAACGGTTCCAGCAGGGCGAACAGCGCACCAGGCTTGTTGTGCGTGGACACGATGATCGAGGTCTTGTCCCTGCCGGCCGGCTTCACCAGTTCACGCCCGATGACCAGGAAGCGTGTCGAGTTGTCGGCATAATCCTGGATGTTCGACGCCAGCCGGTTCAGACCATAGATCTCCCGAGCCACGTCACCGGCGATCGCTGCCACCGTGGCGTCGACTGCCGCGAGCCGTGCCGCTTCGCCGTTGCTGGAGCTTGCCTGCTGCTCGACGTGTGGCCAGTTCTTCTCCAGCCAGCCACGACACTGCGCAAGCGCCTGCTGATGCGCGCAGATACGCCGCACATCCTGCGGCGTGCAGCCAGGCCCGCCGAGCAGATGCAGGCGAATCGGCAGCTCGACCTCACCACAGATCTTCAGCGTCGAGCGGATGAAGTTGTCCAGAGTGTGCGTGACCATGCCTTCGGTGGAATTCTCTACCGGTACCACCCCGTAATCCGCCTCGCCCGATTCGACGGCGTCGAACACCGCATCGATGCTCATCAGCGGCCGGCTGATCACCGCGTGACCGAAATGCTTGACCGCGGCCGCCTGCGTGAACGTGCCCTCCGGACCAAGGAACGCGATCGTCATCGGCTTTTCGAGTGCGAGGCAGGCCGACATGATCTCGCGGAAGATATGCGCGACCTCGTGTGCCGGCAACGGGCCCCGGTTGCGCTCCATCACGGTGTGCAGCACCTGCGCCTCGCGCTCGGGGCGGTAGAAGCTCACCGCCGTCTCGCCGCATCTTCCATGCATGGCGAGCAGTTCGGTCTTCTTGACTTCGGCCACCTGTTGCGCACAACCGGCACGCCGGTTCAGCAGATCCTGCAACTGGAGATCGATACCGTCGATCTCGGCACGGATGCGCGCAAGACGCTCGGCCGGATCGGCAGCGTCGCTGCGTCCGGATTCAGCCATTGCGTTTCGCAAAGTCCTGCATGAAAGCGATCAGGGTTTCGACGGCATCCATGCCGAGTGCGTTATAAATGCTTGCGCGCATGCCGCCGACCGAACGGTGCCCTTCCAGATACAGCAGACCCGCAGCTGTCGCTTCGGCCACGAAGGGTTTCTCCAGCGCCGCATCGCTCACGGTGAACGGTACGTTCATCCACGAACGCGAAGCAGCTTCCACCGGGTTGGCATAGAAACCGCTCGCATCAATGTAACCGTAGAGCCGCTCTGCCTTGCGCCGGTTCGATTCTCCAACCGCAGCCAGCCCACCCTGGCGCTTCAGCCAGTCGAACACCAGTCCGGCGAGATAGATGCTGAACGTCGGCGGCGTGTTGTACATCGATGCGTTCTTCGCCTGCAGCGTCCAGTCGAGCACTGCGGGTGTGCGCGGATCCGCACGCCCGAGCAGTTCGCGGCGTACGATCACGATCACCAGCCCGGCCGGACCGATATTCTTCTGCGCACCGGCGTAGATCACGCCGAAACGATTCACGTCGACAGGCCGTGAGAGGATCGTCGACGACATGTCGGCAACCAGCGGAGTCGAACCGACCTCGGGCACCCAGCCGTACTCGACACCTCCGATCGTCTCGTTCGGCGTGTAGTGCAGATAAGCCGCTGCCGGCGAACGCTGCCACAGATCCTGCGCCGGTACCGTCGTGTAGCGGGTGGCTTGCGCGCTCGCGACCACATTCACGTCACAGTACTTGCGCGCCTCGGCGATCGCCTTCTGGGACCACTGTCCGGTGTCGACGTAATCCGCCGTGGTGGCACCACCGAGCAGGTTCATCGGTATCGCCGCGAACTGCGCCGTCGCTCCGCCCTGCAGGAACAGCACGGCGTAATCGTCGCCGATACCGAGCAGCTCGCACAGATCCGCCTCGGCACGTTCGGCGATGCCGACCATGTCCTTGCCGCGATGGCTCATTTCCATCACCGACAGTCCGCAACCGTGCCAATCGAGCAGCTCGTCGCGCGCCTGTTTCAGCACGGCCTCGGGGAGCGCCGCCGGTCCGGCGCAGAAGTTGAACACTCGTGTCATCGCAGTTTCATCCTCGTTGTATCAGGAACGGAATCGCCAACGGCGACCCGCCATCAGTGGATCGATTCCGGCACCGGCGCATCGGCGTCGGCTGGCGTATCGCCACCATTCGCCTCGGCAATGCGTGCAAGACCGACCAGTGTCTCGCCGTCGCGCATGTTCATGACCTTCACTCCCTGCGTGTTGCGCCCCAGCAGCGAGATCTGCACCACCACCGTGCGCAACAGTGTTCCCTGGTCGCTGATCAGCATCACCTCGTCGTCAGACGAGACATTGATCGCGCCTACCAGCGCACCGTTACGGCTGCTGGTCTGCATCCCAATCACACCCTGGCCGCCGCGACGGTGCAGCGGGAAGTCAGCGGTCGCAGTACGCTTGCCGTACCCGTTGCCGCTCACGGTCAGCACCTGCAGCGCGTCGCCTCCGGGGACGATCAGCGACACCACACGCTGGGCCTCGCCAAGACGCATGCCGCGCACACCATGCGCGGTGCGGCCCATTGCACGCACGTCGACTTCACTGAAGCGGATGGCACGCCCGGAACTGCAGAACAGCATCACCTCGCTGCTGCCATCGGTGATCGCCGTTCCCACCAGGTGATCACCCTCGCCGAGATCGATGGCAATCAGCCCGGCCGAACGCGGCCTCGCGAACGCGACCAGCGGGGTTTTCTTCACCGTGCCGTCCGAGGTCGCCATGAACACGAAACGATCCTCGCCGAACTCCGCGACCGGCAGCAGCGAGGTGATGCGCTCACCGTCCTCGAGTGGCAGCAGGTTGACCAGCGGGCGACCCTTCGCACCCCGCGACGCACTCGGGATCTCGAACACCCGCAGCCAGTAGACACGTCCCCGATCGGAAAAGCACAGGATCGTGTGATGCGAGTTGGCAACCAGCAGGTGCTCAATCGAGTCCTCCTCGCGCACAGGTGCGCCCGAGCGACCGACGCCGCCACGGCGCTGGGCCTGGTACGCATCGAGCGGCTGCGATTTTGCGTATCCGCTGAAAGATACGGTGACTACACGCTCCTCCTGTGGAATCAGGTCTTCCGCGCGCAGGTCCTGGCGGCTGGTGACGATCTCGGTCCGTCGCGCATCGCCGTATTCGGTCGCAACTTCCTCTAGTTCGGTACGAATCACCCGCATCAGGCGAATCGGGTCGGCGAGGATCTCGAGGTAATCCGTGATCTGGGCGAGCTTCTCCTGATATTCCGTGAGCAGCTTCTCATGCTCGAGACCGGTAAGACGGTGCAGACGCAGATCCAGGATCGCCTGCGCCTGCTCTGGTGAAAGGTGATAGTGACCGTCGCGCAGACCGTACTCGCCCGGCAGATCTTCCGGGCGACAGGCGTTCGCGCCTGCCCTGTCGAGCATCGCCAGCACGCCACCGGGGGCCCAGACGCGCGCCACCAGACGCTCGCGTGCATCCATCGGGCTTGCCGAGGCGCGGATCAGCTCGATCACTGCATCGATGTTCGCCAGCGCAACCGCAAGCCCCTCGAGCACGTGACCACGCTCGCGCGCCTTGCGCAGCAGGAACACCGTGCGCCGGGTGACTACCTCGCGCCGATGTCGCAGGAACGCGTCGAGCATTTCCTTGAGGTTCAGTGTGCGCGGCTGGCCGTCTACCAGCGCGACTGCATTGATGCCGAACACGCTCTCGAGCTGTGTCTGCGCATACAGGTTGTTCAGCACCACCTCGCCGGACTCGCCACGGCGCAGTTCGATCACCACCCGTAGCCCGTCCTTGTCCGACTCGTCGCGCAGTTCGCTGATTCCCTCGATGCGCTCGTCCTTGACCAGTTCGGCGATCTTCTCGATCAGCCGTGCCTTGTTCACCTGGTACGGAAGCTCCGTGACCACGATCACATCACGGCCGCCCGCCTTGTCCTCGACGACCTCGGCACACGCGCGCACGTAGATGCGACCCCGACCGGTGCGGTAGGCCTCGACGATGCCCTGGCGCCCGTTGATGATGCCGCCGGTCGGAAAATCGGGTCCCGGCACGTATTCGATCAGCTCATCGACGTCGAGGTCCGGTCGGTCGATCAGCGCCAGGCACGCAGCGATCACCTCGTTCAGGTTGTGCGGCGGGATATTGGTCGCCATTCCGACCGCGATACCCGAAGAGCCGTTGACCAGCAGGTTCGGAACCCGGGTGGGCAGCACTGCCGGGATCTGCTCGGTGCCATCGTAGTTCGGTACGAAATCGACCGTCTCCTTGTCGAGATCGGCCATCAGATCGTGCGCGATGCGACGCATGCGGATCTCGGTATAGCGCATCGCCGCTGCCGAGTCTCCGTCAACGGATCCGAAGTTGCCCTGGCCGTCGACCAGCACGTAGCGCATCGAGAATGGCTGCGCCATGCGCACGATGGTGTCGTAGACGGCCGAATCGCCGTGCGGGTGATACTTGCCGATCACGTCGCCGACCACGCGCGCGGACTTCTTGTACGCCTTGTTCCAATCATTGCCGAGTTCGCTCATCGCGAACAGCACCCGCCGATGCACCGGTTTCAGGCCGTCGCGCACGTCTGGCAGGGCGCGTCCGACGATCACGCTCATCGCGTAATCGAGGTAGGACTGGCGCAGCTCGCCCTCGATACCGACCACAACGACTTCTTTTGCTGATTCGCCCATAATAACCTGAAAAATCAATGGTTTCCACATGCCGGAAAACAGATCGACGGCATCTTTCAGGCATCGATTCCGGCTGCTTCAAAAGGGCGGCATCATAGCATAGCCGGACGATGCGCGGTTAGCCGCCGACCCGCGGTTCGCGCCTGCGGGCCAGCGGGTATACTTGCCGCCGCCCGGCGCGCCCGGTGTCGGTCCTGGAGGGGGTATTGGAGAACGTCGACCACATCATCCATGCGCGCTGGCTGCTGCCGGTCGCACCACGCAATGTGTTGCTCGAGGCGCACAGCGTCGCGCTGCGTGACGGGCGAATCGTGGCGATCGCAGCGCACGATGAAATCACGCGCTGCTTCAGCGCCCCCGGCGAAACCGCACTCGCGCACCATGTGCTGATGCCGGGGCTGGTCAATACGCACGGCCACCTCGCGATGACGCTGCTGCGCGGGCTGGCAGACGACCACGGCCTCACGAGCTGGTTGCAGCAGCATATCTGGCCGGCCGAGGCACGCTGGGTCGGCGAGGATTTCGTGCGCATCGGCACCCGCCTCGCGATCGCCGAGATGCTCGCCGGCGGCACCACCTGCGCGAGCGACATGTATTTCTTTCCCGACGTCGTCGCGGCAACGGTCGTCGAGACGGGTTTCCGTGCCCAGATCGCGTTTCCGGTCCTCGACCACCCCAGTGCCTGGGCGTCCACCGCTGCGGAGTACCTCGCGAAGGGGCTGCAGGTGCGCGACGACTACCGCGGCAATCCGCGCCTGAGCTTCGCATTCGGACCACACGCGCCGTACACCAACAGCGATGCCATGCTCGCACGCATCGCGATGCTCGCGGCCGAACTCGATGCACCGGTACAGATGCACGTGCACGAGACCGCGGGCGAGATACGCGACTCGATCGCGCAACACGGCAAACGGCCCCTGCTCCGCCTCGCGGAACTCGGCCTGCTGTCACCACGCTTCCAGGCCGTGCACATGACCCAAGTCGCAGCCGCCGATCTGGAAGTGCTCGCACGCGAACGCGTGCACGTGCTGCACTGTCCCAGCTCGAACCTGAAGCTCGCGGCTGGCTTTTGCCCGGTACACAGCCTGTGCAACGCCGGGATCAACGTCGCCCTGGGCACCGATGGCGCTGCGAGCAACAATACGCTCGACCTGTTCGCCGAGATGCGCCTGGCAGCACTGCTCGCCAAGGGCAGCAGCGGCGACCCGACTGCCGTATCGGCACATGCGGCATTGCGCATGGCAACCCTGGGCGGCGCCGAGGCACTGGGACTCGCCGAGCGCATCGGCAGTCTCGAGGCTGGCAAGGATGCCGACATGATCGCCGTGAACGTCGCGCGACACGGGTGCCAGCCGATATACGACATGCACTCGGCTCTCGTTTACGCGGGCAGCGCAGCAGCCGTAACCCACGCATGGATCGAGGGCCGTCAACTCCTTGGCGCGGGCTGGCCTTCCGCTCTGGATCACGCGTGTCTGCTGGCCGACGCCGCACACTGGCGCCAGCGCATCGCAGCGCACTGAACACTCCCCATTCATCCTTTGTCAGACGGACTTTCGCGCATGAACGAACAGCACCCGACGCGCAACGTGGATCAGGCGGAAATCGCCAAGTTCGAAGCCCTCGCCAGCCGCTGGTGGGATCGTGCGGGCGACTTCCGCCCGCTGCACCTGATGAATCCGCTGCGCGCGAACTGGATCGATGCACGTGCGCCCGTGGCGGGGCGGCGCGTGCTCGACGTAGGCTGTGGTGGCGGCATCCTCAGCGAGGCACTCGCGCAGCGCGGTGCCGAAGTCACCGGCATCGACATGGGCGAGGCACCGCTGGCGGTGGCCCGCCTGCACCTCGTCGAGTCAGGGCTCGTCATCGACTACCGGCACGCAAGCGCCGAGGAGCTCGCCAACGAAGTTCCCGCCAGCTTCGATATCGTCACCTGCATGGAGGTACTGGAGCACGTACCGGACCCTGCATCGCTGGTGCGCGCCTGCGCGCAACTGGTGCACCCCGGCGGGCACCTGTTCTTCGCCACGATCAACCGCAACCCCAAGAGCTACGTGTTTGCGATTCTCGGTGCCGAACACATCCTGAAACTGTTGCCCAAAGGTACGCACGACTACGCACGCTTCATCCGGCCCTCGGAGCTCGCTGGCTGGGCACGCGCCGCAGGACTCACCCTTGGCGAGGTCGAAGGCATGCTCTACAACCCGATCACGCGCACGTTCAGCCTCGGGCGCGATGTCGACGTGAACTACCTGCTGCACGCGCAGAAGCCCGAGTGAGCGTCGTCGACGGTGGCACGCGGCTGCGTGCCGTTCTGTTCGATCTCGATGGCACGCTGCTCGACACAGCGCCCGATTTCGTGACCGCCGTGAACCACCTGCGGGCAGAACACGATCTGGCTGCGCTGCCGTTTGCAGCAATCCGGGCCACCGTGTCGCATGGAGCACGCGCCCTGATCAAGCTTGCGTTCGGCATCGGCGAGGAAGACCCCGCATTCGAAGCGCTGCGCCGGCGCTTGCTCGTGCTGTACGAACGACGACTGCTCGTGGAGACCGCTCCGTTTGCAGGGATGATCCCGCTGATCGCAGCACTGGCAGCCCACGGCGTGCGCTGGGGTGTGGTCACGAACAAGCCGAACTACCTCGCAGCCCCACTGCTCGCGCACGCTCCGCTCACGCCACCGGCGGCGGTACTGATCTGTCCGGATCACGTGACACGCACCAAGCCCGACCCGGAGCCCTTGCTGCTCGCCTGTACACGCCTCGGCTGCAGCGCAAACGAAGCTATCTATATTGGCGATCACGCACGCGACATCGAAGCCGGGCGCAACGCGGGCATGCACACGATTGCCGCCAGCTACGGCTACCTGCAACCCGGGGAGACGGTCGATGCCTGGTGCGCCGACTACGAAGCTGACTCCGTGGCCGCGATCGAGCACATCCTCTTCACCCGATTCCTTCCCGACCGGGACGACAGGACACCGCCATGACCGAACCTCGCCTCTACCAGGCACCACCCGGACTGCTCGCCGGGCGCAACATCCTCGTCACCGGCGCCGGAGCCGGCATCGGACGCGCAGCCGCGCTCAGCCTTGCTGCCCATGGAGCAACCGCAGTCCTGCTCGGACGCAACCAGGCGCGGCTCGAGGAATGCTATGACACGATCGTCGACGCGGGTGGACCGGAACCCGTGATCCAGGTGCTCGACCTGAAGGACGCCGATGACGCGCTGTACCGCGCGCTGAACGAGCAGATCCTTGAGCATCTCGGCTGCCTGCACGGCGTGCTTCACAATGCTGCACTGCTTGGACCGCGCACACCACTCGAACAGTACCCGAGTGCGAAATGGCTCGAGGTCATGTCCGTGAACCTGAATGCACCGTTCATGCTGACACGCGCGCTGATGCCGGCGCTGCACGCCGCCCCTGACGCCTCGATCGTCTTCACGAGCTCCGGCGTCGGTCGCCGCGGGCGGGCGTACTGGGGCGCCTACGCCGTATCCAAAGCCGGCATCGAAGGGCTGTGCCAGGTATTGGCCGACGAGCTGGCCAATACCAGCACGATCCGTGTCAACTGCATCAACCCCGGCGCGACGAACACCGCGATGCGCCGCGAGGCCTATCCGGCGGAAACACCACAAAGCAACCCGCCACCGGAACGGATCATGGCCGCCTACCTGTACCTGCTGGGACCCGACAGCATCGGTTGCACGGGTGGATCGTTCGACGCACAAGCCCGTTGACCAAGGCATTCCGAGGATGGCGCGATACCCCGCGCCCTCTTCGTGGTGGGAATGCGGCGTCAAATACCCGTCGGACGCTGGCTCGCGAGTCGGTGCGACCATTGAAATTTCTTTTGTCTTTCAATGCATTGGAGCCTGCATCAGCATCGCTGGCACGATAATCGCTTGGGCCTGCGCCACGCGATCATCCGCCACCGCCGAGGGCACGCATGGCCAGCGCCGACATCCTCGAGTTTCCACGTCCCGGAACCGAAATCCCACCACAGCGCGGCACAGCACCGATCGAGCACCCGTTGACCCCGCCAGAACTGCAATTGGCGCACACACTGCACGGACATCTCGATCTCGTGAGCCTGCTGGAGCGCTTTCTCGCCGAAGTACGGCGCGCACAGCCGCTCGAAGGCATCTGCTACTCACCACCGGACTCCGGTGAATGCTTCGTCGCCGGACGCACCAGCGCGGCACGCCTGCGTTCGCGTCTGTACTTCGCTGGGGAGTACCTCGGACAGCTCGAGGCACAGGTGCACGGCGAACTGCACTCCCCGCTCGGCGTGCTGCTCGCTCCGCTGGCCTCGCCGCTACGCAATGCGCTGCACCACCATCGCGTGAAGCTGCTCGCACGCAAGGATTCACTGACCGGCCTCGGTAACCGCATGGCGCTCGATTCGGCGCTGGAAACCGAGCTTGCACGAGCACAACGCTTCGGACAGGCGTTCTCGCTGCTGATCGCCGATATCGACCACTTCAAGCAGATCAACGACACGCTGGGCCACGGCTTCGGTGACCAGGTGATTCGAGCCGTCGCAGGCCAGGTGCACCGCTGCCTGCGCCCCTACGACCAGGCCTTCCGCTACGGTGGCGAGGAGTTCGTGGTGATACTCAGCCAGACCGGCCTCGGCAAGGCGATGCAGGTCGCCGAGCGGTTGCGCAAACGCATCCGCCAGCGCTGCTCCGTCGATACCACCAGCGGGCGCGTCACGGTCAGCATCGGCGTTGGTGAGATCCGCGACGGCGAAAGCATAGACAGGCTGTTCGATCGCACCGACCGCGCGTTGTACCAGGCGAAGCGGGACGGCCGCAACCGCAGCCTTGCGGCAAGCTGACTCAGTCCCGACGCCGACGCGGTGCCGGCACGCGCGCAGCAGCAGACACGGTACCGCGAGCACGGCCTTGGCGCGGTGCGCGCTTTGCCGTCACGCCGGCGGGCGGCGGGCGCCGCGGCAGCTCCATGCCAGCGCAGGCACACAACGCGCGAACTTCATCCTCCGCAAGCTCGCGCCAGGTTCCGCGCCGTTCGCGTGAACCGAGTGCAACCGGACCGAAGCGAACCCGCTTCAGGCGACTGACACGGCAGCCCTGGGACTCCCACAGACGCCGCACCTCGCGATTGCGCCCTTCGCGCAGCGTGACCATGAACCAGCGGTTGCTGCCTTCGCCGGGCAGCTCACGGATCTCGTCGAAAGCGGCCAGGCCGTCCTCGAGCAGGACCCCGGCTCGCAACCGTCCAAGCAGCCCATCGTCGACGGGACCCAGCACCCGCACCAGGTATTCGCGTTCGATCTGCGTGCCAGGGTGCATCAGCCGGTTCGCGAGTTCACCGGAATCCGTCGCCAGCAGCAGACCGGTGGTATTCAGATCGAGCCTTCCGACCAGCACCCAGCGTGCATCACGCAGGCGCGGCAAGGCGGCGAACACGGTCGGCCTCCCCTCGGGATCGCGCCGGCTGCAGATCTCGCCCTCGGGCTTGCTGTACGCGATGACGCGCGGCAACCGGGGTGCTGCCTGCGCAGCGCGCACGGGCTTGCCATCGACCGTGATGCGATCATCGCTGTCGACACGTTGCCCGAGGCTGGCCGTCGCACCGTTCACGGCAACGCGCCCCGCCGTGATCCAGGCTTCGATCTGACGCCGCGAACCCAGACCGAGGTCGGCCAGCGCCTTCTGCAGTCGTATGCCCTCATCCATCGTGCTTTTCGTCCGTAGCAACGCTCTCTTCGTCGAACAGTGGCTCGGCACCGGCATCTGCCCTGCGCAAGGCGTTGACCTCGGTACCTGCCACCTCGATCTCGATCGCGAGCGGGATCTCCGGGCTCACCTGTTCGATATCCTTGATTTCGGCGAGTGTCGGCAGGCCGTCGAGCCCCTTGAGACCGAACTGATCAAGGAACTCACGCGTGGTCGCCAGCAGTTCCGGCCGACCGGGCACATCACGATGGCCCACGACGCGCACCCACTCGCGCTCCTGCAGCGTGCGAATGATGTTCGGGTTCACCGCGACACCACGCACTTCCTCGATATCGCCGCGTGTGATCGGCTGGCGGTACGCGATGATCGCCAGTGTTTCCAGCAGCGCACGCGAGTAGCGCGCCGGCTTCTCTTCCCACAGCCGCGATATCCACTGGCCCAGTTCCCGGCGCACCTGCAGACGGTAGCCGCTCGCCACCTCGCAGAGCTCGACGCCACGCCCGGCGCAATCCACCGCAAGTTCATCGACTGCCGCCCGCAACTCCTCTTCCGAGGGGCGGTCCGTGAGATCGAAAAGCTGCATCAACTCCTCGAGCGTCAACGGCCTGCCGGCTGCCAGCAGAGCACCCTCAATGATCGACTTCAACTGCATCCTGCCCCCGAGGCTTCACATGAATGGGTCCGAACGGCTGCGGCTGCACGAGTTCGATCAGCGACTCCTTGATCAGCTCCATGACCGCAAGAAAGGTCACCACCACGCCCATGCGTCCCTCGTCGAAACGGAACAGGCTGATGAACGGCACGAACTGGGGCGCCTGCAGACGCCCCAGGATCTCGGCCATCCGCTCGCGGGTCGACAGGCGCTCCATCTGCACGTGATGGCTGACGGTCATCGCCGCGCGCCGCATCACTTCGGCGAACGCGAGCAGCAGTTCGCGTAACTCCACGTGCGGCTGCGGGCGTTCGCGACGCGTATCGGGACGCTCCACCTGCGCCACGAACACGTCGCGCTCGAGCCGCGGCAGCGCATCCAGATCCTCGGCCGCCTGCTTGAACTGCTCGTACTCCTGCAGGCGACGAATCAGGTCTGCTCGCGGATCGGCCTCTTCGTCGGCCACACCACCCTGGCGCGGCAGCAGCATGCGCGACTTGATCTCGGCCAGCATCGCCGACATCACGAGGTATTCGGCGGCAAGCTCGAATTGCATCGCGTCCATCAGTTCGACGTAGCGCATGTACTGTTCGGTGATTTCGGCGACGTTGATTTCCAGGATATCGAGATTCTGGCGCCGGATCAGATACAGCAGCAGGTCGAGAGGGCCCTCGAAGGCCTCCAGAAATACTTCCAGCGCCTCCGGCGGAATATAGAGGTCACGCGGCAGCACGGTGAGCGGCTTGCCGTGCACGAAGGCAAGTGGCAGCTCCTGCTGTTCGCCCGCCCCTGCTTCACGCTGGGATTCCTCTGTGTCTGGCTGCTCCACTGCGGCTCCCGTCGCTTGGGCGCGCCACATCGTACGCGCCAGGAAAAAGGCGGCGGATTATAGCCGTCGGCACCGACCGATCCCAAATCGCGGCTTCATTCGAAGGCGCGCACGTCCCCCTTGCCACGCCGGGTTACCAGTGGTGCCCCCCCGGCAAGGTCGATCACGCTGGTGGGCTCGAGGCCGCAGCCACCCCCATCGATGATCAGATCGACCTGATGCCCGAGGCGCTGCTGCATTTCCTCGGCATCGGTCAACGGCAACTCATCGCCGGGCAGCGTCAATGTCACACTCATCAACGGTTCGTCGAGCAGCTCGAGCAATGCCAGCACGATCGCGTTGTCCGGAACACGCATCCCGATGGTCTTGCGTCGCGGGTGCATGAGCCGCCGCGGCACTTCGGCGGTAGCCTTCAATATGAATGTGTATGGCCCGGGCGTGTGGTTGCGCAGCAACCTGAAACTGGCGTTGTCGACGAGTGCATAGGTCGACAATTCCGACAGGTCGCGACAGACGAGCGTGAAATTGTGCTTCTCGTCGAGCCGGCGGATCGCCCGGATGCGATCGAGTGCTGCCTTGTCGCCGAGGTGGCAGCCCAGCGCGTAGGCCGAATCGGTGGGATAGATGATCACGGCTCCGGAACGCAGGCGATCGACGACCTGCAGCAACAGCCGCCGCTGCGGGTTCACCGGATGTATCTGCAGTACGACGCTCACGGGTCGCGAGTGTAATGCCGCCCCACGGGTCGATCAAACCCATTGCTCCCAGAGTGCATCGAGCCCCGGCGGCAGTGGCGGAATCCGTGCCGGATGGTTCCAGCCCGCGCGACGATGGAAATCGCTGCCCGCAGAGGCGCGCAACTGCGCCTCGCGCGTCACGCGAGCGAGCACCTCGAGTTCACCGGCTGCCAACCCCGGCATCGCAACCTCGAGCGCATCACCTCCGGCAGCACGAAATTCCGCCACCAGCGCACGCAAGCCGCCGCGGCTCAGCCGGTACGCATGCGGATGGGCGAGTACCGTACTTCCGCCCGCAGCCCGGATCCACTCGAGCACCTCGTGCAGCGGCGGCCACTCGACACGGCAGGCTGCGGGCTTCCCCCTCCCGAGGTAACGCCGGAACGCCTCGTCGACACTGCGCACCCGACCGCTGGCGACGAGGAAATGTGCGAAATGCGGCCTGCCGATCCCCGCTCCGCCGGCGGCAGCCTCAGCCCCTGCCAGCGCCCCGCCGACGCCCAGATATTCGAGGCGATCGGCGATGCGTTCTGCGCGTTCGCGGCGCCGCAACTGCTGCCTGCACACCGCCTGGCGCAGTACCGGATGGTCCGGATCGAAGCCCAGCCCGAGCACGTGTACCTCACGACGCCCGGCCTCGACCGAGAACTCGATGCCCGGCAGCAGGCGCAGCATCTGTGCCTGTACGGCCGGCAGCCCCTGCGCCCGCTCCCAGCCATCGAGCGTGTCATGGTCCGTTATCGCGACCAGCCCCACGCCTGCCTCAGCCTGCAGCGCAAGCAGTTCACGCGCGGTGAGTTCACCGTCAGAAGCGTTGGTGTGGGTATGCAGATCGACCAGCATCACGCCTGCCTGTGCCGAAACCGTTGCGGGGCGCTAGAATAGTCGCAATCGACCGTCAGGCGTGACGCAATCCCCGCACGACGACCAACGCTCTCCCCGAGGCGCCTCGCCCCTTACGCCATGAAACAGATCGCAGAACTGATTCCGGTCATCCTGTTCTTTGCCACCTATCAACTCGACGGACGCACGCTCGGAGTCGCCGGTTGGGAGTACCGTTTCGACGGCATCTATTCCGCCACTGCGGTACTGATGATCGCCACGGTGGTGCAACTGGTGCTCACGCGCCTGGTCAGCGGACACGTGGAAAGGCGCCTGCTGCTGCTGACCGCCGTCGTTTGCGCTTTCGGGGGCGCCACGCTGGCCTTGCACAACGAACTGTTCATCCAGTGGAAGCCGACGATCTTCAACTGGGCGCTCGCGGCAGCATTCCTCGTCACGCGCGCATGGAGTGGGCGCACGGTAATGGAGCGCGCCATCGGCACCCAGCTCGAGCTTCCGGCGCAAGCCTGGCGCAAGGTGGACACGCTGTGGATCGCGAACTTCCTGATCGTCGGTTCGCTGAACCTGTTCGTCGCCTACCGGTTCAGCGAGTCGGCGTGGGTCAGCTACAAGCTGTACAGTTCGATCGGCTTCACGCTGCTGGTTACGGCGCTGACCGTGGCGCTGCTGATGCCTTATATGAAGAACGACGGCGAACCGCCCGCCGGCTCCTGCTGAACCGTCCCGCGAGGCCTGCCCATGCTCTGCTACGCCATCCTCGCCGAGGACGTCCCGGATTCACTCGCCAGGCGTCTCGCGGCGCGGCCTGCCCATCTCGCACGGCTGCAGACCCTGCGCGACGAAGGCCGGCTGCTGCTGGCCGGGCCGCATCCGGCGGCAGACTGCGAAGACCCCGGCGTGGCCGGTTTCAGCGGCAGCCTGGTGGTGGCACGCTTCGACGACCTCGCAAGCGCCGAGGCATGGGCTGCAGACGACCCGTACGTGCATGCCGGCGTGTATGCCACCGTCCGTGTCAAGCCGTTCAGGAAAGTTCTACCGTGAACTCAAAAATCCTGTTGACACCATACAAATTGCAACTAGATTAATGCGTTATCGATTGAACCGAATCCATTATCAGAGCTCGTCCATGTTGTTCAGGCTTATCGTCACGGCTCTGCTGGGCAGCTTCCTCCTGAGCCAGCCGGCCACGGCACAGGATCGCCGCTATGTCGACGACACCCGCAGCGTACCGTTGCGCTCCGACGCCTTCGCGGAAGCCTCACCGATACGCGCCGGGGTGCCGAGTGGCTCGGCCGTCACACTGCTCTCGGAACGCGCGGAAACCGGCTGGGCGCTGGTGCGGACCGAAGACGGCACCGAGGGCTGGATTCCGACCCGCTATCTCAAACGGGAAGCCGGACCGCGCTACCAGATCATCAACGCCTTGCGTCAGCTCGGGCAGCCCGACGACGGCAGCGTAGCGCTCTCGGCTGCGATCGAGCAGGCACGCAAACAGCTCGACGAAACGGTGACTGCACGCGATGCACTGCTTGCCGAGCTGGCCGAGCTGAAGAAGGTGTCCGGTTCTGCCCAGCAACTCGATGCAAGCAATCGGGAAATGGGGCGCCAGCTCGAGGAAATGAAGAACCGTATCGGCGTACTGGAAGCGGAAAACCAGCGCCTGCACGACGATGCATGGCAGAAGTGGTTCATCAACGGTGTGTGGGCGACGGGCATCGGTGGCGTACTGACGCTGTTGCTGCCGCGACTTGTCCCACAACGGCGTCGCCGTTCGGAATGGACTTGATGCCGTGAACCGCAGTCCCTGCAAGACCTGGTGGACTCCCCGATGATGAAACGACTTCTTGCCCTGCTCGCCGTAACCTACGCAGCGCTGCTGTTCCATCCAGTCGCGGCACGCACCGACGCGAGCGCGAATCCGCGCGTCGAGATTCGCACCAACGCCGGCAGCTTCATCGTCGAGCTGTACCCGGAAGACGCTCCACTGACGGTGGCAAACTTTCTCTCGCATGTGGACAGCGGTTTCTACGCAGGAACGATCTTTCACCGCGTGATCCCGAATTTCATGATCCAGGGCGGCGGGTTCACAGCGGCAATGGAGCAGAAGCCGGAGGGCGAACTGGTCCGGAACGAGTCGCACAATCGCCTGCACAACGAGCGCGGCACGATCGCGATGGCACGCACCGCGGACCCCGACAGCGCGTCTGCACAATTTTTCGTGAACGTGCGTGCGAATCTCACTCTCGATTTCAACTATGTCACGCGAGAGCCAGGCTATACGGTATTCGGTCGTGTCGTCGACGGCATGGACGTGATCGACGGGATCTCGCTGGTCGGCACGCACAGCGCGGGGTCATTCGACGACGTGCCGGTGAATCCGATCGTGATCGAATCGGCGCGACGCGTCGAATGAGCGTTGCGCTCTCGATCAACCTGAACAAGATCGCGCTGATCCGCAATTCGCGCGTCGGCGACTACCCGAGCGTGACCGAACACGCAGCGCTGTGCATCGCGGCTGGCGCCGACGGCATCACCGTGCATCCACGCCCGGACCAGCGCCACATCCGTGCCAGCGACGTACCCGCGCTGGCAGCCATGGTTCGCGTGGAACTCAACGTCGAGGGCAATCCCTTCGCAGGTCCCGCAACCAGCCATCGCCCGGACGTGGCCGATTACCCCGGCTTCATGCCGCTGGTGTGTGCGGTACGGCCGGTACAGTGCACGCTGGTTCCGGACGCCGATACGCAACTCACCTCGGACCACGGCTTCGACCTGCGAAGGGATGGCGAGCGGTTGCGACCGCTGATCGCGCAACTGCGTGCGCTGGGGATCCGGGTCAGCCTGTTCATGGATCCCGATCCGGATCAGATCCGTCTCGCTGCCGCTTGTGGCGCCGACCGGGTCGAGCTCTACACCGGGCCCTACGCGGCCGCCTTTGCAGCCGGAGCAGAGCGCACGATGATCCTGCGCCCGCACGCCGAGGCAGCGCAGGTTGCCCACGACCTCGGTCTCGGCGTCAATGCCGGCCACGATCTGAGCCTCCACAACCTGCGCCCCTATGCAGAAGCAGTACCCGGGCTGCTGGAGGTCTCGATCGGACATGCCTTCACCGTCGATGCGTTGCGCATGGGCATGAGCGCCGCAGTGGTGGCGTACCAGCGCTGCCTCGGAAAGACGGCCTGAGCGAAACACACCGGCCCTGCGTGCGTTGACCCGTGCTGCAAGGCCGCGTTAGCCTGCCGCGTCCAGCTCCCGGAGCCGATACCCATGCACGTCCAGGACACGGACCGTACCGCGCCTGCGGCCGGCGGCGCACGACGACAGCGTCGATCGATCGTACTCGCATTGCTGGTGGGTGCGCTGCTCGCAGCCACCGTGCTGGTGCTCGGCGATCTGTGGCTGCGCAACCCGCTCCCCGAGCGCTCGACCTCCGTTGCTTCTGGCGATGTGATGCAGGCTCCTGCCGCGCCGTCCGCGGCCATCACTCCTGCCCCTGCCACACAGCCCACGGCAGACATCGACCAGACGGGCCCCGCCGCGGCCCCGCTACCTGCGCTGGCAGACAGTGACGACGAGGTGCGAGGCACACTCACCGAACTGCTGCCGGTCACCCTGCATCCCAGCCTCGCACCATCGAGTCTGGTGGCGCGGGCCGCTTCGCTGCTCGACAGCTTTGCGCATGGCCGCGTGGTGCGCGACAAACTGCCGCTGCCGACGGTGCCCGGCAAGACCGTGGCGATCGAGCGCGGTGGACGGCTCTTTCTCGATCCAGCGAACCACGCACGTTACGACACGCTCGTCTCGGCACTGGAGTCGATCGACGCGAAAGCCCTGGCACATTGGTATCTGCGCTACGAACCGCTGTTGCAACAGGCCTGTACCGAACTCGGCAACGGCGACATCCGGGCACGCACGCTCTTGCTGGGAGGCATCGACACCATGCTGGGTGCGCCGATCGCACCGCCACAGATCGCGCTGGTGCAACCTGCGGTTTTCTACAAGTTTGCCGATCCGGCACTGGAGTCACTGCCGGACAGCCAGAAACTGCTGCTGCGCATCGGTCCGCACAATCGCGAGATCGTCACGGCATGGCTCGTGGGCTTCGCGAACCAGCTGCGCTGAACGCCCTCAATCGAGATACTTCTCGAGGATATCGGCCCCGTTGAACTCGGCACCGAGCACTGCGATGAACGTATAGACCCCGATCAGCTTGCGATTGAGGAACACGAATTCCTGCGGCGGGACACGGAAATACGGGCTGAAGGCAGCCTTCGTCGCACGCGAGGCGACTCGCGACGGCAGGTCGCTGTGGCGCCAGCGATACTGTCCTTCGGCATTCAGCGCCTCTTCGGGAACATTTCCCGGACGGCACACCAGCGGCTCGATCACTCCTGCGCACACCTCGGCGAAAGACTGCTGCACATGCGGCGGATACTCCGGGCGGATGAAGCGCAACGCCAGCGCCCCTTCCCGCACGGCATCGAGATCACCGCGGTAGGCGCCGATGATCATCCGTTGCAACGGCATGATGAATTCGTCCGGATACTCCTGCACGGCACCGAAGTCGAGCAATACCAGCCGGTCGCGCGCACGCGCGTTCGCTGCCGGGCGGACGCGGTAATTGCCGAAATTCGGATCGGTCTGCAGCTCCTTCCACTCGAAGATTTCGCGCAGGAACAGCTCGAGGAACGCCCGTCCGATCTCGTTGCGGCGCGACTGCGGCAAGGCCTCGACATCGGCGCTGCTCACCGCATAGCCCTGCTCGAAGGTGGTCGCCAGCACGTGCGCCGTCGAGTAGCGATCGATCACCTCGGGAACGACGAAACGCGGGTCACGCTGCAGGCGGGCACGGAACGCCATCGTCTTGGCTGCCTCCAGCGTGTAGTCGACCTCGCGATGGAGCATCGCGCGCACCTCTTCGAGCCATGCGCTGAACTCCTCGCTCGCCGATACCATACGTCCGATCTGCAACAGGCCGACCACCGCGTCGATATCGACGTCGATCGAATCCGCCACGCCCGGGTACTGCACCTTCAGGCACAGTGCAGCGCCGCCGTTGCGCGGATGCGCCAGATGAACCTGTCCGAGCGAGGCAGCACCGATCGGCACCGGATCGATATCCAGCTCCGCCAGCCGGGCACGCCCGAGTTCGCGCTCCAGCTCCCGGCGGATCACCGGCCATTCGAGCGCAACGGTACGGTCCTCGAGCGAGTGCAACGCTGCCGTGACTTCCTCGGGCAGAAAGTGCTCGCCGTAGAGCGCGAGCATCTGGCCGATCTTGACCACGCTGCCCTTGAGCTTGCCGAGTTCCTCGACCAGGAAGCGGGCCTGCTCGCCGAGCGCTGCGCGCCGGCGCTCGGCCCGCAGCGCTCGCGGCAACAGCAACGAGGTCGCCGATTGCGCCATGTAGCGAGTACCCGCGAGCAGGGTGCTGCGCGTCAGGCTCAGTCGCCGCTCGAAGCTGCCGGTGCGGATCCGTGTCAGTGTCGTCCTTTCGCGCTCTGTCATCCAACGATGCCCTCGAATCCTGCCGCCACTGTAACGCATCGCGGTTATACTGCGCGCCACCCGTGAATCTGCCACGTTTCCCGATGCCCGATCGTCCTGCCAGCAATGTGCCGTCGGCGCGTGACGCGGTGTACGCCGAGCAGCGCGAGCGTATCGATGCGTTCCGCTTCGACGCAGCAGTCGCCGACGTATTCGCCGACATGATCGCCCGTTCCGTGCCTGGCTACGCCCTCACGCTGCAGATGATCGCCGTGGTCGCCAGCCGCTTCGCCCGATCCGGGACCCATTGCTACGATCTCGGCTGTTCGCTCGGGGCATCCACGCTGGCTATCCGCCATCACGTCCCGCACGACTGCGTGGTGATCGGAGTCGACAATTCGCCACCGATGGTCGAGCGTGCACGAGCGATCGCCGCCGCTGATCGCGCAGCCGCGGCCATCGAGATCCGCTGCGAAGACGTGTGTGCAGTCGCCCTGCGCAATGCATCGCTGGTCACACTGAACTTCACGCTGCAGTTCGTGCCTCCGCCGGCTCGCCCGCTGCTGCTCGCGCGAATCGCCACGGCACTGCATTCCGGTGGCTGCCTGATGCTGTCGGAGAAGATCGCCTTCGACGACCCGGCCGAGCAGGAACTGCTCGGCGCGCTGCACCACGATTTCAAGCAGTTGCAGGGTTACAGCGCACTCGAAATCGCGCAAAAGCGTGCAGCACTGGAAAACGTGTTGATTCCGGAAACGCTTGCCGCTCACCGCGAGCGCCTGCTGGATGCAGGATTTCGCCGCGTCACGCTCTGGCTGCAGTGCCTGAACTTCGTGTCGCTGCTCGCCGAAAAATGAACATGCTTGCAACCCTCGAAGGTGCACTCGCTGCGTTCCCGCCTGCGAGGGCACGCGAGCAACTGTACGCTGCGCTGACTGCACGTACGGAAGCGCTGCACCATGGTGACGCAGCGGCGTGGGAGGCAGCGCTCGCGGCACTCCCGCCGCTGCTCGCGCAGGATGTGGATCCGGGCGCGGCCGCCGTACGCGTCGGGCGCCGCTCAGACGCCAGTGACGCCGAGCGCGCACGCCTGCGCGCCGCGCTGCAGGCGCTGCACCCCTGGCGCAAGGGCCCGTTCGAGCTGTTCGGCATGACCATCGACAGCGAGTGGCGCTCGGACCTGAAATGGGAACGCGTCGCACGCCACATCGAAGTCGGCGGACACTGCGTGCTCGATGTCGGCTGCGGCAACGGCTACTACGCCTGGCGGATGCGAGGCGCCGGTGCCGCATTCGTGCTCGGGATCGATCCCACGCTGCGCTTCCTCGCCCAGTTCCTCGCCGTGCAACGCTATATCGGCGATCCGTGTGTGGTGCTGCTGCCGCTGCGCGCCGAGGATCTGCCGGCGCGCCTCGGGTGTTTCGACACCGCGTTGTCGATGGGTGTGCTGTACCACCGTCGCTCACCGTTCGAGCACCTCGGCGAACTTTTCGAGGCGCTGCGCCCCGGTGGTCAACTGCTGCTGGAGACACTACTGGTCGATGGCGACGCCACGCGGGTGCTGGTGCCGCGGGAGCGCTATGCGATGATGCGCAACGTCTGGTTCATTCCGTCCGCCGACGCGCTGGCGCTATGGCTCGAGCGCGCCGGATTCACCGGTGTACGACTGGCCGAACTGACGCCGACCACCAGCGCCGAACAGCGACGCACCGAGTGGATGCGGTTCGAATCGCTGACCGATTTTCTCGACCCGACTGATCCGCAACGCACCCGCGAAGGCCATCCGGCGCCGTTGCGCGGTATCTTTGTGGCCCGGCGCCCATGACGAAGGAGACACCGCAGATGAAGAAGCTTGCACTGCACTGGCAGATCCTGATCGCGATCCTGCTTGCCGGATTGGCAGGGTGGTTGAGCGGCACCGAGGCTGGCATCGGGCCACTGCGTTTTCACGCGGTGTACGGTTTCCTCGGCACGATCTTCATCAAGGCCCTGAAAATGATCATCGTGCCGCTGATCTTCTCGTCGATCGTGGTGGGCATCACCGGCATCGGGCGCGCAGGAGACGTCGGCCGGCTCGGCGCCAGGACGCTCGCCATCTACATGGGTACAGGCCTGCTGGCGGTACTGCTCGGACTGGCCTGCGTGAACCTGGTCCGCCCGGGCTTTGCTGACGGCAGGCCGGTCGGAGAGCAGCTCGCCTTGCACGCCGACGGAGCCGAGGTGGCCGCGTCGCTGCAGAATCATGGCGGGATCGGCGAACTGGTCGCGATCTTCGAACGCATGGTTCCGGAAAACGTCGTCGCCACCGCCTCGGACAACAGCGACATGCTGGCGCTGATCGTGTTCGCGCTGCTGTTCGGCTTCTTCATCGCGCGTGCCGGCGACGAGCACGCCGAGCCGCTGTTCAACTTCTGGAACGCCGTGTTTCACGTGATGATGGACATCACCGCGCTGGTGATGCGCTTCGCACCGCTCGGCGTGTTCGGACTGGTCGCGAGCGTGGTTGCCGAAACAGGTTTCGACGCCGTACGCCCGCTGGCGCTGTTCGCGCTGACAGTAACGGTTGCCCTCGCAATACACGCCTTCGTCACGATGCCGTTGCTGATCCGCCTGCTGGCCGCAGTCCCCGCATGGCGTCTCTACCGGGCGATGTCGCCTGCGCTGCTGACGGCCTTTTCCACGGCTTCCTCATCGGGAACGCTGCCGGTCACGATGGAATGCATGGAGCGCCAGGCGGGAATTTCCAACCGCATCTCGAGTTTCGTGCTTCCGCTGGGGGCAACCGTCAACATGAACGGTACCGCGCTCTACGAATGCATGGCGGTGATCTTCCTTGCCCAGGCGTACGGGATCGAACTCGGACTGACCACGCAGGTGCTGATCGTGATCAGCGCGCTGCTCACCTCGATCGGCGTGGCGGGAGTTCCTTCGGCGTCACTGGTGGCCATCGGCATGATCCTCACCATGGTGGGCATTCCGGTCGAGGCAATGGGGGTACTGTTCGTGTTCGACCGCATCCTCGACATGTTGCGCACCAGTGTGAACGTGTTCGGCGATGGCGCTGCAGCACTGATCGTCGCGCGCATGGAAGGAGAACAGACGGCACTGGCCGCGACCCCGCTGCGCGAGCGTATCTATCGCTGAGCAGCGCCCTCCGGGTCGCCACCCTCTTTCGTCGACACACACGGATCGGCTATAAAGCGTCGGTCAGCGCAACAACGAGGAAACAGCAGGATGGACGCCAGCCAGGCCACCGCCATCGTCGACAAGTACCTGGACGCCGCCACACGCCAGGATGTAGCTGCAATCAGCAAGCTCTATGCGGACCACGCCGTGGTCGAGGATCCGGTCGGCACCGAACCGCACCGCGGCATCGAAGCGATCACCGGTTTCTACACCCGCAGCCTCGCGGGCGGGGCACGTATGCAGCGCGTCGGCAGCGTGCGCTGCGCGGGCAACTCGGCAGCCTTCTGCTTCGACGTGCATGTAGGCGGCATGAAGATCGAGGTCCTCGACGTGTTCGAGTTTGGCCTCGACGGCAAGATCGTTTCCATGAAGGCGTACTGGGGCCCAGACAACGTCGTGCAATAGAGTCGCTCGCAGGTTTCGGGCAGGCAGACACGGCACGGGAGCACCGGCAGATGACAATAACACTGGACAAGGCACGCTACCTCAATCTCGCAACCTGGAAGCGTGATGGCACGACGGTCGAGACTCCGGTCTGGTTCGCAGAACACCGTGGAGCGTATTACGTGTTTTCCGCGGGCGAAACCGGCAAGGTACGACGGTTGCGCAATTCACCACGTGCGCGTATCGCACCGTGCGACCACCGCGGTCGCGTGCTTGGCGACTGGGTCGACGCACAGGCCGTGATCGTCAGCGACCCACGCGAGGAGCAGACGGCGTACCGCGCGCTGCGCCGCAAGTACGGCTGGCAGATGCATATGCTCGATTTCTTCTCGCGTCTGGGCGGCAAGATCGGTCAGCGCGCCGTGATCCGCATCCGCACCCGTACCGGCTCCCGCACCGGAACCGTCCGTGGTCGCAAGACGCGGCGTGCACGCTGAAGAGGGTTCAGAGTCCCGTGTGCAGGCCGCACTCGCGGTGGTCGAGGACCTTGGTGGGATCGAAGTAATGCCGGCACGACGGTAGCGCGCGGCTCTCGACATGGCGTGCCACGTCTTCCTCGCTCCACTCGAAGATCGGTGCGACGCGCAGGATGCCGCGCCGCTCATCCCAGGATACGATGTCGAGCGAACGCCGGAAGTCGGTTTCGTCACGCCGGATACCGGTCAGCCACAACTCGGGCTGCAGTTCCTGCAGTGCACGCTCGAAGGGTTCGAGCTTGATGTTGCGCGTGAACTGCTCGTGCAGATCGACCTCATCGAGCTGCGGAATGCCACCGTACAGCGCGTTCCAACGCTCGGCGCTCATGCGGGGCGTGTACACCTGCAGGTTGAGCGGCAACAGCTTCATCAGCTTCTCGGCCACCACATAGGTATCACGCAGGTTGTAGCCGGTGTCGACCCAGACCACCGGCACCGTCGGATCCGCACTGCTGACCAGATCCAGCATCAGCGCTGCATTCGGACCGAAGCTCGTGGTCATGAACGGCCGCAAACCGAGCCCCAGCGCCCAGCGCACGATATCCTGTGCCGGCATACCCGCCAGCTCCCGGTTCGCACGGGCGATATCCGGAAATGCGACGGTGTCCCTGATGACGGCCAACCCCATGCCTGCGGTCCGAGTTGTTTGCGAACGGCGCCATTATAAGAAAAACGCATGGTCAGCCTAATATCGATGCTGCATATGGTTATTTCAAACGATGATCTAGAATCCGCAATTCCGGATCAGGAATCGGCCATGAACGCACGGCTGCAGCGACTGCTGGGCGACAACATCCCGTACGCGAGCGTATTCGCGCACGGCATGGGCCAGAGCATGGTGTTTGCGCTGCTGCCGGCGCTCGGGCGTGAAATCGGGCTCACCGAAGTGATGATCGGCTCGATCATCTCGATGTCCTCGCTGGTGTTCTTCATTGCCAGCCGGGCATGGGGACGCCTCAGCGACCGCATCGGCCGCAAGCCGGTGATCCTGATCGGGCTGTGGGGCTACAGCGTGGGGACGCTCGTGTTCACACTGCTGTTCGGACTCGGCATGCACGGCGTGCTCGGTGGCACGCTGCTGTACATGCTGATCATGCTGACGCGCATGGCCCAGTCGGTAGTGATGTCGGGAACTGCTCCGGCGACGTCCGCGTACATCGCCGACATCACGACCACGGAAACGCGCGCATCGGGAATGGGCCGGCTGGCCGCAGCGAGCAACATCGGCTCGATCCTCGGCCCTGCAGTGGCCGGAACCCTGGCCGTACTTGGCCTGCTGTCGCCGCTGGCATTTGCGTCACTGATCACGATCGTGGCTGCCCTGCTGATCCGCTCCCACCTCCCCGACACCGGAGCACGCACCACCCGCCATGGCCCGGCCGTGAAGCTGCGCCTGCGCGACCCGCGCTTTCGCGCCCTGCTGCTGCTCGGCATGGCAGCATTCAGCGCCTTCGCGATCGTGCAGCAGACGCTCGCGTTCCGCATCCAGGACACGCTGATGCTCGATACGCGTGCCACCGCACGCACCTACGGCTACACGATGATGATTCTCGCCGGCGCTTCGCTGTTCTCGCAGTCGCTGATCGTGCAACGGCTGAAGCCACCGCCACTGCTGCTGCTGCGCATCGGGCTGCCCCTTTTGATGCTCGCCTTTGCGCTGCTGACTCCAGCAGACACCGTCGCTGCGTTCAGCCTGACGATGGCACTGATGGGGTTTGCGCTCGGGCTGTGCGGTCCGGGATTCAACGCGGCGGTATCCCTCGCGGTGAGTGCGAGCGAACAGGGTGCGGCGGCCGGCATTGCGACGGCAATCCCCGCGCTGGGATTCATCCTCGGCCCGGTCGCTGGAACCTGGCTGTACCAGTACGATCCGCACTACCCGTACCTGATGACCACCCTGATGCTGCTGCCTGCCAGCATCGGCGCCTTGCACATGCGTACTCACGTGCACACCGAAACCTAGACCGCATGGCGGCGCATGCTGCCGGTTTGGGCGATAATCCGCGCCTTGCACAGCCCCAACGCACCCATTTTTTGCCGATGTCCACGACCAAGGAATCCACCGATGGCGCGCTCGAACGCGTCGCGGCGCGCTACGCGGTGGCGATCACGCCCGCGATGGAGGCGCTGATCGACCCTGCCGATCCGCACGACCCGATCGCCGCCCAGTTCCGTCCCGACACACGGGAACTGCAGACCCTTGCCGACGAAAACGCCGACCCGATCGGTGACACAGCACATTCACCCTGTCCCGGCATCGTGCATCGCTACCCGGACCGCTGCCTGCTGACACCGCTGCACGTCTGTGCCGTCTACTGCCGCTACTGCTTCCGACGCGAGGTCGTGGGCCCCCGGGGCGACGGCATGCTCGACGCCGAAGCGCTCGAAACCGCACTCGGCTACATCGCAGCGCATCCCGACATCTGGGAAGTGATCCTCACCGGTGGCGACCCACTGGTGCTGTCGCCACGACGCATCGCTGCACTCACGGCGCGCCTCGACACGATTGCGCACGTGAAGATCCAGCGCTGGCACACACGGCTGCCGATCGTGGATCCGGCCCGAATCGACCACGAACTGTGCACGGCATTGCGCGCTGCACGTGCCGCCACCTGGATGGTGGTACACGTCAACCACCCACGCGAGCTGACGGCGCAGGCGCGTGCGGCGCTGGCACGTCTGGCCGACGCCGGGATCCCGCTGCTCGCCCAAAGCGTGCTGCTGCGCGGCGTCAACGACGATGCCGCCACGCTGGAGGCGCTGCTGCGTGCGCTGGTGGAATCGCGCGTGAAACCCTACTACCTGCACCATCTCGACAAGGCACCTGGCACGGCACGCTTTCGCTGCACGCTGCGCGAGGGACGCGAACTGGTGCGCACACTGCACGAACGGGTCTCGGGCATCTGCCAGCCCGCATACGTGCTGGACATCCCGGGCGGAGCCGGCAAGGCACCGATCGCGGAATCCGCCCTGCGCGAGACTGCATGCGGCCACGAAGTGCGCGACCGCACCGGCACCTGGCACACCCTGCCCGCCACGGACTGATGTCTTGCCGCGCGCGGCACGTGCGTCGTGTGCGACGGATTCACTCGCTGTGCGCTCTTGCATCCGCTGCGCCGAGTTGCGCGCTGATCTGCAACGCCGCAACACGGTAGGCTTCGGCCAGGGTCGGGAAGTTGAAGATGTTCTCGACGAAATCACTGGCCGTGAAACCGCCGAGCAGGGCCATCTGCGCAATATGAATCAGCTCGGTGGCACCTTCACCGACGATCTGCGCACCCAGCAGCCTGCCACTGCGATCGGTCACCATCTTCAGCATGCCGTCCTGGTTGGCGGAAATGTGTCCGCGCGCGATCTCGTCGAACCGCGCCCGTCCGACCAGCACCCCGGCGCCGGCCTGTTGCGCCGCTGCCTCATCGACACCGATGGCCGCCATCTCGGGAATCGCATAGATGCCGACCGGAATCGTGGCGTTCAACGCACCGAGATCGATTCCGAGTGCATGCGCGCTGGCACGCCGCCCCTGTTCCATCGACGCCGAAGCCAGCGCCGGCGGTCCGATCACATCACCCACG
This sequence comes from Pseudomonadales bacterium, assembly GCA_024234165.1. Lineage (NCBI taxonomy): Bacteria > Pseudomonadati > Pseudomonadota > Gammaproteobacteria > Pseudomonadales > Pseudomonadales bacterium. The sequence continues at coordinate 613,109 of JACKOP010000001.1, forward strand.
GCGTAGATTCCCGGCACTGGCGTACGACACGCAGCATCGACCGGCAGGTGTCCGGACGCGGTGAGCTCGAGCCCCGCCGCTGCCAGTTCGAGCCCTCGCACGTTGGCGACCCGCCCGGCAGCGCTCAGCAGTTTTTCGGCAGCAAACCGGCGCCCATCGCCAAGGCGCACCCACACCCGCGAAACGCCGTCCCAGCGTACCTCCTCGATGCGTGCATCGGCGATGAACTCGCCTCCTGCAGCGCGAAATGCACTGAGAAAGTGTTCGACGATCTCGCCGTCGATGAAGCCCAGCGGTCGCGGATAGCGATCGATCATCGTCACCCGCACGCCCAGGGCAGCGAATACCGACGCGTACTCGCTGGCGATGATGCCACCGCCAAGCACCAGCAATGATTCCGGCAGATAGAGCATCGACAGTATGGAATCACTGTCGAGCACATGTTCGTGATCGAGCGGCACTTCCGCAGCCTGGCGCGGTACCGAGCCGGTCGCGATGATCACGTGCGCGGCGTCCCATACCGCCACCTCACCACGCAACCCCTCCACACGCACCCGTCGCGGTGCAAGGAAACGCGCACGTCCGTGCACACAGCGCACACCGTTGCGTTCGAGCTGCACACGAATGAAGCGATCGTGCGCGTCGGTCACATTCTGCAGATTGCTGACCAGCACACCCATTTCCTGACCGGCTGGAAACGAGACCCCTTGCACGCCCGGCAGTCGGCGCGCCTGGTGCAAGCGCAGCGCGCTCTCGCGCAGTGTCTTGCTCGGGATGGTGCCGCGATACACGCAGGCGCCGCCAAGCCGGCGATCGCTTTCGACCAGTGCGACCCGCCAGCCACCCTTGGCCGCCTGGATCGCCGCCTTCTGCCCTGCAGGCCCACTGCCGATCACCAGCAGATCGACCGTGTGCTCACTCATGCACGCATCTCCACCAGCGTCTGCAACACGGTTGCCGACTGCGACAGCAACTCCTCGATATCCGCACGGTAAAGGTTGATCGTCGCGATCGCCGGGTGCTCCGCCAGGCGCGCCGCTACCGCCGTCACATCGGACAAGGCCTCCGCGGGAAACGCATCGGCAACCGCCACCAGCGCCACCAGCGTGGTGGATGACTGCGCCTGCGTGAAGTCATCGACGTGCGCGATCGCCCGCGCAACCGGTTCCGGCAAATGCCATGCGCCCGCCAGCAACTCGCCGGCAACCACCCCGTGGCGCTGCAACAGGCTCGACACCGCCTGCTCGTCGGGCGCCACCACCCCATCGGCCAGCAGCTCCTGCAACGTCTGCAGCACGACCGGATGCCCGATGCGAGCGAGCAACCCGCACAGGAACGCGACTTCCACGTTCGAACGCAGATGACGCGCAATCTCGCGCGCCCACAGCGCGGTGGCCAGGGAACGGCTCCACAGCACATCGATCAGCCGCGCGTACGCAGGAGCAGTGAACAGTCGCGGCCCCAGACAGGCGGCGAACGCAATCTCGCCGACGCGGCGGATGCCGAGCCGCGCGATCGCCTGCTGCAGCGATACGATCACTGCTCCGGCGCGCAGCAACGGCGAGTTCGCCACCCGCATCACATGCCCGGCGAGCGCCGGATCGTTGCGGATCGCACTCGCAATCGCCACATCGTCGGCACGCGGATCGTCGAGCAGAGCAAGCACCGCGCAGGCCACCGCGGGCAGCACCGGAATCGTGATCGTGCCGGCATCGAGGCGAGCCAGCAGTGCCGCATCGAGGCCCTGCTGCAACTGTCGTGATTCGTCGCCCATCCCGTTCACCCTGCGTGGAGACGCGCCACGATACGACCGGCGCCGGCGCGGCTCAAGAGCCAGCCATGACCTGCGACGGCCCTTCCGGTACCTGCCCGGCGCGGCTACCATGGCGGCCTCGCTGCTGCCGTCGCGAAGCCCCGGGGAAATGGCACTCAAGTCCACGATTCATCGCCTCGAACTCGACGTCGCCGACGTCGATCGTGGCGTCTACGACTCGTTCACGCTGACGCTTGCGTGCCACCCGTCGGAAACCGCAGAACGCCTGATGGTGCGTGTGCTCGCATTCGCGCTGCACGCCGATCATGCACTCGAGTTCGGCCGCGGCATCTCCACCGACGACGACGCCGATCTGTGGCTGAAGGATGCCACCGGCGCAATCCGGCTGTGGATCGACGTCGGGCTGCCGGAAGAGCGACGGCTGCGCCGCGCCGCCGGGCGTGCAGGGCGCATCGTGGCAGTCGCCTACGGCGGCCGCGCGGTCGACGTCTGGTGGGAACGCAACCGTGAAGCGCTGGGGCGCCTGCCACAGCTCGAAATCGTGACGTTGCCCGTCGAGGCGACACGCGCGCTTGCCGGGTTCGTCGGGCGCACGATGCGCCTGCAGTGCACGATCCAGGACCGGCAGATTTTCCTCAGCGATGCGCAGCGCTCGCTCGCGATCGAGCCCGAGATGCTGCAGGCACCGCAGCACATGTCCGGTAAAGGTCGATGAGCGCTCGACTGCACGCATCGCGCGCCATGCGCGTCGCATTCATCGCACTCGGCATGATCGCGCTTGCGCTCGGCATTGCCGGCGTCGTGCTGCCGGTGCTGCCGACCACGCCGTTCGTTCTGCTCGCCGCCGCCTGCTTCGCCCGCGGCTCGCAGCGCTTTCACGCGTGGCTGCTCGCGCACCCGCTGTTCGGCCCGATCATCATCGAGTGGAACGAGTACGGCAGTATCCCGTGGCGTACCAAGATCGTCGCCATCGTGCTGATGAGCACCACGCTGACCGTCTCGATCGTGCTCTTCGTCGAACCGCGCTGGCTGCAGGCAGCGCTGGCGCTGCTCGGCATGCTGCTCGCCACATGGCTCTACCGTGTGCCCTCACGGGATCACCCCGACGCGTAGGCCAGTGACAGAAAGGCTCTACTTGCACCACCAATCGCCCCGGCGCATCATGAATCCGCCCTGTGCAGAACAAACCAAACAAGCGGGAGAATCCAATGACACGCGAGCGGGTATTGCTGACCGGAGCTTCCGGTTCGATGGGTTTCGTTGCCTTCGAGGAATTGTGGAAGCGGCGCGATCGCTTCGACATCGTGCTGCTGTTGCGGCCGTCGGAGAAGAACATCACCATGTTCGAACCGTACATCGAAGGGCGCCGCGTCGACGGCAAGGGCACGGCGCGCTATCACGGTGGCAACCTCACGATCGTCTGGGGCGATGCGCTCGACGAGACCGACATCCGCGCTGCCTGCTCGGGAATCGACGTGGTCCTGAACCCGATGGCGTTCATCGCGCCGGCCGCGGATCACGATCCGGCGATGGCCGAGGCCGTCAACGCGAAGGCGGTCGAAACGCTGGTCAAGGCGGTCTGCGCGGAGCCTGACGGTGCCGAGCGCATCCGCTTCGTGCACGTGGGCTCGGTGGCGCAGTACGGTGATCGCCTGCCTCCGCGTCACATGATCCGCACCGGCGACCCGATGGTGCCATCGGTATTCGATTTCTACGCCACGACCAAGATCCGCGGCGAACGCGCGGTGATCGAGAGCGGCATCCGCCACTGGGTGTCGCTGCGCCAGACCTTCATCACGATTCCCGAATTCATGACGGTGCTGCTCGATCCGATCTACTTCCATCTGCCGCTCAACACGGCGACGGAAATGAACACCAAGTACGACGCGGGTCGCGGCCTCGTAAATGCACTCGACGTGCCCGCGAGTTCCGACTTCTGGGGGCGTGTCTACAACATGGCCGGCGGACCATCGTGCCGTTTCGCCGCGATCGACTACAGCCGGAAACTGTTCGAGATCGTCGGCGGGGGTGACTTCCGCGAGCTGACCGAGCGACGCTGGTACGCGACCCGCAACTTCCACTGCGGCTGGTTCGCCGACAGCGCGGTGCTGAACGGCTACCTGAACTTCTGGCGCGACGATAACGAAGCGCACTACGAACAGGTACGCCAGTACATGGCCGGGCTTGCGGCCGAGCTTGCGGCTCGCGGCGAATCGATGCCCGGAGGCAGCGACTACATACGCAACGTCCTCGCACAGATGGTCGATGCGCGCACCGGAACCCGCTTCTGGCGCCAGAACGGCTACGACATGCGCATGCGCGCGTTCTACGGCTCGAACGAAGCCTACGACGCGATACCGGACTGGGATGCGAAAATGCCGCCGATGCCGCAGGACACGCCCGCACGCCTGATCGAACACGGCTACGACCACACGAAGTCACGACTCGAGCTCGCGGATCTGCGCCAGGCGGCGGAATTCCGCGGCGGCAAGCTCGTCTCACCGGACTGGGACGGCGACTGGCGCACACGGCTCGAGTGGGCCGACGCCGAAGGCAAGCGCTTCCACGGCTCACCGAACCTGATCCTCAAGGCCGGGCACTGGTCGCCGCACGAGGCAGCGCCGCCGTGGGACTTCGACCGTGTCGCGAAACGCAATCCTTTCTTCGCGCAGGTGTGGCACAACACGCACCAGCCGGAGGAGAGCAACTTCTACCCGGCCGACTGCTATCTGGACATCGTCTGAACCATCGAGGTTTTGCTTCGCCCGTGTCTTCGCAGGATCGCGTGAAATGGAACGCGCGCTACGCCGAGCAGTCCGCCGGCGCGGCGCGCGAGATCAGCGCATGTCTGCGCGAATGGGTGGAGCACGCCTCTCCTGGCAGAGCGCTCGATATCGCCTGCGGTACCGGCCGCAACGCGATCTTCCTGGCCAGCCGTGGCTTTGTGGTCGAGGCGCTCGATATCTCGGCGGTCGCGCTGGCGCAGGCGCGCCAGGCGGCTGCCGCAGCCGGGACGCAGGTCGACTGGATCGAACGCGACCTGGACGATGGGCTGGCGGCGGCTACCGGTCCATACCAGCTCGTGATCCAGATGCACTACGTGAACGCTGCGATCACGCGCAGCGTGCCGTTACTGCTCGCGTCGGGCGGCGTGTTCATCTGCCAGCAGCACCTGCAGACCAGCGAAGCCGTCGGCGGCCCGCAGAGCCCGCAACACCGCGTTGCGGCAGGCGAACTCCCGCAACTGGTCGCGGATCTGGAAATCCTCCACTACACCGAAACACTTCGCAGCGACCCCGACGGCCAGCGTTTCGCGTTGGCGACGCTGGTAGCCCGCCGCACGTCGGCATGAACGCCGGCGCGTGACCCGCACCGCCGGTATGGGCATCATTCACACGACCCGGCGCCCAGGGTCCAGACAGAACCAGAGCCTGACGCACACAGTCCGGAGAACACGATGAACGACCAGCACAAAACCCTCAGCCGCCGTGAATTCGTCACCACCGCCACCGCCGTTGCAGCGGCGGCAGCGCTGGTGCCGCCAGGTGCTGCCGCCGCCGGCACCTCGGCAGGGGCCTTGCGTGACTACATGCAGCACGATGCGACCGGGCTGGCGGAGCTGGTCAGGCGCCGCGAAGTCTCGCCGGCCGAGCTGCTCGAGCTCGCGATCGCCCGTGCGGAGGCGGTGAACGGCGCGATCAACGCGCTGTGCCTGAAACACTACGACGAGGCCCGCGCGGCGTTGAAGAACATCGACACCAGCGCCCCGCTCGCGGGCGTACCGTTCCTGCTGAAGGACCTCGGCGTCCATCTCGAAGGCACGGTGACCAGCAACGGTTCACGCTTCTTCCGTGACCGGGTAGCCACCCAGACCAGCACCGTGGTGCGCCGTTACCAGACGGCAGGCCTGAACATCTTCGGCAAGACCACCTCACCGGAATTCGGCCAGATCCCGAACACCGTCTCCTCGCTGTACGGCAAGACACGCAATCCGTGGAATCTCGAGTACTCCGCGGGCGGCAGCTCGGGCGGCTCGGCCGCGGCGGTCGCTGCCGGTGTACTGCCCGCTGCACACGCCACCGACGGCGGCGGTTCGATCCGCTTCCCGGCCGCGATGTGCGGGCTGGTGGGCCTGAAGCCCACGCGGGCACGCACGCCACTGGGTCCGAACAAGAGCGAGGGCTGGTCAGGGTTGTCGTGCGGACACGTGGTCTCCAGATCGCTTCGCGACAGCGCGCTGCTGCTCGACCTCACGCAGGGCGCCGAACCCGGCGCTGCCTACTGGCCACCGAAGCCCGAAGACAGTTACGTGAACGAGCTGAAGCGCGAACCGGGGCGACTGCGCATCGCCGTGATCAGCCGATCCCCGCTCGGCGCCACCGTACACCAGGACAACCTCGATGCGATCGCGAACGCACGCAAGCTGCTGGACTCGCTGGGCCACGAGGTATTCGACGCCGAATTGCCAGCCGACTTCCAGCGCTACATGGACAGCTTCGGCGTGCTGTCCTTCGTGGGAGTCTGCTCCACGATCCGCGATCGCGCACGCGAACTGGGACGCGAACCCGGACCGGACGACCTCGAGCCGATCGTCTACGGCTTCTACCAGCAGGGCCGCTCGATCAGTGCGCTCGACTACGAGTCGGCACGCCAGGCGGTGCAGCGACTCGGCTTCGCGATCAGCCGCTTCATGGCAGACATCGACGTGCTGCTGATGCCGATGGCGGCACGCGCACCCTGGAAGGTGGACGACATCGTGCTGACGATGGAACAGGATGTCTTCTACCGCGAAGCGCTCGGCTACAGCGATTTCAGCGCCCTCTTCAACTGTACCGGGCAACCGGCGATCACGTTGCCGCTGACGGTGAACGCAGCCGGGATTCCGGTCGGAACGCATTTCGCCGCGCGCTACGGCGACGAGAAGACGCTGATCCGCCTCGCTGCGCAGATCGAGCAGGCTGCGCCGTGGCAGCAGCGCGTGAGCCCGATGCTCGCGAAGGCACTGCGCGCATGAGGCACACGCACGGGAGCATTCGGCGATGAGCGGCGAGATCCGGGACGCCATCACGTTTGGTGAACAACTGCTGGCGCAGGCAGGCCGCATCGCGCTGCGGTATTTCCGCCAGCCACTGGAGGTGATCGACAAGGACGGCAACGGACGCTTCGATCCGGTCACGGTCGCCGATCGTGAAGTCGAACGCTTCATCGGCAACGCGATCCGCGAACGCTTCCCGGACCACGGCACGGTCGGCGAGGAACACGGCGTGATCGCAGGTACCTCACGCTTCAGCTGGATCATCGACCCGATCGACGGCACACGCGCGTTCATCAGCGGCATGCCGGCATGGGGCATCCTGCTCGGCCTGCGCGAGCACGCGCGCTGCATCGCCGGCCTGATGCACCAGCCGTATCTCGACGAGACCTTCGTCGGCACACCCGATGGCGCGTGGATGCAGCACGGCAGCGAACGCCGCGAACTGCACACCCGCCAGGACGCACGCCTGGCGGACGCGATTCTGTACTGCACGCATCCGAGCATCTTCCCGTTCCCGTCCGAGCTGGCAGATTTCGAGTACGCCGCCGCGCGCTGTCGCCTGATGCGCTACGGTGGCGACTGCTACTCGTACTGCCTGCTCGCGCTCGGGCAGGTCGACCTGGTCATCGAAGGCGGGCTGCAGGCCTACGACATCCAGCCGCTGATCCCGATCATCGAGGCGGCGGGAGGCGTCGTCAGCGGACGCGATGGCGACAGCGCGGCCGGCGGCGGTTTCGTGGTCGCGGCAGCCAACCGCACGCTGCACGCGGAAGCATTGGCCGTGCTGCGGGAAGCGGCTGCCGCACGCGGGGCCTGACCGAGCCCGCACCTGCCGCACCCGCTCAGGGGCGAAAGCGCGCGTCGAAAGCCGTACGCAGCACCTGGCGCATGCGACGCCGCTGCTGCGGATCCACCGTTGGCAGACCGGTCAGTTCGCGCACCGCGGTGACATCGACGACGCGGCAACGCGGAATCGGCAGATTCCCCTCGCTGAGCTGCCAGCGGATTGCGATATGACCTTCGCGATGATGCGCGGTCTCCAGCCAGTTGACCGTGCCGGGATCCTCCTGCGCAACGACCAGCGTGAGCGATCCGTCGTCGCGCAGGTGAGCCTGCTCGCAGGTCAGCCCGCTGAAACGGTTACGGTAATCGAAGGACTCGTACCAGCCGTTGCCTACCTGCGCATCCCAGTAGGCACAGGGTGTGGGCGGCGTCACTTCGACCAGCAGCGCATGCGAAGGCTCGAGCGCCCAACGTGCGGTCACCGAGTTGCCACCCGGCACCCCGCCGGCGCGCGAGGTCGGATCGCCGATATCGGTCGCGAACCGGTTCTTCGCTGTACCCTTCGCGATCAGCTCCGACTGCATCGCCGGCACCATGCCGGCGAACATCGCGGCAGCGGCGTCGATTCCCGCAATCGCACCATCCAGCACCAGCAGCGGCGAAGCCTCGTCACCGCGCGTGAGATTCTCGATCCGGATGTCCATCGGACGCACATCGTCGGGCGTACCGAAGAACTGCCGGATCATCAGCGTGGCGCTGAACGCATCACTGCGCAGCCAGTTGCCCGCATGCGGCGTCGGGGCAATCATGATCTCGAAACGCCCATCCTCACCAACCTGCAGATCGGGTGAGAACAGCGCGGCCCCCCACGCTGCCTCGCCGGCAGCGACGGCAGCCGGTGTGCGCCCGGTCAGAAACGACATCCAGCGCGCCGATCCGCGCGTGCCATGCACGCGAAACGTATCGCTGCCGTTGATCGGCGCTGCGAGATACAGGCCCTGCGGATTGTCGCCCCCCATCTTCAGATCGGGTCCCAGCGAACGCCACAGATACGGGTGTGCGGAGTCACGATTCTCCATCGTCACCTGCAGCACCAGTCGTGCCATGCGGCCCATGTGGCGCAGGCCTTCGGCGAGGTCGATCTCATCGTGCGTGATCGTCTGGCGCAAGGCCTGCAAGCCGACGCTTTCCAGTGTGCGGCACCAGCGTCGCCAGGCCTCGGACGCGTCCTCGAGTTGCTCATTCCATACCACCATATCCCTGCTCCTTGTTCTTTCGTCGATACGGGGCTCCGGTGCTTGCGCTGCACCGTGGCCTCGCACCGTGGCCTCGCGTCGACAGCCTGCCGGGGCTTGGCTATCATCCTTGCGGCCTGCGCCTTTTCCGTGACTGTCGGGACTGCGTGACTTGAAGATCGACGACCGCGAATTCTCCGACCATTACTACCAGCTTTCGTACATGCTGTCGCGCTTCATCGTACCGGCGATGCGCGCGACGTATCACGAGTTCGGTGGCGACATGCTGCTGACGCTGGTGCTGGGCGAAATTGCCACCCACAACCTCGGCCAGTTCTTCAGCCGCGGCGAACCCGAGATGCCGGAATCGGCGCTGAACGATCCGCAGTTGCAGCGGCGTCTGCTCCGCCCGTGCAATGCCCTGTCGATCAGCAACGCAACCGGGATCCCGCGCGAGACGGTGCGCCGGCGTGTGAAGGCCTTGTGCGAACTCGGCCTGATCGAGCAGGACGAGCGTGGACACCTCTACGTGACCGACAAGGCAGCGGAGCGCTTCCAGCGCCTGACGCGTTCGACGGTGGAGAGCCTGCTGCCGATCGCCGAGTCGTTGAAGGCGTTGTTGCGTCAGCAGACTTGACGCGTGTCGGGTTGAAACCCGACCTACGTCACGGCGCATTCGTGGATCGGCATTCGTCGGGTTGAAACCCGACCCACGTCACGCGGCATCCCGCCCGTAGGTCGGCATTCATGCCGACAAAAACACCGCAGCGGTTCATGTCGGGTTGAAACCCGACCTACGTCACGGCGCATTCGTGGATCGGCATTCGTCGGGTTGAAACCCGACCTACGTGGGGCGCATTCGTGGATCGGCACGAAACCCGACCCACGTGGGGCGGCGTCCCGCCCGTAGGTCGGCATTCATGCCGACAAAAACACCGCAGCGGCTCATGTCGGGTTGAAACCCGACCCACGTCACGGGCGCAGTCGTGGATCGGCATTCGTCGGGTTGAAACCCGACCCACGTGGGGCGGCATCCCGCCCGTAGGTCGGCATTCATGCCGACAAAATCACCGCAGCAGCTCATGTCGGGTTGAAACCCGACCCCGTCACGGCGCAGTCGTGGATCGGCATTCGTCGGGTTGAAACCCGACCCACGTGGGGCGGCGTCCCGCCCGTAGGTCGGCATTCATGCCGACAAAATCACCGCAGCGGTTCATGTCGTTGAAACCCGACCCACGTCACGGCGCATTCGTGGATCGGCATTCGTCGGGTTGAAACCCGACCCACGTGGGGCGGCATCCCGCCCGTAGGTCGGCATTCATGCCGACAAAAAGACCGCAGCGGCTCATGTCGGGTTGAAACCCGACCCACGTCACGCCGCATTCGTGGATCGGCATTCGTCGGGTTGAAACCCGACCTACGTCACGGCGCATTCGTGGATCGGCACCGTCGATCGTTCAACCGAGGTCGGCATCCACCATCGCCGCGACCTTGAAGCCGGAATCGACGGCCTGGTGGGTACCGGCGCCGGTACCACCCGCATCGCAACCGACCAGATACAACCCCGCAAGCGGTGTACGCGCATCGGGTTTGGATCGACCTACCTGACCGACCACCTGCGCCAGTCCCACGGCTTCCCCCCCGGCACCGGGCACCACGGAGTCGCGGCTCATCCCGGACACCTGCTTCGGCCCGTAGGGTTCCTTGCGCAGCACGTGCCTGGCCAGATCCGGCCACAGCTCTCCGATCACTGCATCGGCGCGCCGGATCGCTTCGCGCCAGAGCGTCGACTCCGGATCCGCCGAGCAGAACACCTGGCAGTTCGCCACCTGGTGACCCGGTGCAGCAACCAGCGAAGGGTCGAATTCGGACGCCACGTCGATCGCGATCAGCGGCACGTCGGGCCACTCACCGCGCTCCATGCGTGCGAAGCGTTCATCATCGAGCCAGCTCTGGTCGGAAAAGACCGGGATCAGCGCCGCGTCGAACACGCGCGCATCGAGCACATAACGGTAGCCGGCAATCGACCAGGACGGTTCCAGCGCTTCCACGCGCCGTACGTAGTCGGGCGGAAAGTGCTCACGCCCGGCCAGTGCAAGTATCGTCGGCTGGATACCGGCCCCCGAGATCACGCTGCGCGCCCGAATCACGCCGTCTGCGGTGGCCACACCCACTGCACGACCGCCCTCGACGACGATCTGCGTTGCGCGGCACTTCGGCCGGAACAACCCGCCCTGCTCCGTGACGACTTCCGCGCAGACTTCCGCCACCCGACCGTAGCCACCCACGTGATAACGACCCGCACCCCCGAGCGCCTGGGCGCGCAATACCGGAACGGCTTCCGACGCGGCGAGGCGGTTCACCGGCGCGACGAACAAGGTGTTCAGGTTCATGCAGATCTGCGCCTCGAGCGCCGGATGCAAGCCGAACTGCTGCAGCCACCCGTATGTGCCTACGCTCTCGAGTCCGACGAGCGCCGCATCGTCCAGCGCGAACAGCGCCGCATAGTAGTTGCCAAGCGCCGCGAGATCGGCGTCGTCCAGGCCGTAGACCCGCTTCGTATTGGCGATTTCCGCAGGCGTGCCGGTGGCGATCAGCGGTGCACGCATGCTGCGCCAGCTTCCGTCCGGTGCCTTGTAACGCACCGCCGCCATTTCACCCTGCGGCACCACGAACTGGACACGATCCGTGATGCCGAGGCGCTCGACGAGTTCATGGAACCGCGAATTGAGCGCCGGGATACCCACCGCGCCGAACATCTCGAAGCGATACCCCAGTCGTTCGGTGGTCTGTGCCTTGCCACCGGCGCGCGCGGTCTTCTCCAGCAGCGCGACCCGACGCCCCGAGTGCGCAAGCAGCGCCGCCACGCTCGCACCACCAAAACCTGCACCGATCACGCAGACATCGTACTCATCCATCGCTGCATCCTGTTGTCATTGCCATCCACACCATTATGTGGTCATGGCATGACCTGCATGATTACGATTTGCACAGCCCGCAACACACGCCGATCACAGAACCACCGGCGCATCAGCCAGCGTGTTGCTGCCAGTTCCCGGGCAGTGCTCTTCCAGCAACACACCGACCGCCGCGATCGCATCCAGTGCCCCGCGGCGGAAATCAGCCCGACCGAACGTCTGCTCCATCGCCACGCAGATCGCTTCCCAGCACCCGGGTGCAACCCGCGTTGCGATGCCGCGGTCAGCAACGATCTGGACGTCACGATCGGCGAGCAGCACGTAGATCAGAACGCCGTTGTTCTCTTCGGTATCCCATACGCCGAGTTCGCCGAAGACCTGCCATGCCCGCTGCCGCACAGTGAGTCCGTGCAGCAGTTGCCACGGATCGAGGCTGGTTTCGATCGCGAACCGGATCTGGCCACGATGACGGCATTCCGAGGCTGAAATCGCTGCCTCGATCGCCAGCATCGCCGTCGTCGGCAAGACGCGCCGCAAATGCCACGGGGGCAGCAGCAGGTGGCGCAGCACGCGTCGCCAGCGACTCACCATCTGCCCGAAGCGCCTCCACCGCCAAAACCGCCTCCGCCTCCACTGAAACCTCCCCCGCCGAAACCTCCTCCACCTCCACTGACGCCGCCACCGCGACCGAAGCCCCCGCTCGACCAGCGACCGTGACGGCTGCCTCCCGGCAACAGCACGAACAGGAACACCAGCAACGCGCTCCCCAGTGCCGGCGTCACGGCTCCGATCAGCAGCCAGACGAGCAACGCCATGGCGCCTGCACCGATGCACGCGCCACCCAGGCGACCGAAAAGCTGCCGCAGGGCCGGCCCCAGCGACAGCAGCACGAAGAACGGGATCAGCATCCAATCCGGAAGACTCGCGGGTGGGTCCGGTCGTCGCGGCGCCACCAACGCCTCGCCGTCGATTATCCGCATCAGTTGCTGTACGCCCGCGTCGATGCCAGCCGCCAATTCACCGCGCTGGAAGAAGGGTACGATCGTCTCGTCGATCACCCGCCGGGCGACGGCATCGGGCACCACGCCTTCGAGCCCGTAGCCCGCCTCGATACGCAATGCTCGATCCCTCGTGACGACCAGCAGCAACAGACCGTCGTCGACGCCCGAGCGACCGAGTCGCCACGCTTCGACGACGCGCATCGCGTACTGCTCGACCGTCTCCGGTGCGGTGCTCGGAACGATCAGCACGGCGAGTTGCGCGCCCTTGCGCAGCTCGAAGGCACGCAGCGACGCTTCGAGCGCGTCGCGCTCGACAGGGCTCAGAATCGCGCCGAGGTCGGTGACACGCGCCTGCAGCTCCGGCACCGCCACCAGCGCGTGGCCTGCGGGAGACGTCGCCCCCGCGACCAGCAGCGCGACCAGCAGCCAACGCAGCGCGATTGCCGGCACGCTTCAGTCCTGCGCCGCAGGAGCCGCGCTGCCGAAATCGACCATCGGCGGTCGGGCGATCGCGGCCTCGTCATCGACCCCGAACTGCGGCTTGACCTCGAAGCCGAACAGCATCGCGGTCAGATTGACCGGGAAACGCCGCACGATGACGTTGTACTGTTCGATTGCAGCGATATAGCGATTGCGGGCGACCGTGATCCGGTTTTCGGTTCCCTCGAGCTGCGCCTGCAGGTCACGGAACGCCGCGTCGGCCTTGAGCTGCGGATAGTTCTCGGCAACCACCAGCAAGCGCGACAGCGCCGAGTGCAGCTCGCCCTGCGCGGCCTGGAAGCGCGCGAGCGCTGCAGGATCGTCGAGTGTTCCGGCAGACAGCGTGACGCTGCCGACGCGTGCACGCGCCTCGGTGACCTGGGTCAGCACCTCCTTCTCGTGCGCCGCGTATCCTTTCACGACGTTCACGAGATTCGGCACCAGATCGGCGCGTCGCTGGTACTGATTCAGAACCTCCGACCACGCCGACTTGGTCTGCTCATCCGCGCTCTGCAGCGAGTTGTACCCGCAACCACCCAGGCCGAGCGCAAGCAGCAGTACGCACAACGGGTGCAACCAACGGTACATGATGAACTCCGTACTTTTCCGAACAAGGGCACTTCCTGTTGGACACCGCTGACACGAGTCCTCGTCAGGCGGCATACGTCGGACCAGTAAAGCATAATGGACGCTTCGATGTGGCATCGGCAACGTACTGGAGGCGGCGATTCCATGCTGCGATGGCGGGTCGAAACGCAGGTTCTTGCCGGCTTCGTGCTGGCGGTGATCGTACTGGCGATCATCGGCGGAAGTCTCTATCGCACCACAGCGAGGTTCATTGCGACCAGCGAGGCACTGGACCGTTCGCAACGTGCGGTAAACATGCTGGAAAGCATCTATTCGCTGCTGAACCAGGCGGAATCACGCCAGCGCGCCTGGCTGTTGCTCGGCGACGACGTTGAGCTGGATACGCGCGCAGACGTGCTCGTCCGCGTGGATGCCCTGCTCGACGAACTCGAGACGCTGACCGCAGGCATGCCGGCATCGCAGGCACGGCTGCCGGCGTTGCGCACGGGTATCGCCATACGCCTGCGGATGCTCGATGCAGTGCTCGACGCGTACCGCCACGAAGGCGCGGAGGCCGGACGTCGCCAGCTTGCTGCAGGACCCGGTCGCGCCGAGATGGAGCGGGTACTCGCGATGATCGTGGCGATGCAGGCCGAACTCGGCCACCAGATCGCCGCAGAGCGGCGGTCGACGGAACGCAGCGCCACTCACACGCTGTCGATGCTCGGCTTGCTGCTGCTGTTGGTCGCAGCCGCACTCGCCGCGCTGTACGCGGGCATTCATCGCGAAACGCGCGAACGACTCGCCAGCGAGGAGCGTCGGCAGTCCCTGATCGCCGAACTGCGCAGTGCAAACGGCGAACTGGAAAATTTCGCCTACGTGGTGTCGCACGACCTGAAGGCACCGCTGCGCGGCATCGGCTCGCTGGCCGACTGGCTGCTCGCCGACTACACGGCCGCACTCGACGAGCAGGGGCGCGAGTATCTGGGGTTGATGAAGAACCGCGTCCTGCGCATGGATGCCCTGATCGATGGCATCCTCGCCTACTCGCGTGTGGGGCGAACCGCACAGACCCATTCGCCGGTCGATCTGTCCGCGCTCGTGAACCAGACCCTGCAGTTGCTCGCGCCGCCGCCCGGAATCACCGTCGACATCGAAGGCGAGCTCCCGGTCGTCGCGGTCGACCCGACGCGCATGCAGCAGGTGCTGCAGAATCTGATCGGCAACGCGATCGCGCATCGCGACAAGCCGCAGTGCAGGATCCGCATCTACTGCACCGATCTGGGCGAGCAGTGGCAGATCAGCATCGCCGATGACGGCCCCGGCATCGAAGCACGCCATCACGAGCGTATTTTCCAGCTGTTCCAGGTCCTTGCACCTCGCGATCGCAAGGAGAGTACCGGCGTCGGCCTCGCGCTGGTGCGCAAGATCATCGAGCTGCACGGCGGTCGGATCTGGGTAGAATCGCAGCCCGGTGCGGGTGCCACCTTCCACTTCACACTGCCAAAATCCGCCACTCCCGCTGCCAGAGGAGGACACGACGCATGAAGTCCGACGCCAAGCCCATCCTGCTGGTCGAGGATGATCTGATAGACACGATGACCGTACGGCGCGCGCTGAAGGCACTGCACATCACGAACCCGATCGCTCACGCCGAGCACGGCGAGGCCGCACTCGCATGGCTCGGCGATGCGCGCAACGATCGCCCATGCCTGATCCTGCTCGATCTGAACATGCCGGTGATGGGTGGAATCGAGTTTCTGCGCATCGTGAAGACCGAGGGCAATCCGTTGCGCCGCATACCGGTCATCGTGCTCACCACTTCCGAGGAACAGCGTGACAAGGTCGAGAGTTTCGATCTCGGCATCGCCGGCTACATCCGCAAACCCGTTGATTACCAGCGCTTCGTCGACACCATGCGCACCGTCCACGCCTACTGGACGATCAGCGAAATGCCGGAGTGAAGCCCGCGATGGAGCGTGCTGGCGTGCGCATTCTGCTGATCGACGACGACCTTGTGGACCGGCTCGCCTGCCGGCGTGCACTCGGCTCGCATCCGGATTACGACTTCGAACTGCTCGAAGCGGCCACCGGTCGTGAAGGGATCGAGCTCGCACGCTCGACGCGCCCCGGAGTGATCCTGCTCGACTACCATCTGCCGGACCTCGACGGCATCGGTTTTCTGGCCGAGCTGCACGCGCACGACGGCGGCACCGATATTCCGGTGCTGATGCTGACCGGAGCCGACAACGTCGGCATGGCCGTGCAGGCCATGCGCCATGGCGCACGCGATTATCTGGTCAAGGACGGCGAACGCACCCATCTGCAACTGCTGCCGGCGGTGATCGAGCGTGTACTGCGCGAACAGCGTCTGGACGGCGAGAAACGTGCTGCCGAAGCCAGGTTCCGCACTCTCGTGGAACAGATCCCGGCCGTCACCTACATGGCAACGTCCGACGGCTCGGCCCGGCTGCTCTACATCAGCCCGCAGGCGAGCGCACTGGGTCTGGATCCGCAACGCCTGCTCGAGGATCCCGAAGGCGTGCTGGCGCAGGTTCATCCGCAGGACCGCGAAGAACTGCGTGCTGCCTACGCACGCTGCTGCCATGGCGGCGAACCACTGCATCACGAATACCGCGTGCTGGACAAGAGCGGTGCGATCCACTGGCTGCTCGACGAAGCACGGCTGGTTCACGCTGTCGACGGCACACCTCCGTTCCTGCAGGGCGTACGCATCGACATCACCGAGGACAGGCGTACCGACGACGAACTGCGCCAGCGGCTGGAGCAGATGGTCGATGAGCGCACGGCACGCATCGCCGAACAGACCCGGCTTCTCGCGGCGGCGAACACCCGTCTCCTCGCCGAGATCGAAGAGCGTCGCCAGGTCGAAGCGGCGCTGCGCACGAGCGAGGAGCGGTTCCGGCTGCTGCTCGAGTCGGCTGGCGAAGGAATCTACGGACTCGACACGCAGGGTCGCTGCACCTTCGTGAACGATGCCGCCCTCGAAATGCTCGGCTACCGGCGCGAAGAGATGCTCGGCCGCAACACGCACCAGCTGATCCACCACAGCCACGGCGACGGCACACCTTATCCACCCGAGCAATGCCGGATCTACGATGCGTTCCGCACGGGTGTTGCGTCTCGCGCTCAGGTGGAAGCGCTGTGGCGAGCAGACGGCACGGCGCTGAGTGCCGAATATTCTTCGCATCCGTTGCGCGTCGGCGATGAAATCCTGGGCGCTGTACTGGTTTTCCGTGACGTCACCGAAGCACAGGCGCGTGCCACACGCCTGGCATGGCAGGCTTCACACGACGCGCTGACCGGCCTGGCGAACCGTCGGGAGTTCGAGATACGGCTTGCGAACGCGATCGAGAACGCTCGCTCCAAAGGGGACACACACGCACTGTGTTACCTCGACCTGGATCGCTTCAAGGCGGTCAACGACAGCTGCGGACACGCTGCCGGCGATGAACTGCTGCGTCATGTGAGCCAGCTGCTGCACCAGCGATTGCGCCAACGCGACACGCTCGCGCGCCTCGGCGGCGATGAGTTCGGCGTTCTGCTCGAACACTGCCCTGTCGACAAGGCAGTGGAGATCGCCCGGGAGCTCTGCGCGGTCGTGCGTGAATTGCGCTTCACCTGGCAAGGCCACGAGTTCAGGATCGGCGCCAGTATCGGCGTGGCGCCGATCGACCCCTCGGTACGCGACGTCGCGACCCTGATGAGTGCGGCCGATGCAGCCTGCTACGCCGCAAAGTCAGCCGGTCGTGGTCGCGTGCACCTGTTCGACGAGACTGCCGCGCAAGCTCCGGACGGGCGTCCCTGACGGCGCTCCGTGACTCAGCGCGGATGCAGGCGCAGGAACGGATTCGCGATACGTCCGAACAGACCACCAAGCCGGATCGGTGCCTCGAGAACCCCCAGACACAGACAATCGGCCTCCGGTGCGGCAACGGGCCGGTGCACGTCGGTTGTGCCGCGCAGAACGAAATCCCCTGCACGATAACATCCCTCGTGATCCGCAAACGCACCACTCAGCACCACCGTGATCTCGCTGCCGCAGTGTCCGTGCTCCAGCACGCGCGAGCCGGCACGGATACGATAGAGCGCCACTTCTCTTTGCGGATCACCAAAGCGCAGCCGGGAAGTGCGCACCCCTCGCCCGCTGCGCTTCCACTCGAGCTGCTCCACTCCGGCCGGGGCGAGTCGCCGCAGCGCACGCGGCAGGCCTGCACAGCCACCATGGGCGGGTAGTTGCACCGCTTCGGCCGCGGATGCCGGACTGCTGTCGTCCAGGCGCTGCAACAGCCGTGTGAATGCGTCCTCGGCAACCGGTACCGGATCGAGACCGCCAAGCAATTCGCCACCCAGTCGATTCAGTTGTCGCATTCCGTCACGACAGCGGCGGCAGAAATCGAGATGCACGGCCATGGCAAGTGCCACCGCACCCGGCAGGCTGCCGGCAGCGTAATCGTTCAGAAGGTACGGGTCGGGATGGTGTCGGGGCATCGTCACGGCTCTCGGCGGTCCAGCATCGGTTTCAGCTTGCTCAGCGCCAGGCGCACCCGCGATTTCACCGTCCCCAGCGGCAGGCCGAGTTCCGCCGCGACCTCCGTATGCGACTTGCCTTCCATGTACACCTTGTCGATGATCCGACGCTGCTCCTGCGGCAGCATCCGCAACGACTCGCGCACCTCTTTCCGGGCGCGCTGCTGCTGTACTTGCTCGTCGAGCAGATCCTCGTCGGTCCCCAGATCCCACAACTCGTCGACATCGACTTCTTCGCGCACCCGGTATTTCCTGCGCAGCAGATCGATGCGACAGTTGCGCGCCAGCGTGTAGATCCAGGTCGTCGCACTCGCCTTGGTCGCATCGAAGGTGCAGGCCCGGTTCCACACCTTCAGCATGACTTCCTGCACCAGCTCTTCAGCCGACGCATTCGACGCCATACCGGGGCTGGACAGTGCAAAGGACTTCAGCAGCGGTGCAAAGTGGCGGAACAGTTCTGCGTACGCGTGACGATCACGCTGGCGCGCCACCGCTTCGAGCCGGGTGCTCCACACGTCGACGTCGTGCACGGCTTGCACTGTCGCCACAGGCTTGTTCATGGTCGGCCATGGTCCATGGCTTGGTCCGGCAGTGTAAACCACGGTCAGCGCCAGATGGCACCACACTCAGGCCCTGCATCTCCTGGTTCCGGTACGGACAACTTCGATGCCGCGTTCTACGCGCACATCCCGGCAGCGGATCACCGTGCCATCCGGTACCGGTACCGGTCGACCGGCGCGTGGCAACGCCTTCGCACCGGTGGGACACCGTCGATGCATCCCTGCAGGCTCGAGTGCCGCATCCCTGCGGCACACGCCCCCCGATGCGAAGGCGTTGCCACGCGCCTCGTGATGTCTTGCGATGCCGTCTCAAGCCAGGCGTGCGTCGATCAGCAGATTGCGCGGCGACAGCTCGCGTGCGCAGAAAGTCCCCACGCCGACGCGATAGCCTGCCTCGACCAGGAATTGCGCGCGATCGAGCACCAGCCACAGCTCCAGCAGGCGACGAAAGCGGTGACGCACCAGATCGAAGGCACTCACCTCGCGAAAACGTGCGGCACCGGCACGCTCGTAGCACGCGAAATCGAGCGTGCCGGGCAACGTGAGCTGCTTCATTGCAGCGATGTCACGGCAATACGCTGCAAAGCCATGCTGCAGCACCGTCGCCGGCTGCGCGGGCAGCGGCAGGTAATCATCGACACCCCGCAACTCCCGTTGCAGCAGGTCGAAGCCGAGCTGCCATTGCTGCATGCGGCGGCGCTGACGCCGTGCATGCCCCGCTGCGGTCACCGTTTCCTGCACCGCGGTGCGCAGGTCCGCAGCCACCAGAGGCGGTGCGGTACGAACACCCTCGCGTGACAGTGCCAGTGGTGCCTCGACCGCCGTCAGGTGATAGCAGCACGGCGCACAGGACAGCGCCGCCACGCGCGCCCCGACGCCCACCTGCAACAAGCGCTGGTGCAGTGCCCCGCAGGCATGCAGCGCCAGGACATGGCATTGCGGAGAGAGCCAACCCAGCGCCTGCGTTTGCATCACGTCGCAGACGTGCAGGTTCACGTCCACCCCGCTACGCTGCACCAGTTCCTCGCCCGCGTGCACCCGTCTGACATCTCGCTCCAGCGCATCGAAGGCGCAGGATCGCCACTGCCAGCAGGCCGCGCGCGCCAGATGCCCCTTGCCGGCACACCAGTCGATGCCACGCTGCCCGCCCGACGGCACCGCCCCCAGAAAGGCCTCGATCTGCTGCCACTTGCGCCCCGGAACCGTACTTGCAAACCCGGATGGCCACGGGCGAAGCGCCATGCGTGGCCAGGCACCTACCGCTTCGAGTCCTGCGACTGCATCGAGTGGCAACCAGCGTGCGAGCCAAGCCTGCGCCGCGTGCGGCTCGGCGTGCAGTGCCTCGACCTGCTCCAGTCGCAGCGCACGCAGCGCGGCAGCGAGCTCCGGCAGTACGGCCTCCCAGGCGGGTCGTCGCTCGCGAAACGCCACCGATCGCCACAGCAGGGCGTGCTCGCGAAGCGTCTCCCCGCAGTCGGCCAGGCGTCCGGCAATCACTTCATTCCGAATCGGGCCCGTTTCGGCGCCGATCGGGCGTTCAGCGCATATGGCGGAAGCACTCACGCAGTTCATCAACGAAGATTGCCGGTTGCTCGAACGCGGCAAAATGTCCGCCGCGCTCGAGTTCATTCCAGTGCACGAGACGACTGAAGCGCCTTTGCGCCCAGCGCCGCGATGGCCGCAGGATCTCGCGTGGAAAGATGCTGATGCCGACCGGCACGTCGAGCGGATCCATGTTCGGTGTGGCCATGCTCTCCCAGTAAAGACGCGCCGAGGACGCAGCCGAGTTCGTCAGCCAGTACATCATCACGTTGTCGAGCAACTGGTCGCGTGACAGCGCATTCTCCGGGTGCGCCGCCGCGCCTTCGCCGCAGTCGGTCCAGGCGCGAAATTTCTCGATGATCCACGCCGCCTGGCCGGCCGGCGAATCGGCCAGACCGTAGCCCAGGGTCTGAGGTCGTGTGCTCTGCTGCTTCGCGTAGCCCGACTCCAGATCCTGGTAGTGCTGCATGTCGGCGAGTGATTTCTGCTCCGCAGCAGTGAGCTTGGCGAATGTATCGGGATCGGGCGCAACGATTGCCATGTTCAGGTGGATGCCGCGACAGTGTGCGGCGTCCGCCTGCGCCAGCGCGACCGTGACCATCGCACCCCAGTCACCGCCCTGCGCGACGTAGCCCGCGTACCCGAGGCGGTGCATCAACTCGCGCCAGGCAAGTCCGATGCGTTCGACGTTCCAGCCAGCCTCGCCCGGTTTGTCCGAAAAGCCGTAACCGGGCAATGCCGGGCACACGACGTCGAATGCATCACCGGCATCGCCACCATGCGCAACCGGATCTACCAGCGGTCCGATCGCGTCAAGGAACTCGATCACCGATCCTGGCCAGCCGTGGGTCATCACCAGCGGCAATGCCTGCGGGTGCGGCGAGCGTACATGGATGAAATGGATGCCGAGGCCGTCGATCACGGTACGGAATTGCGGCAGTGCGTTCAGCCGCTGTTCGATGCGCCGCATGTCGTAGCGTCCGGCCCAGTAGTCACACACCTCGCGCAGGTAAGCGAGCGGGATGCCCTGGCTCCAGTCGGCGGTGGGCTCGCGATCCGGCCAGCGCGTCGCAGCCAGCCGCCTGCGCAGTTCTGCCACCTCGGCGTCGCTGACCGCCACCCGGAATGGAATGATCGTGTCATTCATGAGCGCCCCTCCTGTTCCATCGTGTCATCCAAAAGATCAATCGCACGTTGAGTGTGGATCCGGATCGGATCATTCTGCCAATGGCACGGTTCATTCTTGCATTGCCGGCGTGTCGGCTCAAAGCCGAATGGCCGCACACAGCGTCATACAAATTACGATACGACGCCATTTCCGAAAACCTGCCGACCCCGGCATAATCCCCCCCCTGTTTACGCGAGAGAACACACCGATGACGCAACGTTTCGATCCGGCCGGCCTGCCCTTCGACGATGACGACGCGACCATCATGGCCGCGCTCGAAGAGGCCAGCATCCCGTGCCTGATGCTGTCGATGATGCACATGAGTGGTGACTACGCGCTGCTCGACAGCGGATTGCGCCCACTGACGTGCACGCTGAACGACGTGCAGTGTGGCATGCCACCGGAGCAGCAGGCGGAAGTACGCCGACACGCGCTCGACGTGATTCGTGCCTACCGCGATCGCGGCTGCGCACTGCCACCGCCACCCGATCACGACACGCTGCAGCGGATGATGGGTTTCCTCGTCGCCGGCGAAGTGCCGGCCGAATACGTGCCGATGATGCTCGAGGAAACCGAACTGGACGGGCGCGACGCCCGCGAGGTCTCGTTCGCACACATTCCGTACGCTGCGCGCCGGTCGCTGCCGGTGCTGGTGATCGGCGCCGGCATGTCCGGAATCCTCGCAGGCATCCGCCTGCGCGAACAGGGCATCGCATTCATCATCGTGGAGAAGAACGCGGGCCCCGGCGGCACCTGGTATGAAAACACCTACCCGGGCTGTCGCGTCGACGTCGGCAGTCATTTCTACTGCTATTCGTTCGAGCCAAACCTCGAATGGAGCGAATTCTTCGCACAACACCGCGAACTGCGCAGCTACTTCGAACACTGCGTGCGCAAGTACAAACTCGAGTCGCACATACGCTTCAATACCGAGGTGATCGCAGCGCGCTACGACGAAGCGGATGGCATCTGGCGCGTTACGATGCGCTGCGGCGGCGAGGAGTTCACGCTCGACGCACGCGTGCTGATCAGCGGTGTGGGCCAGCTCAACCGTCCCAAGCTGCCCGACATCGATGGGATCGAGCGCTTCGCGGGACCGAAGTTCCACTCCGCCCGCTGGGATCACGGTGTCGATCTGGCAGGCAAGCGCGTGGCCGTGATCGGCACCGGGGCCAGTGCATTCCAGCTCGTTCCCGCGATCGCACCGCTTGCACGCGAGGTCACGGTGTTCCAGCGTTCGTCGCAGTGGATGTTCCCGAACCCCGACTACCACCGCGCAATCGGCGACGGTGCACGCTGGTGCTTCCGCCACCTGCCCTACTACGGGCGCTGGTACCGCTTCCTGCTGTTCTGGCCAGCGACCGACGGCAACTGGGAGAACACGTTCATCGATCCGGCGTGGCCGCACCAGGAACGCTCGGCAAGCGCCGCCAACGACTTCACGCGCGAGATGTTCAGCGAGTGGATCCACCAGCAGTGCGGCGACGATGAAGCACTGTTCCAACGCGCCGTGCCACGCTACCCGCCGCTTGCCAAGCGCACGCTGCAGGACAACGGCAGCTGGCTGCAGGCCCTGCGGCGCGACAACGTGACGCTGGTCGACGAGGCGGTGGCTGCGCTGGGAACCGATGTGGTGCGCACTGCAGACGGACGCGAATTCGGGGCCGACGTCGTGGTGTTCGCCACCGGCTTCCACGCCAACCGCTATCTTTGGCCCATGGAAATCAGCGGCCGTGGCGGCGTTCGCCTTGCCGAGCGCTGGGGCGACGATCCGGCGGCATACCTCGGCATTGCCGTACCCGAGTTCCCGAACCTGTTCCTGATGTACGGACCGGCGACCAACCTGGCCGCCAGCGGCAGCCTGATCTTCCACGGCGAGTGCCAGGTACGCTACATCATGGGTTGCATCCGTGCGCTGCTGGAGCGCGGTGCACGCACGATCGAAGTACGACAGGACGTGCACGATGCGTACAACCGCAGGCTGCAGGACACGCTGGCACGCTCCATCTGGTCGCATCCGGCAGTGGCACACAGCTGGTATCGCAACGCGCAGGGACGCGTCACGGTGCTCTCACCGTGGAAACTGCTCGACTACTGGAACTGGACCCGCGAGCCCCGACTCGACGACTACCACGTCGAATCGTAGCTCGCAGGCGTGCCGGGCGCTGTCAGACGAACCTGAACCATCGTGCCCGGCAATCTGCTGCGAAGGGTTGCACGGTGCATGGCGATGCCTTCGTGTCGCGCCGGGACGCGGCGCTCGTGCGTTGACATGGTCCGCGCGTGAGACAACGCCTCGTAACGTCGTACGACATCGTCCCTACAACGCCAGCAACCGGTCCAGCAGACCGGTATCCTTCAGGAACGCGTACAGCCACCACACGATGAACAGCAGTGCGAGCAGTTTCGGCCACGCACTGCGACGTGCGGCGAAACGATCGCTCGTGCTGCCCGCCCCCGATGGCAACGTTGCAACCCCGGTGAGACGCGCACCGAACGGCACGCTGATCAACGCGCGTGCGTTCACCGCCCAGCCGTTGGCGTCGAGCAGCGGTGCGATATTGCGCCGGCGCAGCTTCAGGAACGCCATGACCATCGACGGCGCCGAGATCAGCAACATCACGCCAAGCACCAGCAGCGGCACCTGCCAGTCCTTCACGTCGGCAACAGCCTTCATGAAATAGCCGAACGCCGTACCCAACGACCCGACCGCCACCCCGAGAGCAGCTACCGTGCCGACGTCGATCTTCTTCGCCGGCGCCGCACCCGGCCTGGCGGCAGCGGCTTCGGTCACCGTATCCTGCATGCGTGCACTCGCTGCCTCGTCGGCAGCCGCGGCGCGTTTTGCAACCTGCTCCTCGACGAAGCGTACCAGCTTCTTGTACGGCGCCCAGAACGCCTGGCGCACGCTGATCGGGTTGTCGACGATGCGCGTGATCGTGGCGTCCCAGTCGCGCCCCTTGCGGTCGTAGAAGATGCCGTTGCGACCGACCATCAGGTTGTCCGAGTCTCCGCCGGTGAACGCCGCGACGATCTGCATGCTTTCCCCGCTCGCGCTGCGCACGCAGTCGCAGTAGGCCAGGTAGGCTCCGGCCATGCCGGCCAGCGACGCATGCTTGCCCGCATCGTTGACCTGCAGGCACAGCGTGCAGCTGCGCTGGTCCAGATACAGCGTGCCGCACTGGAATATCGCCGGCTCCTGCTGCTCGTAGAAATCACGGAAGTTGACGAAATTGCGCGTGAGCCGGGCAAGATCACGCCTGAAGCCGATCAGCTTCACCAGATCGCCGAGTGCATTGAACGCCGGCTCGAGCGCGAGATCCTCGTCGATCAGGGCGCCCATTGCCTTGCCGAACCCATCACCTGCCAGATGCTCCAGACGCACTGCATCCAGATCGGCCAGCGCCGTGGCGGGTTTGCGTGCCTGCCAGTCTGCATAGGGTGCAAGACGTGCACAGAGAACGGCCCAATCGGTCTCATCGAGCGTATCGCGCTCTCCAAGCAGCGGCTTTGTCACCACCTCGCGCAGTTCGCCGAGTGCGCTCGCCCAGGCCGGGTTGACCGACCCGGCGAGCGGCAGACGTGCATGCGCCGTGATGCGCGCAAGCGGGAAGTTGCGGATCTCGTCGTTGCTGACACCGAGATCCTGCGCAGCGAGCGCAAGCCACGCGCTCTCTTCGCGATTCAGCGCGGCTTCGGCGCGCGCATCGAATGCCGCCAGGCGACAGCGCGCAAAGAAGTCATCGACTTTCGCCTTCACCGCCTGCAACGCCACGCTGGCTGCCGCCGTGCCCTCACCGGCAGGCAACAAGACGCCCGGGTCGACGCCACCCTCACGCTGCCACACCAGGCAGGCAGCAGCGGCGGCCTGTGCTGCGGTGACACCGTCACGGCTCAGCCCCGCTTTGCCGTCACGTCCTTCGACTGCAAAACCGTTGTCGACGAGCAACTGGATATCGGCCACCAGCGCGGCATCGTCGCTGCTGTGCGGGTGCACCACGCCGTCGCCATTCAGTCCGCGCGCGGTCAGCCGTTCGGCCGCGGCCGTGGCGGTCACCATATCGATCACGCCGGCATCGGGGCGCTCTGCATCGCGCAGCACAGTGCGTGCGGCGATGGCGATGGCAGCTCCCATCTCCGTTGTTTCGTCGATTGCAGCGAGCGGCAGCGCGTCATCATCCTGCAGCAGTTCATCCGGCGACGACAGGCAGGACAAGGCCCATTGCAGTGCCACCAGCAGTTCGGAGGCGCGCACACGTCCGTCGCCGTCGGTATCGATCAGCGCCAGCGTCGTCGGGTCGCATTCCAGACCGGCGACCGGACACGCCAGCGCCGCCCACAGCTTCTGGTCGAGTTCGGCGAGGTGCGCAAAATCCTCACCACGCTCCAGACTGACCTGATCGAAACCGCCCGCCTTGAAAAACCGCCACTGATGCACGTCCATGCTCCTTGATCCTGTTCTTAGGGTAGCGGTGCTCCTGCACCTGCCGAGCGATCATCCCGTGCGTGCGATGCGACGTCAACGGGGACGGTTGGCGCGCTGCTCGTCGAGGCGACGCAGGAAATCTTCCATGATCAGATGGTAGAGCTCGAATCCGAGATATTGGTCCTCGACATCGGACTCGATGCTGGGATTGTCGTTGACCTCGATCACCGCAATACGATCGCCCGACTGCTTGATATCGACCCCGTAGAGCCCATTGCCGATCGGCCGTATGGCGCGCAGCGCGGCCTCGATCACTGCACGCGGCACCTCGTGCGTCGGCATCGTCTGGTAGCGCCCGCTGTCCACATCACCGCCGGCCCCATAACGGTAGATCTGCCAATGGTCACGTACCATGAAATACTTGCAGGCGTAGATCGCACGGTTGTTCAGCACGCCGATGCGCCAGTCGTAATCGGTGTAGAGGTACTCCTGCGCGAGCAGCAACGCCGACTTGCGGAACAGGTCGCGCAACTGTTCCTGCAGTTCGCTCTCGTTCGCGACCTTGACCACGCCCCTGGAAAACGAACCGTCAGGGATCTTCAGCACCATCGGGAAACTCAGGCCTGCGAGTGCGGCCATCGTGCGTGGGTGGGACTGGCGCATCAGGATGCGCGTGTCCGGCGCCGGAATGCGCCGCATCCGCAACAGGTCGGCCAGATAGACCTTGTTGGCGCAGCGCAGGATCGAGGTCGGGTCATCGATCACGACCATGCCTTCGGACTCGGCCTTCTGCGCGAAGCGGTACGTGAAATGGTCGATCGCGGTGGTGGCGCGGATGAACAGCGCGTCGTATTCCTGCAGCCTCCCGTAATCGCTGCGCTTGATCAGTTCGGCCGCAATGCCGAGACCCTTCGCAGCCTTCAGGAAATGCTTGATCGCCTTGGCATCACTCGGTGGTTGTGGCTCCTGCGGGTCGACCAGGATCGCCATGTCGTAACGATAGCGCGTGCGCTCGCGCGGACGGCGCCACACCACGCGGCTGTAGCGCTCCAGCGCGTTCGCGAACACCGTCTGCTCGGCGTCGTCCAGCTCGCCCGGAGAAAGTGGCGTCAGTGCCGCTATCTCCCAGCGCGTGCGCTTGCGAAACTCGATCTCCAGAATCGGACACGCGACACGTTCGAACAGGTGGCGTGCCAGTGGTGCCAGAATCTCTTCCTGCACGGTACCGAAATAGCTGCGGACCGTGAACGACTCCGGGCTCTGCGGCGAATGCTCGGCGACCAGCTTGTCGACGCGCTCGCCAATGTCGTCGAATTCGAGAATGAACAGCTTGCGGTTGCGCAGGATGTTCAGCGTAGCCACTCCCGGCAGCACGCGGTGTCCGCGCGCCTCGGCGAGCAGCGAGCAATAGTATCCGCGCGACAGGTAGCGGTCGCTGCGACAGAGATTGATGACGCGCAACGGCTGCTTCAGCGTCTCCTCGCCCAGCGCGAGATAGTCCGCAAAGGAAATGACGTGCTCACTGGGGTAGAAAGGCCCCCAGTCGGAGAGATCATCGACGACTATCTTGAGCACGGAAGCATGCGGCTGAGAAAAATGTGCGCGCGATCGTAGCAGACACCGCGCCGCATGACAGCAGGCTCTGTTTGCGCATTTTTGCGTGTACCATCGGGCACGGCTAGACTGCGCGGGGCTATCCCGTGCTGGTGGAGTGAGAACTGCATGGAACGTGATGCGTCGCAAGCGACGGGCCTCATCCCGGCAGTAGCGACTGCGACGCCGACCGTGCGCGAGGCAACACTGGACGATCTGGACGCGCTGGTACGCCTGGAAGACGACTCCTTCGACAGCGACCGTCTCAGCCGACGCAGCTTTCGCCGCTTCCTGCAAAGCGACATCGACGACCTGCTGGTCGCTGCGGATGCATCGGGCCTGCTCGGCTACATCCTGCTGCTGAAACACCGTGGAACGCGACTCGCGCGGCTCTATTCGATCTGTGTCGATCGCAACGCACGCGGCCGGGGCATCGCCGAGGCGTTGATGGCTGCGGGCGAGGAAGCCGTACGTCGTGCCGGCTGCGCGCACCTGCGCCTCGAGGTGCGACGTGACAACCAGGCGGCGATCGCGCTGTACCGCAAGCTCGGCTACCGCCTGTTCGGCACCATTCCGAACTATTACGAGGACGACGAGGAAGCGCTGCGGTTCGAGAAGCGCATCCGCTACTACAGCGGCACGCGCTCCGACCTGTTCGTCCCGTACTACGGCCAGACCACGCCGTTCACCTGCGGACCGGCCTGCCTGCTGATGGCGATGCGGGCACTCGATGGCGCTGCGGCGATGGATCAGCGCGAGGAACTGCGCCTGTGGCGCGAAGCGACCACGATCTTCATGACCTCGGGCCACGGCGGTTGCGGGCCGCGCGGATTGGCGCTCGCGGCACGCCGGCGCGGTTTCGACGTGGCAATCCACCTGAACGACGACCGCGTGCCGTTCATCGACGGTCTGCGCGACGAGGCCAAGCGCCAGGTGCTGACCGTGGTGCACGAGGATTACCACGAGCAGGCACTCGCCACCGGCATTCCGATCGTGTATCAGCCGCTCGGCGTCGAGCAGATGCAGCAAAACCTTGCTCGTCACGTGGTACCGGTGGTTCTGATCAGCTCGTACCGCCTGACCCGCGAAAAGGCACCGCACTGGGTCGTGGTCGCGGCCATCGATCGCGACTTCGTATACATCCACGACCCCGACATCAAGCCCGAACGCGACGAGACCGACACCGACAAGACCTATGTACCGATCGACCGTGCAGCATTCAGCCGCATGGCGCGCTTCGGGCAATCGTCGACCCGCGCCACCCTGCTGATCGGTGCCAGACGGCGGCGCCGCGCGGAGCGCAGCGCATGAGCGCGGGCACGGGCGCAAAGATCAGGACATGAGTGCCGACTTCCTGCTGCAGGTGCTGATCCTGCTCGGTGCGATCGTACTCGTGGTACCGATACTGCAGAAGATCGGCGCCGGCTCGGTTGCTGGCTACCTCGTCGCGGGACTGCTGATCGGCCCGCCGCTGCTTGGCCTGGTGACCGAATTCGAGCTGATCGGCTCAATAGCCGAGTTCGGCGTCGTGTTCCTGCTGTTCTCGATCGGCATCGAACTGCGTCCGGCGCGGCTGTGGCTGATGCGCCGGCTGGTGTTCGGCCTCGGCACGGCACAGTTGCTGCTGTGCGGGGCAGTGCTCGCGGCTGCGCTCCATCTGGGCGGATTCACGCCCGCTGCCGCAACCATCTGCGGTCTCGCGCTGGCGCTGTCATCGACAGCCATCGTGGTGCAACTGCTTGCCGAGCGGCGCGAACTCGCCTCGCAGCGCGGGCGCGCATCCTTCGCGATACTGCTGATGCAGGACGTGGCCGTCGCACCGTTGATCACGCTGGTCTACCTGCTCGGCGCCAACGGTGCCGATGCCAGCGATGGCGCCCTGCACGCGATCCTGAAGGCGCTGGCTGCTCTTGCTGCCGTGCTGATCGTGGGTCGCTTCGCCTGGCGTCACCTGTTGCCTACGCTGGCGACGCTGCGCAACGCCGACATGCTGGTCGCCGCGGCGCTGCTGCTCGTGCTGGGCGCCGCCTGGCTGATGGAGAATGCCGGCACGTCGCTCGCGCTCGGCGCGTTCCTCGCCGGAGTGCTGCTCGCAGATTCCCCGTTCCGCCACCAGGTGGTCGCCGACATCCAGCCGTTTCGGGGCATCCTGCTCGGCCTCTTCTTCATGAGCGTGGGCATGTCGATCGACCGTGACGGCGTGCTTGCCAATGGACCCACCCTGCTCGCACTCGCGCTGGCTCTGATGGTGTTGAAGGCGCTGCTGATCGCGGTGTTGCTGCGTGCATTCGGACTGGGCACGCGTGATGCGATAAAAGGCGGCGCGCTGCTGGCGCAGGCCGGCGAATTCGCACTGATCCTGTTCGCACTGGCCGCCAGCCAGTCGCTGATCGATGCCGAAGACCGCCAGTTCCTCTACCAGTTGGCGGTGACCAGCATGCTGCTGACACCGCTGGTGGATCTGCTCGGTACGCGTCTGGCACGCAGCTTTCCTGCAGCGGTGCCTGTCAGCGGCAAGACCCCGCCCGAATCCGGGCAACTGCACCGGGGGCATGTGGTGATCTGTGGCTTCGGGCGCGTGGGACAGCAGGCTGCACGCGTGCTCGAGGCAAACGGCACACCGTGGATTGCGATCGACGTCTCCAGCACCACCATCGAACAGGCACGCAACGCACGGCTGCCGGTCTTCTACGGCGACAGCGGACGCAGCGAGATCCTGCGTGCGCTCGACGTCGAACAGGCAGCGCTGGTGCTGATCACGCTCGACGACCCGGCGGCCTCCGAGCGCACTCTGCTCGCACTGCGTCAGATCGTGCCACGAATACGTGTGATCGCACGCACGAGCGACGACACGCAGGCGCAGTTGCTGCGCGCGCACGGCGTGCTGCGCGCCGTGCCGGAGACCACCGAGTACAGCCTGCAACTTGCCCTGGCCGCGCTGGGCGAACTGGGTCTCGACGAACAGCGCTGCCACGAACTCGAATCGGCTTTCCGTCGCGACGAATACGCCCGTCTGCTCGGGCGCGAAGCTGCATGACCGCCGGGCCTGCCTGGCCCACCACCAAACTCCCCGCAATCAGTGTGCTGCAGCGGCGTGCGACTTCGTCATCGCTGCCCGTTCAGTGCTGGTGCCCGCCGCTACCGTGCGCATGACCGTGCGCGATCTCCTCGTCGCTGGCAGCACGCACACCCACCACGTCGATCTCGAAGTCCAGGGTGCGACCAGCGAATGGATGGTTGGTATCGACATCGACGTTGAACTTGCCGACCTTCAACACCGTCGCCCTGATTTCACCCTTCGCCGTCTGTACTGCGACGACCATGCCGGGCTGCAGCCGACGCGGCCCCCGGACATGCTTCAGAGACACGCGTGCAACGGCGTCCGGCCGTCGGTTGCCGTACGCCTCAGCCGGCGTGAGCGTGATCCGGACGTGATCAGCGACAGCGTGTCCGACCAGCGCGGCTTCGAGTGCCGGCAGGATGTTGGCATGCCCGTGCAGATACATGACCGGCTCGTCGTCACGCGAGCTCTCGAGCATGACTCCGTGCTCGTCGCGCAGCACGTAGTGGAAACTCACGACCGTATCGGCGGTGATCTGCATGAGCGTGTCTCGCTGCTCAGTCCCGTGCCCGATCCGGTGCGCCGGGAGAATCGTCGGCGAGCGGAATCACCGGCGCCGATATCTGCTCTGCATGCAGCGTGACCGTGACCCGCTCTGCACCGGGCGGATCGAAGGGGTACTCGTCCACACCCATGTAATGACGTGCGATCGAGTTGATGAAGCTGCGATCGGTATCGTCGTGCAACTCGGCGATTCCGCGCAGTTCGACGTAGCGGTTCGGGTTGTTGCGATGCGGAACGGAGATCGCACAACGGGGATCGTTGACCAGGTTGCGGTACTTCTGGCGCGACTTCACGGTGCTGAAGCGCAGATGCACGCCATCCCACATCAGGCTGACCGGGTTGACCGACAGTCGTCCATCGGGGCGTAGCGTCGCCAGGTGTCCGGTCGGACGATCCCGCAGGATGTCCTGGTGCGATTCCGGAACCGGCTTGCTCGGTGGAAATGCCATTTTTTTCGTTCTCCGACTATCCGCTTCTGCCGTGGACTGCGGCGGTCTTCCTCGATGGCCGCATGGCCCGCGACCGCCTACGGTCGCGGGCTGGGACGACGCTGCGGATCAGATCACGAGACCGATATTGGCCCCCTGACGTGTCGCTTCCGCCAGACGACGCGGCAGCCAGGCAGCGCCGGCAAGGTAGAGCTCGGCGATGCCACCGTCAGCCTTCAGCTCGTCGTAAAGCGTGTGCACCGGCACGGCACCATAGACCAGCACCACGCTGTCGAAGCCTTCGAAGCGGTACCTGTGGCCTCCCCACGACGACACCAGTTCGATTGCCCCTTGCTCGATCTTCTTCAGGATCAGGTTCGGGTGCACCTTGACGCCGCAGTCCTCCATGCGCTTCAGCACCATGCCGATCGAGTAGCGGGCGATATCGGTTCCCAGATGCACCGACTTGTGGAACACCTCGACCTGCTTGCCACGCGACGTGAGGTACTCTGCAACGCACGGCGTCTGGTAGTAGTCTTCCTGAGAAATCACTGCGACGCGGTTGCCGGTGCTCGCCTTGCCGAGCATCACGTCCCAACCTTGCACGACGTGCGGCAGTTCGAGTCCGTCCACATTGTCCGGCTGCCGCGGTACGGCACCGGTCGCAATCACGACCGCGTCGGGTGCCAGCGCCTTGATGGCTGCCAGATCAGCCCCGGTGTTCAGCCGCACGTCGACCTTCAGACGCTCGAGCGCGTTCTCCTCGAAGTACGCCTGGTCCTCGAAGGAGTCACGCCCGGGCGCCTTCGCGGCGATCAGCAACTGACCGCCGAGGCGCTTGCCCTGCTCGAGCAGCGTGACCTTGTGTCCGCGCATCGCCGCGACACGCGCCGCCTCGCAGCCCGCGATGCCGCCGCCGACGACCAGTACGTTCTTCGCCTTCTGCGCCGGCTTGAACTCGCTCTCCCAGCGCAGTTCGCTGCCGATCACCGGATTGATCGAGCACATCGGCGTGTACGGGAAGGTCTTCGGCTCCGAGGCCTCGTCGATGCAACGGGTGCACGCGATGCAGCGCCGGATCTCGCCGAGACGCCCCTCGCGCGCCTTGTTCGCGAACTCGGGATCCGCGATGCCGGCACGCACCATACCCACCAGATCGCAGTAGCCGCCACGCAGCAATTCCTCGGCGAGTACCGGGTCGTTGATCCGCCCGGTGAACAGCACCTTGATCTTCGGGTCGAGGTCCGCACGCGCCGCCTTGCCGAACTCGCGGAACTCGGCGTGCGGATGGTACGAGGACGGCACGTACGAAGGTGCGCCGTAGCAATGGCCGGTATCGATGTCGACGAAGTCGAGCAGACCCGTCTCCGCGATACAGTAGACCATCTCGCGCATTTCCATGTTGTCGTAGCCGCCGTCCCGGAACTCCGCGCCAGCGATGCGGATGCCGAGCGCCATCGAGTCGCCGACCCGGTCACGCACGCGCTGCAGCGCCTCGACGACGAAACGCACGCGCTCGGTGGGACCGCCACCCCACTGGTCGGTGCGCCGGTTCGTCACCGGAGACAGGAAGCTGTAACCGAGCGTCTCGTGCGCACAATGGATCTCGATGCCGTCGGCACCGGCGGCCTTGGCGACCTCCGCGGCTTCCGCGTAGGTGTTCAGGCAGAATTCGATCTCGGCCTCGCCCATCACGTGCGGCGTGTAGTCCTGCACGCCGAGCACCGGCACCGGCGACGGCGACCACACCGAGTTCAGGTGCGTGAGCTGCACGACGGCTACCGATCCGCACTTGTGCACTTCCTTGCAGAAACGCGC
Organism: Pseudomonadales bacterium; assembly: GCA_024234165.1. Lineage (NCBI taxonomy): Bacteria > Pseudomonadati > Pseudomonadota > Gammaproteobacteria > Pseudomonadales > Pseudomonadales bacterium. Next base: position 646,613 of record JACKOP010000001.1, read on the forward strand.
CATGCTCTCGGCGAATGCCGGACTCTGGTACGCCGACCCGTGCGGGGCACAACCGATCGACAGTCCGATCTCGTCGGGGGCCTGCGGCGGGAACGGTACGTGCAACAGCCAGGTCTCACTGCCGATCCAGCCGGTACCGCCCTTCGCCTTCGCCGTGTGGTGCGCGATGAAGTGCTCGTCGAGGATGCCCGGCGTCATCGACGAATTGATCGTGTTGGTGGTTTCGCAGATGCGGTTGGGCACGCGCATCGGCCCGACCTGCAGAGGGGTGAAAAGGTGTTCGAAATTGACTGTGTTGCTCATGTCGTTCCTTTCCTCGGTGAACGCCGCGACGGCATGGGCCATGCGGTGTGCCGGCAACGGCACACCGCATCTGCTCCACGCATGCCTTCAGGTGGCCGGGCCGGTCGACTTCAGCGCGAAGATGCCGAACGGGCGCGGGGTGGTGTGCTGGAAGTAGTACCAGGATGGAAACACCTGACGCAGCTTGGGCCACAGCGCTTCACGCTCGCTGCTGTCGGTGATTTCGCGCACACTTGCGTTCGTCTTCTCGCGGTCGAGCTGCACCTTGCATTCGGGGCGTACACGCAGGTTTTGTACCCAGGCGGGATCTTCGTCGTAACCTGCCAGCGAGCCGACGATGAACATCTCGTCGCCTTGCTTCAGGAACACCAGCGGCGTGATGTGCGGCTTGCCCGACTTGCGACCGAAGTGCGTGAGCAGCAGGGTTGGCACACCCCACGGCGGGATGCCCTTGGAGCGTCCGTCCGGATTCGCCAGATACGACTCGACGTCTGCCTTCGCGTCGCCACGGATACGGTCGAGCGAAGCGGTCTGTTCCCTCAACCGCACCCACTCTTCATCGGTCAGGAAGTCAGGCTTCGTCATCAAGTCTCGGTTATGCGTCGACATTCGCGGGTCTCCGGATGGGTGAATACAGGACACAGCCACCACGCCTTGGCTGCGCGTCGGGCAACGGGACGATTGCGGCCAAGCACGACAGGCTGCGCTGCGGACGCGCGAAAGCATGACGGCTTTGAAAACGGTTTGCAACGCACGCGTCTCTGGGCCCGGGCGGTACCATCCGGGACCATCGGCATGCATCGATGCGGTGCTACTCTCCAGCACACCGGCATCCGACAATTCCCCGAGGTACAGCGCCATGAGAACCGGACTGGTCTGGGACGAACGCTTTGCTCGGAAACCATGGTTTCCGCCGCCTTCACCACGCAAAAAGTGGCGGGCAGTTCAGCTTGTGCTCGGTTGTCAAGACCAGTTCCGACTCATCGGTTAACCTTGAGAAATTACGGCGTTGAACAGGAGTGAACACCATGAGGCACTGGCTGCTGATTCTCACCCTGCCACTGTGGCTCGCAGGTTGCGTGCTCGAAGGCTTCGAGTTGCCCCAGAACTACAGGCCGTCGCACCCGGGTGCGACCGCGCCGCTCGCCGACCGGGCGGTCTTCCACGCGAAACTCGACGACGCCAAGGGCGGGGAGATCTGGCTGCGATTCGTCAACACCGGCGCGGTCAGCTACGTCATGGAAACCTACGCGCGTCCGTCAAATGGCGACTCCCCCTTGTTGCTGCCGATGACGGTGCGTTTCGTGCCACTGGATGCGCGCCACTACGCGCTCTACTGGCGACTCCCCACGCCCGACGGGCAGGGTTACGCATTGGTCCGGCTCGACGCGGGCAAGCTGGTGACACTCACACCCCCCGCGAGCGAGGCAACGGTCGCGCTCGCCGAACGGCATGGCCTGACCGCAAGCCGGCGCCTGACAGGCGGTTACGCGCTCGCCGACGGGGAAAAGTCGACCGAGATCGACGCATCCGATGACGCCCGCGAAACACGCGTGCTCGCCTTCCTCAAGGCGCTCGCCGCGCGCAAGGATTTGCAGGCACGAAGCTGGAACAGCCGTCCCGACGTGCCGGAAACCCTGAGCAACGCGCTGCTCGCACGCCTCGGCCCGCACATCACTCGCATGGAGGGAGGCAAGCTCATCGTTTCCCAGTTGCGCGAACTCGCCGCCTACTTCCGTGCGCGTGGTGACAAGGGCGACCCGTGGGCGCACTACGCGCTGGCGCGTTTCGCTCTCAACGGCTGGGGCATGGAGATCGACCCGCCGCTCGCGCGCGTGGCCGCCGACGCTGCGATACGGGGCGGCGTGGTTGAGGCCAACCAGGTGCTGGCAGCGTTGCGCTACAACGGCATCGGCCAGCCCGCCACACCGGCGGCGGCGATCCCCTACGCGCGTCGCGCGGCAGACGTCGGCGTGCCCGCCGCGATGTACCTTCTCGGCGTCGCCTACCGCGATGGCCAGGGTGTGGCGACGGACAAAGCCGAAGCACGTCGCTGGCTTCGCGCCGCCGCCGACGCCGGACATGTCGATGCCCACGCGATGTGGGCCGACCTGATGCTCGACGACCAGACTGCCGCGAGCGACGCGCAGGCGATCGCGGCACTGAAAGCCGGCATGGAAGCGGATTCCGCCAACGCCTTCTACCTGCGCGGCTTCATGCATGAAAACGGGCGCGGCGGCCAACAGGATTTCGCTGCCGCCACCGCGATGTTCCTTGAGGCGACCAAGCGTCGCCACGACTATGCCACCTACCTCGCGGGCGAGCGGCTGCGGCGCGGGCAGGGTATCCCGCAGGACATCATCCGGGGCAGGAAACTGGTTGCCCGTGCAGCCGAGGCGGGCATCAAGGAAGCCGAAACGGCGCTGGAGCGGAGCGATACGGTTTTGCCCGGCAATACCTGCGTGAGGGCAATGTGTGGAAACAGTCAGGCAGATGCCCAACCGAACCCGAATCTGGATAAGCCCCCCTACGTGTTCGCGGGCCTGCGCTACGGCGCGTCTTATCAGGACGCGATTCGGCTGTTCGGCAAGCCGGAGCGGATCGAGAGCTCAGGCGCTTCGAGCAAGCTTTTCTGGTCAAGTGGCAAGTTCGAAGTCAGCTACCAGAAGGACACGGGGTTTATCAATAGCTTCACCATTGTCGGCCAGGAGGGCGTGGCTTTCGTACGATCACGTACGCCAAAGGAAGGCATGCTGAAGCTGCTCGACCTGCCCAAAGCCAAAGTCGCCGACGTCATGGGGAAGCCGACGAAGATCTGGTACCACGACACGCTCATGGATTGGCAAGACGAGATCGACCAGCACACGCAAGGCAGCATCTTCCTCGAATGCACGCGCGGGGCAGAACAGGCTTGTGACCAGATGACAGTGCATTGGAGCGGAAGAACGACGTGGGATCCGAACGACGGCGTCGATTCATGGGGTTTGCGGACGAGCCCAATATGCGGCACCGCCAATGCTTATCGGAACGCATACACAAGGCGCGGTTTCGTACTTTCCAGGGAAAAAGCACAAACCCCGATGTGGGAACTGGAACTGTTCGTGAATGCCGCAATCCCGGGCTGGGTGCTGGCCGGCAAATACCTTGACACGTCCGTGTGGACGGCAACGCCTTCGTCCTGGGAATTGTGCGAACTGGCACAGGGTGACGGGGATTACCGCACGCAAAAGTGGTACGGAGCCTATTTCGGCAAGCGACAAGGGGCAGAGAAGTGAACGCAGCAAATCGACAATGGCTGCGATACCGGGGTGCAGCGTGCGTCGGGAAATGGTGGATGAAGAGCGTTCCTCGCCTCGCCTTGCTGCTCGCCACGTCTGCATGCCATGCACAGTTTTCCCCCTGTCCCCGTGGTAACGGGTAAGGTTCACCCGCGGGCGCGGCACCAGAGCAGCAAGTCGCGCAATGAAGTCCAATGGCTCAAACACGATGTGCGTGGTCCCGTCCCGGTACGGCGTCTTGAGCAGGTACACGACCTTCCCCGTCGCACTCACCGTGAGCCGCTGCTCGGCCACCGCCGGGCGGGCGATGTAGCGGCACAGCCGCTCGCGCACTTCGCGCTGGTACGCCTCGCAGGTCACGCCGGCGTGGAGGGAAAAACCGTGGGCTTCGCCACCCGCTCGTTCCGCGTATCCTCGCCCGCCAGCGGCGTGATCGTGCGCAGCACCAGCGCCTGACGCCCCGCGCGCGGCCCGACCGCGATGCGGTAGGTCACCGAGCTGCCGAGCAACTGTGTCATTGCGCCCTCGTCGGCGAGCAGCGCGGCGGTCTCCGCCATGCGTCGGGCGCCGCGGCTGGGGCAGAACCCGCGGCGCTTGCAGCTAAAGGTCACCAGCCGCTCGAAGTGGCAGGACTCGCAGCGCACGCGCAGAAAACCATGCTCGAGCCGGCCGCACTTCAGGTAGGCCTCGAACTCCTGCTCGACGTACGCGGGTAACACCCTGCCCTGTTCGGCCAGGTGCGCGACAAGCGCCGGGTAGTGCTGCTCAACCAGGCGGTAGAGACCGGTTTCCTCGGGCCGGTGGCGCGCGTAGGCGGGTCCACCGACGGCTTCCCTGCCGTGGGCATGCATCGGCTGCGCGTCCTTGCGCAAGCGGGTGGTGGCTCAGTCTGAAGACTGCTCCTCGCTCGCGCAATAACGGGGTTGTAGGGGCGAGCCGCCGCTCGCCCGTACGATGGAGATGCGATCCGCCCGATTGTAGGGGCGAACCGCCGCTCGCCCGTACGATGGAGATGCGATCCGCCCGATTGTGGGGGCGACGGGTGCCGCACGACCAGTCAGTGAAGTGACACGTGATGCCCGCGACTGGCGAGACGTCTCAGATCGAAACACCTTGCGCCAGTACCAGCCCCTCGCGATCGGCGTACGCTTTGGTGGTCAGTCCCTCGGCCTCGATGCGCTGCAGATGTGCGCGCCACCAGTCCCGGTTGTTCGACACCATCGTCTTCGGCTCCAAAATAACGACGAGCAAATGGTGTGCACCTCGGGTATCAGTCAGCAATCATGGGGAAGTTGGATCGTTTACGTTGATTTGAATGATTTGGCCGTTTCTCGTGGGCATCCTTTTGAAGTACGGCGACCCAGGAGAGCAGTTTCGGGGCCGTGAACCACCCTCCAATTGTCACCCCCGCCTGCGACCGGCACCGAAGCCGCGTGTTGACAACAGCCATACACGTGACGATCATTTGCGTATCTGTTGTGTATGCGCGAATAGGAGACGCCAATGCGTGACGCCGCCATCAACCTGCGGGCGCTGCCCGAGCAGCGTGATCTGATCGATCACGCCGCCAGTCTGCTTGGCAAGAACCGCTCGGACTTCATGCTCGAAGCGGCTTGCGACCGCGCTCAGGCCGTGGTGCTGGATCAGGTGTTCTTCAGCCTGGACACCGACAAGTTCAAGCAGTTCACCGCCATGCTCGATGCACCTCCCAGCCCGAATCCTGGGCTTGAGCGCCTGATGGCTGTCAAGGCACCCTGGAGCACCAGCGCGGCATGAGCTTGCAGCTCAGCGCGCCAGCGCCGCTCACCGCTGCTCACCTTCTGGCCGAATTCGGGTGCGGGGAAGCGAGTCTCGACGAATGGCTGAAACGCCGCGCGTTGGCTAACCAGCAGAGCGGGGCCAGTCGCACCTTCGTCATCGCAGATCAGGATGCTCGCATCTATGGCTACTACGCCATGGCTGCGGGTGCTGTCTTGCACCAGGAGGCAACCAGCAACGTGCGACGCAACATGCCTGACCCCATTCCGGTGATGGTGTTGGCACGGCTGGCCGTCGATCAGCGCGCCCAAGGCATCAAGCTCGGGGCCGCATTGCTGCAAGATGCCGTCAACCGGGCTGTGGCGGTTTCACACAACGCTGGGGTCCGGGCTCTCCTCGTCCATGCCATCGACGAGCACGCCAAGCAGTTCTACGAGCACTACGGTTTTCAGGAATCGCCGCAGCACCCGATGACGCTGATGCTGCGACTGAACTCGATGAAGGCGTAAAGGAACGCAATGCCATCGCAATCACGCGCGTTCGCATATACCAAGGTGCAGGTGCATGTTCAGGTTGAGCGCGCTGCCGAAGCGCTGCACCAGCGTCACCGCACCGGTGGCGGCCTCCTCGCGCCTGAACCCGGCCTTGTGCGCGAGGTGTGTCGTCAGCAGACGGTAGATCACCTCCAGCGCCAGGGCGAGCGCATCGGGGCGCGAGGCGAACAGAAAGCGCAGTGCGAACGGGAAGCTGATCACCCATTGGCGAAGGGGCAGCGCCGGCAGCACCTCGTCGGCGAGCAGCGCGGCGGTCTCCGCCATGCGTCGGGCACCGCAGCTGGGGCAGAACCCGCGGCGCTTGCAGCTAAAGGCCACCAGCCGCTCGAAGTGGCAGGACTCGCAGCACACGCGCAGAAAACCCTGCTCGAACCGGCCGCACTTCAGGTAGGCCTCGAACTCCTGCTCGACGTACGCGGGTAACACCCTGCCCTGTTCAGCCAGGTGCGCGACAAGCGCCGGGTAGTGCTGCTCAACCAGGCGGTAGAGACCGGTTTCCTCGGGCCGGTGGCGCGCGTAGGCGGGTCCACCGACGGCTTCCCTGCCGTGGGCATGCATCGGCTGCGCGTCCTTGTGCAAGCGGGTGGTGGCTCAGTCTGAAGACTGCTCCTCGCCCGCGCAATAACGGGGTTGTAGGGGCGAGCCGCCGCTCGCCCGTACGATGGAGATGCGATCCGCCGGATTGTAGGAGCGACGGCTGCCCCACGACCAGTCAGTGAAGTGGACCGCTCACGTTCGGCAATGTGCTGATCAGATCGGATGCGTTCTGCACCCCGCGACGCTCGATGTCGGCCGCCCCGAGCGATGAGATCGAGATCGGTGACGCTCTGGGCGCGGTAGGCCTGCGCCAGCACCCCGGCCCGATCGACTTCCCGCTGTGACAACCCAAGTCCCTCCACACCTGTGCTCCCCAACCAAAAGGGGACACTTCTAACTGGTTCGGAGGGGGCATTACTAACTGGCGCCTACAAGTCAATCACGCGCCTCTATGCCAACGTGGTGGATTCTGGAGAGAATGATCAGGGCCGAACCAATACCAAATGGTACCGCTGGCCTTCGAGTGCTGTACTCTGGGGCCTGCGTGCGGGGTGTGCACCGGATCCGGGGAAATCGAGGGCAGGACAACCATGATGCAACACAGGACAGCGCAGCGATCCGTTTTCTTGCCGGCTTTCAGTGCCGTATTGGCCAGCCTGCTGTTCATCCACACCGGCGTGCTTGCCGGGGAGAATGCAGCTGCACGCAGTGCCGATACGCTCTATTACAACGGCACCGTGCTGACCATGGACGCCGCCACACCGCAGGCCAGCGCCATCGCCGTGCGCGAGGGTCGCATCCTCGCGGTCGGCGACACGGATGCGCTGCGTGCGGCGCACGCAGGTGCTGCGATGCGCGCAATCGACCTGGGCGGTCGCACCCTGCTGCCGGGATTCATCGACGGCCACAGCCATTTCGCCCAGGCAGTCACACTGATCGACTGGGCAAATCTGTCGGCACCACCCACCGGCCACGTCGACAGCATTGCGGCGCTGCTCGAGGCGCTGCGCGCGCATGCACGCGCGCACGACATCGCACCCGCTGACTGGGTCATCGGGTACGGCTACGACAACGAGGCGCTCGCCGAGGCACGCCACATCACGCGCGACGATCTCGACGCCGCATTTCCGACCAACCCCGTGCTCGTGATGCACGTGTCCGGTCATGGCATGGTGCTCAACTCGGCTGCACTGCAACGAGCCGGAATCGACGCCAACACGCCGACACCTGCAGGGGGCGTGATCGCGCGCCGCACCGGCACCAACGAGCCAAACGGCCTGCTGATGGAGACTGCGATGATACCGGCGTTCACGGTATTGCCGCGCCGCAGTGCAGAACAGCAGATGGAGGCTCTGGACCGTGCACAGCAACTCTACGCGAGCAACGGCTACACGACGGTCCAGGACGGCGCAACTTCGTCCGAGACACTCGCGCTGCTCGATACGGCAGCAGAGCGCGGCGCGTTATGGCTCGATGTGGTCACGTTGCCCGCCGTAATGCGTGCCGACGATCTGGACCAGGCACTCGCTGCACCGTTCGGTCGCTACCAGGGCAGACACAAGCGCGGCGGGATCAAGGTGATTTCCGACGGTTCCCCGCAGGGGCGCACCGCATGGTTCACTCACCCGATGCACGTACCCGGACCGGGCGGTGAAGCCGGGTGGTCCGGAGTCGCGTTCATCCCGGAAGCCGACTACGACGCGATCCTCGCGCGCGTGCTCGCAGCCGGCGTGCCGCTGTGGACGCACGCCAACGGTGACGCTGCGATCGACATGGTGATCCGCGCCCACGAACGCGCCGGCGTCAGGCAGGGCGACGATCGCCGTCACGTGGTCGTGCACTCGCAGTTCGTACGCCCTGATCAGCTCGACGCCTACCAGCGCCTCGGGCTGGCTGCCAGCTTCTTCAGCAACCATGCCTTCTACTGGGGAGACGTGCATCTGCGCAATCTGGGTCCGGAGCGTGCCGATCAGCTGAGCCCGATGCGCAGTGCGCACGCGCGCGGCATCCGCTACAGCAACCACAGTGATTACTCTGTCACCCCGCTCGATCCCGCCATGATGCTCTGGACTGCCGTGAATCGCCTCACGCGCAGCGGTGTCGTGCTCGGACCCGAAGAACGCGTCCCCGTGCAGCGCGCACTGGAAGCGCTGACGATCGACGCTGCCTGGATCTATCGCGAGGAGGCCGAGAAGGGAACCCTGTCGGTCGGCAAGCGTGCCGACTTCACGATCCTGGACCGGAACCCGTTGACGATCGACGCACAACGCCTGCGCGAACTGCGTGTCGTCGCGACCGTCAAGGACGGCCGCATGGTCTGGGGGACACTCGAGGCGGACGGCGCTACGGCGGCGGTGGACCACTAGCCGTTGCCGGCTCGTCCGGGGGCGGTACCGGATCGATGTCCGCCGGTGCCGGCTCGTCCGGGGACGGTACCGGACCGATGTCCGCCGGTGCCGGCTCGTCCGGGGGCGGTACCGGACCGATGTCCGCCGGTGCCGGCTCGTCCGGGGGCGGTACCGGATCGATGTCCGCCGTTGCCGGCGCAGCATCCGGCGGCAGAGCCGGGACTGCCTCGTGGGATGCTGACGGCTCGAGCGCAGACGGTACGGGAGCATCTGGCGATGCACCAGGAATCGGGTCTGGCTCCACGGCCGGCATGGGCTGCGCACCGGGCGGCAGCGAGGTCACAGCAGGAGCTGCTGCATCTGTTGCCGGTGGTGGCGCCGGTGCCACCGGCACAGCGGGGTCCTGTTCTTCCGTAGTCACCGACAACGGCGCCTCTTCCGCAGGCGCTGCCGTCACCGTCGCTCCCGCGTCGGTACTCGGGGCGTACGCGCGCATCTCGCCCAGCGTGTGCTCGACAGCAGCAAAGAAGCGTCGGTAGAAGTGCTTGTCGCCGATCGTCTCCTCGGCGACCTTGACCAGCGAATCGACGCTCTGTCCGATCGGCAGCGAGATGCTGCCAACGCCGGTCAGCCCCACGCTGGCAGGATTGCTGCTTTTCTTGAGGTCGTAGGTGCTCAGCACACCGGTTGCGTACAAGGTGCTGCCCACGGCGTCCGCAACACAGACCAGGTTCATTTCGATGAAGGTGTTCGCCTTGCCTTCGACCCGGTACGCCTTGTGCCCCTTGACCTGCTCCGCGTTCGCGAAGTCGATCAGATATCCCTGACCGAGCAGCGAGCGGCGCGCACTTTCGCAGGCGATCGCGAATCCCTCATCGACCTTGAGCCGGAACGGGCTGTCGGCCGAGAAGCTCTCACGCGTATAGACCTCCTGCGTGCTGCATCCGGCCAGCGACAGGACGACCGACAGGAGCAGATGGATTTTTGCAGCGTTCTTCATTGCCTTACCAATGTGCCCGCACTACAGAAGCGGGATCAGTCACCGGGCGCGAATCATACTACGAAGCACTTGCACCCCGGCGCACCGCTGCAGCGCAATGCCGGAGATTTGTGGAAAAGCCCCGGCGCACACTGCGCCAGGGCGCGGATGAACATCCGTTCAGGAATCGTCTGCCCGATTGGCCGCCGGCATGGCAGTTCGTATAGTGCGACGGATTCGGGGCGGAGGGTGCGACAGTGAGTGCGGCGAGAACGTTGACACTGGTACTTGCGGTACTGGTGGGCGCGTGCACGGAGCGCGATACGGAAGTCGCATCGCCTGCGGCTGTTGGTGCACGCGCCGTAACGACGCCACAGCAGGTTCCCGCCGAGCGCGCGGGCAGCACGCGCCTGCGCGCCCGCATCACGGCATCGGGGTCGATTGCAGCACGCCAGGTCACGGAACTCGCGGCCGAGGTATCCGGACCGCTGCTCGCGATATTCGTCGATGTGGGCAGCAGCGTGGACAAGGGTGCCGAGCTGTTTCGCGTCGACCCGGGCCCGTACCAGATGGCGCTGGCCGAAGCTCGTGCGGCACTGGCCCTGGCGCATGCCGAAGCGCAACAGGCCGCACAGGAGGAAGCGCGGCTGGGCTCGCTGTTCGAAAGCCGCTCGGTATCGAAGCAGCACTACGAACAGGCGCGCACACAGACCGCAGTTGCACGCGCACGCGTGACCCAGATGGAGGCGCGCACCGCACGGGCCGCGCGCGATCTGGAACGCACGCTGGTACGGGCGCCGTATGCCGGCAGCATCGTCGCGCGACTGGCCCACGAAGGGGCGATGGCCGGCAGCGCGCCCATCCTCGTGCTACAGGAAAGCGGTGCTCTCGAAGCCATCGTGAACGTCCCGGAAGTCACTCCCATACCGGTACGCGTCGGCGATCCGGTCGAGCTTTTCGTCGAGGCGCTGGACCGCCCGCTGGCAAGCCGCATCGAACGCGTCAGCGATCGCATCGATCCCGCGACGCGCACCTACGAGGTACGCTGCCCGGTCCCCGATGTCACGCGCACGGTGAAATCGGGCGCCTATGTGCGGGCTGAACTGTCGCCCACGCGCCCGCAGCCTCGCCCGGTGGTCGGCCTCGACGCGCTGCTGAGCCGCGACGGAGGGAGTTTCGTGCTGCGCATCGACGACGGCGTGGTGACTCCGGTGGCAGTACGCGTCGGCGTCATCGACGGACAGCAGGCAGAGATCCTCGACGGCATCGTCGCCGGCGACGTGGTCGTGAGCGGTGAATCCGTACGCCGGCTCGGTGCCGGCCAGCGCGTCGAACCGGTGTTCGACACGGCAGCGCTGCCCGCACGCGTGGCGGCCGGTGACTCCGGAGCATCCTCGCCATGACGCTCTCGGAGGTTTCGATCCGCCGGCCGGTATTCGCTGCGATGCTGGTGCTCGCACTGGTCGTGTTCGGCTACATATCGATGGGCCGGCTCGAGATGCAGATCGATCCCGACATGGACTACCCGATGATCACCGTGCTGACCGAGTTGCACGGTGCGTCCCCGGCCACGGTCGAACGCGAGGTCACCGACCTCCTCGAGGAGCGGATCAACTCGCTCGAGGGAATCCGCAGCCTGAACTCGATCTCCTCCCAGGGGCTGTCGCAGGTGTTCGTCGAGTTCGCTCTCGATTACGACCCCGACATCAAGGCACAGGAAGTGCGTGACCGGGTCGCGCTGGCGCGCGCCGACCTGCCGACCGACGTCGAGGATCCGCTGGTACAGAAGTTCGATATCAACGCCCAGGCCTTCATGAACATCGTGCTCGGCGGAGCGATATCGCTGCGCGAGCTGTCCGATCTCGCCAGGCACGAGGTCAAGGAACGCCTCGAACGCATCGACGGCGTGGGTGCCGTGACGATCGTCGGCGCCCGCGAACGCGAAATCCGCATCTGGCTCGACCCGCTGCGCCTCGGAGGCTACGGCCTGTCGATAGAGGACGTGGCTGGCACGTTGCGGCGCGAGAACGCCGAACTCGCCAGCGGGCGCATCGAGGGTGCGGACCGCGAATGGTCGCTGACCACGCAGGGCAAGGCGCGCAACGTGGCGGAGTTCGGCGAGCTGATCGTCGCCGAACGCGCCGGTCGCGTGGTCAGATTGCGCGACGTGGCTGTCGTCGAGGACGGCATGGCCGAGGCACGCACCATCGCGCGGCTGAACGGGCAACCCGGGGTTGCACTGGAAATCCAGCCGCAAAGCGGTGCCGACGTAGTGCGCTCGGCACGCCTGCTGCGACGCGAGATCGACACGATCCGCCAACGGCTTCCCGCAGGCGTGCAGATCGCGATTGCCCGCGATTACGCCGTGATGATCGAGGAGCAGGTGCGCGAGGTGTTCCGCGACATGCTCTTCGCTGCAGCGCTGGTCGTCGCGGTGGTGCTGTGCTTCCTGCGCAACGTGCGCTCCACCTTCATCGCAGCGCTGGCAATTCCGTCCAGCGTGATCGCATCCTTTTCGCTGTTCCTGTTGTTCGGACTGACGATCAACACGATGACGTTGATGGCCCTTGCGCTCGCGATCGGACTGGTGATCGACGATGCCATCGTCGTGCTCGAAAGCATCTACCGGCGCATCGAAGCCGGCGAGGCAGCAATTCCGGCGGCAATTCAGGGTACACGCGAGGTAGAGCTGGCCGTGATCGCGACTACCCTGGCCGTGTGCGGCGTGTTCGTGCCGATCGTGTTCATGCGGAGTTCGATGGGGCTCTATTTCTACGAGTTCGGCGTTGCAGTCACCGCTGCGGTCTGCGTTTCCACGCTGGTTGCGCTCACCCTCACCCCGATGCTCGCTAGCCGTCTGCTCGGGCCTCGCACAGCGCATGTGCAGCCGGCACTGCCATTTCGCCTGCTCGAACGCGCGCTCGACGCACTCGAGTACGGCTATCGCAGGCTGCTCACCGCCGCCGTCCGGCATCGGCTGATCACCCTGGGGATTGCAGCTGCCGCAGTACTCGGGGGCTGCGGTATCGCCAGCACGCTGCCGGTCAATCTGATGACGCGCGAAGACCTCAGCGAACTGGAGGTGAACGTGAAGCTCGCTGTCGGCACGCCGCTCAGCGTGACCGACAGTGTCACGCGGCGCATCGAGGAAGCGCTCGTGAACCATCCCTATGTACGCGACGTGTTCGCGGCCTCCGGCGATGAGCGCCAGCACAAGCCGAACCATGCCCGCATCCAGGTGCGCCTGATTCCGAAGGAACAGCGTGCAATACCGATTCGCGAGACCTTCGGCGAGGTGCGCGAGCTGTTGCTGGCGGCAATCCCGGAGGCCGAACAGATCAGTGTCGGTTTCCAGGAATACGGAGACACCGGCGACGACATCGCCGATCTCACCTACAGCGTGCTCGGTCCGGACCTGGACCAGCTCGAGCGCTTCTCGAGCGCGCTGGCGGCGCGCATGAAGGCGGATCCAGACTTCACCGACGTGCGCACCTCGCACGAAAGTGGCAGCCCGCAGATCACACTGGAAGTCGACCGTGGCCGCGCAGCAGACCTCGGCGTCTCGGCCGCTACGATCGGCGAGACGCTGCGCACCCTGTTCGCCGGCGACGAGGTCGGTTCCTACGAGGAAGGCGGCCACCGTCACGACGTGCGCGTCCAGGTCGCGCCGCAGTACCGCAATGATCCGGCGCAGATCCACCTGGTGCGAGTGCGTTCGGCACGCGGCGAACTGGTGCCGGTCACCAACGTCGCGCGCGTGGTGCAGGAACAGGGACCGGTGGAAATCCGCCGCAACGCACGTACGCGGGAAATCCGCGTCTACGCGAACATGGCGCCGGGCGCCAGCCTCGGCACTGGTGCCGCGAAGCTCCAGCGCTGGGCAAAGGAAATCGGCATCACGCCACCCTTCACTCTCGAACCAGGCGGCTATGCGCGCACCATGGAGGAAACGGGACGGGACATCGCGTTCGCGTTCACGCTGGCGTTGATCGCGATCTACATGATTCTGGCGTCACTGTTCGATTCACTGACGCACCCGCTGACGATCATGACCTCGGCACCGCTCGCGTTCATCGGCGGTTTCGTCGCCCTCGCACTCAGCGGGCTGTCGATGGACATGATGGCGGGAATCGGTCTGCTGGTGCTGATGGGGCTGGTGATGAAGAACGGCATCCTGCTCGTCGACTACACGACCCAGTTGCGCACCCAGGGTCGTTCGCTCGAACAGGCGGTGCTGGAAGCAGCACCGGTACGCATGCGCCCGGTGCTGATGACCTCGGCAGCACTGGTGATCGGCATGCTGCCAATGGTGCTGTCGGATGCGGTCGGAGCGGAATTCCGCGCACCGATGGGCATGATCACGATCGGAGGATTGATCACCTCGACGCTGCTGACGCTGGTCGTGGTGCCGGTGGTCTACATGGTGGTCGATGCCACGTCCATGCGCAGCCGCCGCGCGTGGTCGCACCTGCGCGGTGCACTGGCGTCGTTGCCAAGACGCAACCGGAACCCGCTGCACCCTCGGGTCAGCCAGGGAAATGAGCGCCGTTGATGCGTGTGGTGCCTGGATCGAGTCGATGCCGGCTGCGCACAACCGCCTGGCGGAGATCCGGCCACCGTCGATCTCGCTCACCGTTCGCTGCCCGCCGGGACACGCGGCACGGGTTGTTCGGCACCGGCGGCAAGGGGTTCGTGATCCGGCGAATAGTGTTCACGGTAGATCGAGACGAAGGCCAGCAGGCTGGCCATCAGGATCGGCCCGATGATCAGTCCGGTCACTCCGTAGACGTTCACGCCACCGATGATGCCGCAAAAGATCAGCAGGATCGGCATGCGCGCACGGGTACCGATCAGCAGCGGCTTCAGCACGTTATCGGCCAGGCTGACCACGAAAAAACCCCAGGCGAGCACGAACACGCCCCACGCCGGCTCACGCACCAGCACGAACACGCCGATCGGTGCCCACACGAGTCCGGCACCCACCACCGGGATCATCGCGCACAGCCCGGTCAGGACGCCGAAGAACACCGCCAGCGGTACGCCGGCGACCTGGTAGCCGATCACCGCCAGCACGCCCTGCATCACGGCGGTGAGCAGTGCGCCGCGGATCACCGCCGTCACGGTTTCGTAGATCCTGAACGCGATCGACTCCGCGTGCGTGGCCGGCATCGGCACGATCGAGAACAGCCAGCCGAGGAAACGCTGCCCGTCGCGGAAGCAGAAGAACATCAACACCAGGATGCCAAGCAGATTGAGGAATCCCAGCAGCACGTTGCGCGCGACGCCGGCGCCGAAATTCGCGATCTGCGCACTCGCCGCATGGATCCGCGCGAGCATCAGCTCGTCCAGGTCCCACGCGAGCCATTCGCCCCCGGAGTCGAGCAACGCCTGCAGCCGCGCCCAGTTGCGCTGCGCAAAATCAGGCACCAGGTCCGCGAACCACACGCCGTCGGCCGACTGCAGCGCGAGGAACCACGCACGCACGGTCGGATACAGTTCCGCCGACTGCTTCACGGCCACCCAGGTGATCGCGAGCGTGGGCGTCAGCACCAGCAGCAGCACGGCCAGCGTGCTGGACAGGGCAGCCAGGTTGGGCTGCGCCTCCAGATGCCCGGCGACGAAGCGGTGGATGGGAAAGCACACCAGCGTCAGCGAGGCGGCCCAGATGATCGCGTCGGAGAACAGCGACAGGACCAGCAGCAACTGGTAGAGCAGGAACGCAAACACGCCAAAGAAGAACCAGCGGAACAGGCGGCGGCGATCGGCGTCTGCCTCCGGCACGGGTGCCGCGGCCGGCGCCTCGATCTGTGGTGCGGCCAGCGCCAACGGCCCCGGCTCCGCTACGCCGGTCTGCGCTTGCGTTTTGTCGTGCCCGTTCATCCCGGCTTCCGCCCTGCAGGACCCGGCCGATTGTAGCGGCTCTGCGCCCGCCGGGGGCATCGCTTCACGACATCCCTTCGGAAGATCGCTTCGGGAGGACGCGACCGCTGCTGCCCGGATCGCCTATCATCGCAGCGTCGAATCGACCCGATGGAGTGAGCACATGCCCCGGAAACTAGCCATCATCCTGTCCGGTTGCGGCGTCTTCGACGGCTCGGAAATCCATGAGGCCACGCTGGTGATGTTGCGCCTCGACGAAGCCGGCATCGCCTATCAGTGCATGGCACCGAACGTCGAGCAGATGCACGTGATCAACCACCTGAACGGCGAACCGATGGCAGAAACGCGCAATGTGCTGATCGAGTCGGCGCGCCTGTGTCGCGGCGACATCGTGGATCTGGCCGAGGCCGATCCGGCCGACTATGCCGCGGTGATCCTGCCCGGTGGCTTTGGTGCTGCGAAGAACCTGTGCAACTTTGCAGTGGCCGGCACCGCGATGGAAGTCAACCAGGACGTTGCACGCTTCGTCACTGCGATGCACGCGAAACGCAAACCGATCGGACTGATCTGCATTGCTCCTGCAATGGCGCCGCGCCTGATCGGCAACGGCGTCGAATGCACGATAGGGCGCGATGACGACCCCGCAGCCGCCGCGATCCGGAACATGGGTGGCATGCACCGGACCTGTGCGGTCGATCGCTTCACGATCGACGAACGCAACAATCTGCTCAGCACGCCCGCGTACATGCTGGCAGGGCGGATCAGCGATGCAGCCGCCGGGATCACGCAACTGGTCACGGAAATCGTGCGCCGCATATAGACCGGCACCCGCGCGCAGCTCTGCGGACTCAGCACAGCCGCGCTTGCGGGTCCACCGCGCGCAGGTGCAGATCCATCTGCGGGTAGGCGATCTCGATACCCCGCTCGCGGAACACTTCGGCGATCCGCATGTACAGTTCGGTCTGCACCGGCGCGCCCAACGAGATATCCGCCACGTGTGCGAAGCAGCGCATCTCGAAAGAACTCGGCGCAAATTGCCGGAAAGTCACGTTCGGCGCCGGATCGCGCATCACCCGCGAATCCGATTGCAGGATTTCCAGCAATATCGCACACACCTGACGCGGGTCGCTGTCGCGGGAAACACCCACATCGATGGTGAGCCGGATGACCGGGCTGCTCAGCGTCCAGTTGATCAGGCGCTCGGTCACGAAGGTCTTGTTCGGCACGATGATTTCGCGATTGTCGGAATCCGTGATCGTCGTCGCACGCATGCGGATGCGCTGGATCGTTCCGCTGTACTCGCCGAGCGTGACCATGTCACCGATGCGCACCGGACGCTCGAACAGCACGATGAGGCCGGAGATGAAGTTCGCGAAGATTTCCTGCAGACCGAAACCGATTCCCACCGACAGACCAGCCGCCATCCATTGCAGCTTGGACCAGCCGAAACCCAGCATGTGCAGTGATACCAGCCCACCCACCAGTATCACCGCATAGCGGATCAGGGTCTGGATCGCATACAACACGCCTCTCTCGGTGATCAGGTTGTAGAACAGCACGCCCACCAGTGCCGGCAGCCCGGATGCGAACACGAAGGACAGGCCGAGCACCAGCAGTGCCGTACCCGCATCGAACAGCGACACGGTGGAGACCGCCTCGACACCATCCACCGTTTGCACGTAGTTCCACAGACCGACCGTATCGAGGATCGACAGGGCCGTGAAGAACTGCTGCCACACCAGCGCCAGCACCAGTGCGGCCACCGCGGCGACCAGCACCTGCAGCAACGCCATTGCCCCCGCACTCATCTTCTCCAGATCGATCTGGTCGAAGCTGTCGCCTGCACTCCTTGCCTGCGCTGCGCCATCACCCTCGTCGCCAGTCGACTGCAGCGCCTGCGCGCCAGCCAGCGAACGCTGAGCGGCGATGGTGAGTCCGAGCAGTCCGGCGTCCAGCATCATCTTGGCGAACACCAGCACCACACTGCTAAGAAACACGCGCAACTGCAGTTCGCGTGCAGTGAAGTGGTAGCCCTGGATATCGAGCACGAACACCAGCGGCAACGCAACGATGATCGCCAGCAGAAGCAGCGAACCGAGACGTGCCAACCACGGATGGCCACGCGAATAGAATACGGAATCGAACATGCCGCGCGCAGCACGCACGATCAGCACCAGGAAGATGAAATACGTCGCAGTGACCAGCAGACCACTGATGCGGTATGACTGGTCTGCAGGATCGACCGTCATCAGCCGCGTCGCCGCGGCGAAAAAAGCGAGCGGCAGCATCACCCACAGGCCAGCCTGCAGAAGACGGCGCACGCTCTGCACGCGGGCCGTCTTCCAGCGCAGATGCGCACGCGCAAAGCCCTCGTGCGCCATCGTGCCGAGCACGAGCAGATAAAGGTAGGCGAGACCCGCCGTCTGGTAACACGCTCCGGTCAGTGCCTGCGCGGCCGATCCGGGCACCTCGACACGTGCAAGCAGCCAGCCGGCACCGGCCAGCAGCAGCGGCACCGGCAACGCCAGCAGCAGATGGATCGCAATCGCCTCGAGCCCCATCCGGTACCGATAGTTGCGCCAGCCGATACGGCGCAGACTGAGCGTGGCCAGCCGGTTCAGCAGCGCGTTGTGATAGCGCCACACCACGAGTGCAACGATCAGCGCAAGACCTGCGCTCAACGGATGCTTGCGTATCTGCCCCTGCAGCGTGACTCCCAATGCACCCCAGTCCTGTGTCTGCAACAGGCCGAACGTTGCACGCGGCCACGCCAGCAGATCGACGAAACTCAGACCGGGGTGCGATTTCATCCAGATCAGGTTGCGATCGATCAACTTGCGGAACCCGGATGCGGCATCCGACTGCTGTCGATACGCCTGTTCCAGATCGACGATCTGGCCGGTCAAATGCACGTAGCTGCGATTCAAGGCGTCGAGCAAGCGGCTACGATCGCCGAGCAACCGATCCGCCTCGGCGAGCGTGGCGACCCGCTCGGCAGTCTCCGGCGACTGCTGTGCGTCGATGGCGCGATAGACGACTTCACGCGACTGTACCTCCGCTGCCAGCAGACGCGTGATCTGGAACTCGCGCAACCGTGTAGTCGAGAGCATTTCCGCGACGGCTTCGAGCTTGTCGCCCGACTGTCCGTAACTGCCCAGCTTGCGATACTGCGCCACCAGCACCGGCCCGAGCGCATCGCTGAGCGCTGCGATCTCGAGTTGCTGGCGCGTGCTTTCGTAGATGTTGGCGATATCGACGGCACGTGCACTTTCCGTGGCAACGTCGGCACCGATCGCCTCCGAGCGCGCGACCACCTCGACATACTCATCGGCGAGACGCGTGATCTCGTCGTGCAACGCCATCAGCTCCGCCAGAGGCGACGTTGCCTCGGCAAGGCCCTGCCGTACCTGCTCACGCAGCTTGTCCGCCTCGGCAATCCGCTTCAGGCTGTCCATGCCAAGCAGTTCATCGAGGAAGTGTTCTTCCTGCTCCCGCTGCGCCGTGACCAGTTTCAGTCGCAACTGTGCAGCCGTGAGACGGTCCGGTACCGTCTGGATCTCGGTCTCCAGCCGCGCGATCCGGCTCGCGCGCAGTTCGCGCCCTATCAGCCACTGCTCCTGGCGCGCTCGCGTCATCGAGGGATTTTCCCCCGCCACGATTGCCGGCTTCTTGTCCGGCACCGCGGCACTCGTGGTGAGCGCATTCAGCTCCTGGCGTGCCGCCTCGACACGTGACTGCAGGTTCTCCACCGTTGCCCGCACCGACGATTCCTCACCGCGCAGCTCGGTCAGACGTGCGCGCGTGGCACGCAGCATGCTCTCCAGCCGCTGCACCGCCACCCCCTTGGCAAGGCTGCTCGCCGAACGCACCTGGCGTTGCAGTTCGGTCAGCTCGCGTGTGAAGCGCTCGATCTTCTCGGGCACTTCCTGGTAGAGGCGCAGGTAGCGAGCGCTGCTGTCACGGTTTTCCGCAATCGCGGCCAGATCCTGCGCATTGCGCTGGTGGATCTCGAGCAGGCGGGCGTTCAGGGGGTCTTCGCTGCCAGCAGCGCCCAGGATGCTGATCTGACGCTGCACATCCTCCAGACTCGGCAGTGTCTGCGTCGCATCCGTGACTTCGGCAGCGACGGCGAGCGTACTGGCGACGCACAGCAACAGGACCCGGAGCACGCGCATACCGGCACACAGAGCGATCAGCAGATGCGACATTGCAGGACTCGTTGTTCAGGGCCGCGACCGGGCCGGAAGTCTAACCCACCGCATCGTGATCGGGCAGCAGCACGCACGCGTATACTGCCGCGGTACGAATGGAGGTCGGGATGAGGCGCAGGATCATCGTCGGGATAAGCGGCGCGAGCGGTGCCGTCTACGGAGTCCGCCTGCTGGAGCGCCTGCGGGGCCTGGACGTGGAGACCCACCTGATCGTCAGCGAGGGTGGCGAACGCACACTGGCCGTGGAGACCGGCATCGGCGTTGCAGAGTTGCGCACGCGCTGCGATATCTGGCACCGCAACGACAATCTGGCCGCATCGATCGCGAGCGGTTCCTTCCTCACGCACGGCATGATCATCGCCCCCTGCAGCATCCGCACGCTCTCCGGAATCGCCAACTGTTATGCCGAGAACCTGATGCTGCGCGCAGCGGACGTCACGCTGAAGGAGCGCCGTCGGCTGGTGCTCATGGTGCGCGAGGCACCACTGCACAAGGGGCATCTCGAACTGATGCTGCGTGCGAGCGACTACGGCGCCGTGATCCTGCCGCCGGCGCCGTCGTTCTACCACGGCGAACGCAGCATCGATGACCTCGTCGAGCAGATCGTCGCGCGCGGACTCGACGCACTGGGCATCGAACACGATTGTGCGCCACGCTGGGGGAATCCGCCGCAGCATCCTGCCTGAGCCGTACGGACGTACGCTGCGGTTTACCCATGATGGTGGATTGTACGCGGGGAAGATCCTCTGCTAGCCTTTGGTAAAGTATCTTGCCAATCAGACCTCAGCGCATGCAGCAACACGCCGAAATCCAGATCCCCAACCCGATCTTCGCAGTGCTCGAGCCTGCGCGCGCAACGCAGGAACTCATGACCATGCTGCCGGCACACCGCTGGCTTTGCCGCCAACCCAAAGGCGACGGTCACCCCGTGATCACACTGCCCGGCTACGGCGGCGGCAATGGCAGCATGGCGCTGATGCGGCGCTACATCACGCACTGGGGCTACGAAGCGCATCCGTGGCCACTCGGACGCAACATGGATCCGGCGACGACGCGTGACATAGACGGCGTGCTCGAGTTCATGCATCGGGTGGTGACCACGATGGGTGAGCAGTTGCACCAGATCCACAAGCGTACCGGTCGCCGGGCTTCACTGGTGGGATGGAGTCTGGGCGGGCTTTATGCCCGCCAGATCGCCGCGCGCTTCCCTGATCTGGTGCGCCAGGTGATCACGCTGGGCTCTCCTTTCGGCGACCCGCGTGCAACGATCCTGTGGCCGGTGATGCGGCGGCTGATCGACTCTCCCGAACCCGATGAACGTGATCTGCGCCGCTGGAACACCATGGCACGCGTGCCGATCGAAGTGCCGCTGTCGATCGTCTGGAGTCGCAGCGACGGCTTCGTGCACCCGAGCATCGCGTGCCCGCCGGAAGGGGCTTTCATGGAGAATATCCACGTCTTCAGCAGCCACATGGGCTTCGGGGCAAACCCGCTGGCCTACTACGTCCTGGCAGATCGGCTCCGCCAACCCGAAAACGGCTGGCGGCCCTTCGAGCGCTCCGGTTGGCGCCGCGTGCTGTTCGCCAACCGGTCCGCACATCGCTGACAAACCGTTTCGGAGGCAGTACCCATGCGCTACGCTCTTCAACGCATCGGCGCCATGCTCGCCATGGCGTCGCTGCTGCTCACGGTCGGCGCATGCAGCGTCGCCCCACGTGTGGTGACCGACTACAACCCCGACTACGATCTCAACCGGGCCCGCACCGTTGCGATCGTCGATTCCGACGCCGTGTCCAACTCGCCGGCGATCGCCAGCGACGATCTGCTGCAGAATCGTATCCGGCGCGCACTTACCGCTGCGCTCGAAGCCCGCGGCTACCAGATCGTGGAACCGGAACAGGCACAGTTGCTGGTCAGTTTCCTGGTGACAACCGAAAACCGCACCCGCATCCGCGACTACAACCTCGGCTGGTCCTACACGCATTGCTGGCGTTGTAGTCACGCGCTGACGTTTGGTGGTGACATCGACGTCGATCAGTACACCGAGGGCACCCTGTTCATCGACTTCATCGATCCCGCCAGCCGCCAGTTGCAATGGCGCGGTGCCGTTACACGCCGGCTGGTTCCGGGGCGCAGCGTCGCCGCGCGCGAGCGCATCGTCGACGAGACCGTCACCGCGATCATTGCCCGTTTTCCCCTGTAGGTCGGCATTCATGCGGACGGCCCCTGTCGGGTTGAAACCCGACCCACACCGGCTGGCATTGCACCTGTAGGTCGGCATTCATGCCGACGGGGGATTGCGCCGGTACATGTAGGTCGGCATTCATGCCGACGGCCCCTGTCGGGTTGAAACCCGACCCACGCAGGTCGGCATTCATGCCGACGATCAACTATGCGGGCAACGCCAGGGCAGCGAAAAAATCGCGCAGGCCTTCGTCGCGACCGGCTTCCCACGCTCGCAGCGCTGCGGTACCGATGATCGCGATATCGGCATGGTCGGCGATGAACTCGATATCCGCAGCCGTCGCAACTCCGAAGCCGAGCGCAAGCGGCAGCCTGGTCACACGCCGGCAACGCGCCAGCAACGCCACGACGCCCTCGTCCATCGCGGTACTGGATCCGGTGACTCCCTTGCGGGCGACCACGTAAACGAAACCGTGTGCCGCCGCTGCGAGCTGTGCCAGACGATCGTCGCTGCTGGTCGGAGTCATCAGGATTATCGGCGCCAGATCACGTGCCAGCGCCAGTGCATGCAGCTCGCCGGCTTCCTCGATCGGCAGGTCCGGCAGGATGAAGCCCACCGCACCGGCCCTGGCGAGCCGCTCGACGAAGACCGCGTGCCCCATGCGGAATGCCGTGTTGTAGTAACCCATCATCAGCAGCCGAAACGGGAAACTGGCACTCGCACGCGCCATGAAATCGAAGCACTGCTCAACCGTGGTGCCACGCGCCAGCGACGCCTGGTTCGCCTTCACGAACAGCGGACCGTCGGCCGACGGCTCGGAGAACGGAAACTGCAATTCGACCAGATCGACGCCGGCAGCGGCCATGATCTCGAGTTCGCGCCAGTTGTCCTCGAAACTCGGATAACCGCAGACCACGTGCGTCATCACCAGCGGCCGGCGCAGTGCACGCCGTTGGTCCAGATAATCACTCAACTGCATACTGTGCCGCCTTGGCGCCGATGAAGCGTTTCCAGTTGGAGTCACCGAGTGCATCGGCAACCGTGAAGATATCCTTGTCGCCACGCCCGGACTGGTTGATCAGGATCACCGCATCACGCCCGAGCGACGGTGCCTCCCGGACCGCTCGCACGAATGCGTGCGTGCTCTCGAGTGCAGGGATCAACCCTTCGCTGCGCATCACCAGCCGCAGGGTTTCGGCGACCTCGGCGTCGGTCGCCGCCTCGAAGCGTACGCGTCCCTGCTCCCACAGCCAGACCAGGATCGGATTGACCCCGATGTAATCGAGACCGGCCGCCACCGAGTGCGTCTCCAGCATGTTGCCCTGCTCGTCCTGCAGGAAATAGGTCTTGAAGCCCTGCGCAACCCCGACCGATGCATCATGGTAGGCAAGGCGCGCAGCATGCTGTCCCTTGCCGGCGCCGAAGCCGCCGGCCTCGCAGCCCACCAACTCGACATCCGCGTCATCGAGAAACCCCTGGAAGATCCCGATCGCGTTCGAACCACCGCCGACACAGGCGTAGACACGATCGGGCAGGCGACCGGCTGCGGCCAGGATCTGCTCGCGTGCCTCCAGCCCGATGATCGACTGGAACCAGCTCACCATCTCCGGAAACGGATGCGCACCGCAGGCCGTGCCGAGCACATAGTGCGTGTCGGCCATGTTCGTCGCCCAGTCGCGCATCGCCTCGTTGATCGCATCCTTCAGCGTACGCTGGCCGTCCTCGACCGACACCACTTCGGCACCGAGGTTCTCCATCCAGAACACGTTCGGACGCTGGCGTGCAACGTCGACGGCCCCCATGTAGATACGGCAGCGAAAGCCGAATCTCGCCGCCATCGTTGCCGTTGCGAAACCGTGCTGACCGGCACCGGTTTCGGCGATCACGCGTGTCTTGCCGAGGCGCCGGCAGAGCAGCCCCTGCCCCATCACGTTGTTGATCTTGTGTGATCCGGTGTGGTTGAGGTCCTCGCGCTTCACGTAGATCTGCGCGCCACCGAGCTGGCGGGACAGGTTCGCCAGGTGCGTGACCGGTGTGGGGCGACCGGAGTAGTCGCGCATGAGTTGGCGGTATTCCTGCCAGAACGCGGGGTCCTGCTTCACGCCACGAAACCCCGCGCGCAGCTCCTCGATCGTCGAATGCAGGATCTCCGGCAGGAAGGCTCCACCGTAGCGGCCGTAGTAACCTTCCCTGCCGGGTGCGAAATCGAACAGGTCCATGCGTCGCAACTCCGCGAAAAAGGCGTGAAGGATACGCAAAAGCAGACCATTGCGGAACCGCCGACACCGCTGACACCGCCGACACCGCTGACTGCAGGCGCCCTGCTGAGCGTGTCGCAAAAGGTTCTCGAACGTTGCATGGTCTGCGCGTGACGATGCCTTCGCATCGGTGGGACGCCGTAAATGCATCCCTGCAGGCTCGAGCGCCGCATCCCTGCGGCGCACGCCCCCCGATGCAAAGGCATCGTCCCGCGCTGCTCGTATCGACGATCGGAGTCTTTTGCGACACCCGCTGCAGACCCGTCTACAGCCACTGCTTGCGGCGGAAGAACCAGATCAGTGAGCCAGCGACAGTGAGCATGACCAGCCACACCAGCGGATAGCCCCAGTACCAGCGCAGCTCCGGCATCGACCAAGGCGATACGCTCTGATCGAAGTTCATGCC